>MVQP01000102.1 GCA_002067235.1 Syntrophorhabdus sp. PtaB.Bin047
CACGGAGGTGGTGACGGTCTTCTGGGTGGGACGGAAGCCGACGATCTCGACCTCTTCGCCCGGCTTGATGGCGCCGCGCTCGATCCTGCCCGTCACGACGGTGCCGCGGCCGGAGATGGTGAAGACGTCCTCCACGGGCATCAGGAAGGGCTTGTCGGTGTCACGGGCCGGCTCGGGGATATAGGAGTCGCAGGCGGCCAGAAGCTCGTAGATGCTCTTGCAGTCCGGGCAGTTGGGGTCGCCGCAGCCGTGCTCCAGGGCCTTTAAGGCCGATCCCTTGATGATGGGGATGTCGTCGCCGGGGAACTCGTACTGGGTGAGGAGCTCGCGGAGCTCCATCTCGACGAGCTCGATGAGCTCGGGGTCGTCGACCATGTCCGTCTTGTTGAGGTACACGACGATGCAGGGGACGCCGACCTGGCGGGCAAGGAGTATGTGCTCACGGGTCTGGGGCATGGGACCGTCGTTGGCTCCCACGACGAGGATGGCGCCGTCCATCTGGGCGGCACCCGTGATCATGTTCTTGATGTAGTCGGCATGGCCCGGGCAGTCCACGTGGGCGTAGTGGCGGTTGTCCGTCTCGTACTCGACGTGGGCGGTGGCGATGGTGATGCCCCTCTCCTTCTCCTCGGGGGCCTTGTCGATCTGGTCAAAGGGGATCCACTCGGCCTGACCTTTATTGGCAAGACACCGTGTAATGGCGCTCGTCAGGGTGGTCTTCCCGTGATCTATATGTCCGATGGTTCCTATGTTCACATGTGGTTTCGTCCGTTCAAACTTTTTCTTACCCATAGAGGACCTCCGTGATATTTTTTATGGAGCCCATGAGCGGGATTGAACCGCTGACCTCATCCTTACCAAGGATGTGCTCTGCCGACTGAGCTACATGGGCGCCTATAACCGATAATATCCCTAGTCGCCATGCAATATCTTTGCGCAGAAACAACTCCCTGCCCACTTCCCGTTTTTCAGCGGGCAACGATTGTATCCGCCCTTTATTATGGAGCACCAGGGGCTCCAGTATCCATCGCGCTGCCGGGCAGGCCCTTACAGGGCCACCCATCTTTCTCGCAGGCTCCACCGGCCCGGCCTCTTCTCGTCGACCCCGTGGCTGCCCGCTGCCTCCTCTTGAGCGGGAGTCTTCACCCGCTTCGGTTTTTTGGAGCGGGAGTCTTCACCCGCTTCGGTTTTTTGGAGCGGGAGTCTTCACCCGCTTCGGTTTTTTGGAGCGGGAAACGGGACTCGAACCCGCGACCCTCAGCTTGGAAGGCTGATGCTCTAACCAACTGAGCTACTCCCGCACGTCCTACTGCTATCCGCTCCAGAGCCTCAAGGCGTCGGATCAACCTCAACGCTCCTATTTTTTAATGGTGGAGAGGGGTGGGATCGAACCACCGAAGGCTTCGCCAACAGATTTACAGTCTGCCCCCTTTGGCCGCTCGGGAACCTCTCCGTTTTATAAGCTGGTGATGGGACTCGAACCCGCAACCTGCTGATTACAAATCAGCTGCTCTGCCGATTGAGCTACACCAGCAAAAGAGTTATTATACTACAAGAAACATGCCAAAATCAACATGAAGTTCCGCGCGAACAAAACATTAATAATTAAAATATTTTGCTCCTGCTGTCAATAGATTCCTTTGGAAATCACGTTTTAGTTCGAGAGTTTCAGGGAGCATATTGACAATGAGCATCAAAATGTAGTTACATAATACGCTTTTGTTAATTCTGAGGAGGTGATGCCGTTATGGTATGCACAACGTTGAAACCGGGAATCGAATGTCTCTTCATGAAGAAGACGGGATGTTCGTACAGTGGAGGAAAATGCTTCGCCATTGTGGAGAATTGCGAAGGATGTACCAGGGTCATCGAGTTCGAAACGGGAAAGTACTGTTCGAGCTTCCCCTATCCTGCCCAGAAGTGGCAGAAAGGCTCGTGCCCGATGTCAACCCACGTGAAAAAAGCGCCCAAGGCCGAAGAGCAGAAGATCAATCCCCTCAAGGCATCCAAGAGGGCTGCCGGCAAGAAGTAGTACCCGCGAACCCTTAGGATCGCTGGACCACAAGACACAAGCCGCTTGAATGAAAAGGACCCGCAGATATCGCCAGGTCGTTTTCGCGGTGTTGTGTACATCTGCCGACAAAGGGAGCGCTTTTTTCAATGATGCAGAACTATTTGACTTTCGGGCCCATGGGTGATAAATAAAGAAAAGTCTTAAAGAGGAGGACAACCTTTGAGGAAGAATAAATCCGCCATCAAGCGAACAGTGCAGTCCGAGAAGCGCAGGCTCAGGAATTCCCACTTCAAGTCAACGATGAAGAGCAGGATAAAACGGGCCATCGGTGCCATCGACAGGAAAGAAGGAGAGGTCGAGACGATCTTCAGGGATGCCGTTTCCTCCATCGACAAGGCGGCCTCAAAGGGTGTCGTGCACAGGAACAACGCTGCGAGAAAGATCTCTCGACTGGCCCGGAAGCTTCACAAGAGCCAGACGGCTTAAGGTCTCGTTAATATTCCAGAAGCAATTGAGCGCTGAATCGCCTCGCCATCCGGGCCGAGAGCCGGCGGATGGCCTCGCGTCTGTTGTATTCCTCCGCTCCTTCCTGTATCTTGTACACCTCTGAATCAGCGATGCCGAAGTTCTTGACAAGGCTCCCGTTCTTCTGATAGAGACCGAGTGTCACCGTCACGCTGACATATTTCTCGATGACGACACCCTGAGCGTTCAAGGATGACGGTGACATCGTGACGTCAATAATCTCGCCCTTTAATATCCCGTCGGCCTTTTCGTAGCTCAACGTGAAGAGTCCCGTCGACAGGAGCTCCCTGGAAAAGGATTCCGTGACTGGCTGGGACACGTGGGGCTCGTAAGTCAGGTTCTTGAAGACGGGAACGTAGATCGACGATATGTCCCCGCCGTATATGCCCTTGCCGCCGATGAGCTGGTAACCGCACGCCCCCGTCACCATAAGCATCACTGCCATGATGAGGACCAACCCTGTCCGTCTCAAGCCCTTACCGTTCATAGTCCATTCCGTTGTCCTCATTGTTCCTCTTGACCCGTCCGTCATGGCCTGCCACCTGTCCTTTTCTATCCTATCCGCATACGATATTGACGAGCTTGTTGGGCACCACGATGGTCTTCCTGATAGTTTTCCCCTCGAGGTGCTTCTGCACTTTTTCCAGGCCGAAGACCATCTCCTTGAGTGCATCCTCCCCCATATCGCGGTCCGCCTCACAGGTATCGCGGAGTTTCCCGTTGACCTGCACGGCGATCATGACTTTTTCGTCCTTCACCAGTTCTGCGTTCCAGACGGGCCACGAGGATCCGAGGACAGCCACATCCTCTGCCATGACCTGCCACAGCTCGGATACAATGTGGGGAACGAAGGGATAAAGGAGCCTGAGCATCGCCTCGATGGAGCCCTTGAGCAGCGCCTTCCCTTTTTCGCCGTCAATGCCCTTCTCGACGAACTTGTACGTCATATTGACAAGTTCCATGATGCTCGCGATGGCGGTGTTCAGATGGAACCTCTCCACGTCGTCCGTCACCTTCATGATGGTCTTGTGGATCTTGTGGATGAGCTGTTTTTCATCTCCGGCCGCTCCCGGGAACTGGTCGACCGCAGTCACTGCCGTGAGGGGATCCGCGTGCTCGGCAACGAGTCTCCAGACCCTTTGCAGGAAGCGATAGCTCCCTTCCACGCCCTGGTCGCTCCAGTCGAGGTCGCGCTCCGGCGGGGAGGCAAAAAGGCAGAAGAGGCGCGCGGTGTCGGCGCCGTACTTCTCGATGAGATAGTTGGGATCGACAACGTTGCCCTTGGATTTGCTCATCTTGGACCCGTCCTTGATGACCATGCCCTGGGTGAGGAGATTCTTGAAGGGCTCGCGGACACCAACGAGACCGAGCTCGTTGAGAACACGGTTAAAGAATCGCGAGTAGAGCAAGTGCAGGACGGCGTGCTCGATGCCGCCTATGTACTGGTCCACAGGCATCCAGTAATCGACCCGCTTCCTGTCGAGGGGCCCGCCCTGGTAATCGGCGCAGGCGTACCGCAGGAAATACCATGACGATTCGACGAATGTGTCCATCGTGTCCGTCTCCCGCCTCGCCTTCTTCCCGCAGACGGGACATTCCACCTCGTAGAAGGGCGCATGGTCGGCCAACGGCGAGCGGCCCACCATCCTGATCTCCAGGTCGACGGGCAGCACCACCGGCAGGTCCTTCTCGGGCACCGGAACTGTCCCGCAATCCTCGCAATAGATGATGGGTATGGGGGCTCCCCAGTAACGCTGCCTCGAGATACCCCAGTCCTTCAAACGGTAGTTCACGGTCCGCGTTCCCAGGCCTTTCTCTTCAAGATAGTCGATGATGGCGCCAATGGCCTGACGGTTGTTCATCCCGTTAAACCTGTCGGAATTGACAAGGACGCCTTCATCCACGTAGGCACAGTCCATGGAGTCCGCGTCGAGTTCCCTGTCTTTGGGCGTGATCGTGACGATCACGGGAAGACCATACTCTTTCGCGAACTCGAAGTCCCTCTGGTCGTGGGCGGGGACGGCCATGATGGCCCCCGTGCCGTACTCCATGAGGACGAAGTTCCCCACATAAATGGGGATCCTGTGACCCGTCAGGGGGTTTATGGCATATTTTCCCGTGAAGACACCCTCTTTTTCCAGGCTGATCTCCCCCCGGAAGCTCCTGTCCTGTGCCTTGACCTTCTGTACGAAGGCAGCCACCTCTTTTTCCTGGGCTGTGCCACGGGACAGTTCCAGGGTGAGCGGATGTTCCGGCGCCAGGACCATGAAGGTCACACCGTACAGGGTATCCGGCCGCGTCGTGAAGATCGTGAAGGGCGAACCGTCCTCCAGGGTGAAGTGGACCTCCACGCCATAGCTCTTGCCGATCCAGTTCTTCTGCATGCTCGTGACCTTCTCCGGCCACCCGGGCAGCTTGTCGCAGTATTCGTGGAGCTCGTCGGCGTATCTCGTTATTGCAAAGAACCACTGCGTCAGTTCCTTTTGTATGACCTCTTCTCCGCAGCGCCAGCAATTCCCCCCCTCCACCTGCTCGTTGGCGAGGACGGTCTGGCATTTCGGACAGAAATTAACGGGCGAGCTCTTCCGGTAGACGAGACCTTTCTCGAACATCTTGAGGAACATCCACTGTTCCCACCGGTAATACTCGACGTCGCAGGTCGCGACCTCGCGGCGCCAATCATACCCGAAACCGAGGCGTTTAAGCTGCCTCTTCATGTAATCTATGTTCTCGTGGGTCCACGTCGCCGGCTGTATCCCCCTTTCGATGGCGGCGTTCTCCGCGGGCATGCCGAAGGCGTCCCATCCCATGGGATGGAGGACATTGAACCCCTTCATTGTCTTGTACCGCGCTATGACGTCGCCGATGGAATAGTTCCTCACGTGCCCCATGTGGATCTTGCCCGAAGGATAGGGGAACATCTCAAGGAGATAGTATTTCTGTTTCGACGGGTCCTCGTCAACGCAAAACGCTTCGCGCTCTTCCCAGTATTTTTGCCATTTCTCTTCGATCGCATGAGGCTCATAGGGGTTCATCATGTTCTCCAAACGTGTTTATTGGTAAGGGTCGGTCGGACCTTTCACTTCTCCAGCATCGCCCTGATGCGCAGTCTCAGAGCGTTCAGGCGTATGAAACCGCCGGCATCCTTCTGGTCATAGACCGTGTCCTTGTCGAAGGTGGCAAAATCCTTCATGTAGAGGGAATTCTTCGACTTGCGGCCCACGACGATACAGTTGCCCTTGTAGAGCTTCAACCGCGCCGTCCCGTTGACCACGGACTGTATCTCGTCCGTGAGCGCCATGATGGCCTTCATCTCCGGAGAGAACCAGAACCCGTAATAGATGAGCTCGGCCACCTTGGGGATGAGGCCGTCGCGGATGTGCATCACTTCCCTGTCGAGCGTAAGGGTCTCCACGGCCCGGTGCGTCGCATGGAGGATGGTGCATCCCGGCGTCTCGTACACACCCCGCGATTTCATGCCGACAAAGCGGTTCTCCACGATATCGACGCGGCCGATGCCGTTGGCACCGCCGACCTTGTTGAGGTACTCGACGATCTTGAAGGCGGACATTTTCTTGCCGTTGATCGCCACGGGCACACCCTTCTCGAAGGTTATCTCCACGTATGTCGCCTTGTTGGGGGCCTTTTCGGGGGAAACCGTCGTCTTGAACATGTTTTCCATAGGCTCCGACCAGGGGTCCTCCAGGATGCCACCCTCGTAGCTTATGTGCATGAGGTTCCGGTCCATGCTGTAGGGCTTCTTCTTCGTCACCGGCACCTCTATGCCGTGCTTCTTCGCGTAGTCGATGAGGTCCTCGCGGGAGGTGAATTCCCACTCTCTCCAGGGCGCGATGATCCTGATATTCGGCTCCATCGCGTAGAAGGTGAGCTCAAAACGCACCTGGTCGTTTCCCTTGCCTGTCGCCCCGTGGCAGACGGCGTCCGCCTTCTCCTTGCGGGCTATCTCGATCTGCCTCTTTGCGATGAGCGGCCTCGCGATGGAGGTACCCATGAGATAGTTGCCCTCGTAGATGGCGTTCGACTTGATGGCAAAAAATATGAAATCCCTCGCGAACTCTTCCCGAAGGTCTTCTATATAAACCTTGGACGCGCCCGTCTTCAGGGCCTTCTCCTCGAGGCCGACAAGCTCTTCCTCCTGGCCTACGTCAGCGGCGTAGGCTATGACCTCGCAGCCATAGACGTCCTTGAGCCATTTCACAAGGATCGATGTGTCGAGACCTCCCGAATACGCGAGGACCACTTTCTTAACCTTTTTCATCCTGACCTCCGTTTATTGTTCCGAAGCCTTTGCACGTCCCGCCAGAAGCCACTCGAGGAGTGCCTTCTGCGCATGCAGCCTGTTCTCCGCCTGCGTGAATATGACCTCCTGGAAGCGTTCGAAGACCTCGTCCGTTATTTCCTGACCGCGATAGGCAGGCAGGCAGTGCATGACAATGGCATCACTGTGTGCCAGCCTCAAAAGCTTGTCGTCTATCCTGTAACCTTTAAACGCCTTCTTCCTCAAGGCCTTTTCCTTTTCCTGACCCATGCTCACCCACACATCGGTATATATGACATCTGCGCCGCGGACGGCCTCGGCGGGGTCGTCGGTGAGGGTAAAACCGGTGCCCGCCGATGCCCTTTCGGTCAGTTCCCTGTCGGGCTGATAGCCCTTCGGCGTGGCGATGGCAAAGGACATCTTCATCAGGATCGCTGCCTCCAGCCAAGAGTTGGCGACATTGTTGCCGTCGCCGATGTAGGCCACCTTCACCTTCCTGAGACTGCCCTTGTACTCCGCAATGGTCTGCAGGTCCGCGAGGGTCTGGCAGGGGTGGTATTGATCCGAAAGCCCGTTGATGACAGGGATAGCCGCCCACCTGGCAAGGTCTTCCACTGTGTCCTGTGAAAAGGTCCGGATCATCACCCCGTCGACGTACCGGCTCAGAACGCGGGCCGTGTCCTGTATCGGCTCTCCCCGGCCGATCTGCGTCTCCGAGGGGGAGAGGAAGATGGCCTGTCCGCCCAGCTGGTGCATGCCTGTCTCAAAAGAAAGGCGCGTCCTCGTGGAGGCCTTCTCGAAGATCATGGCAAGGCTCTTGCCCTTGAGCGGCTGCCAGGGCTTGCCTGCCTGCCTGAGCGCTTTCAACTGCCGCGCTCTCTTCAGGAGCTGATCGCACTCCTTCCTTGAAATGTCCAGTAACCTGGTAAAGTCCCTTTTCACCCTTTCTTCCTTTCAAATATCCGGTTCGCTATATCGAGGAATATGTCGATCTCCTCCTTCTTCACAATAAGGGGGGGTACGAGACGCAGGGTCGTACCCTTCGTGCAGTTGAGGATGACGCCTTCCTTGAGGAACTCCTTCGCCGCCGCATCGGCATCGATGGAAAGCTCGACACCCCAGATGAGGCCGAGCCCCCTCACATCGACGATGAAGGGAAACTTCTTCTTGAGTGCGAGAAGGCCCTTGCGCAGATACTTGCCCGACTCGACGCAGTTCTTTATCACACCGTCATCGATGAGGGTGTTGAGGGTTGCAAGCACCGCGGCCGAGGCAAGCGGGTTTCCCCCGAACGTGGAGGCGTGGGTCCCGGGCACAAAGGCGGACATGACGGCATCTGTCGCCACCATGGCCCCCACGGGGAACCCGTTGCCCAGCGCCTTCGCCAGGCTCATGATGTCGGGCATGATGCCGAAATGCTCGTAGGCGAAGAAGGCGCCCGTTCTACCGATGCCGGTCTGCACCTCGTCGAGAATGAGAAGAATGTCCTTTTCCCTCGTGAGCTCCCTGAGGCCCGTCACATACTCCTTGTCGGCCACGTAAACACCGCCCTCGGCCTGGACAAGCTCGATCATGACGGCGCATGTCCTCTCGGTGATCGCGTTTCTGACCGCCGCGAGGTCGTTGAAGGGCACGTGGACGAATCCACCCGTCAGCGGCTCGAACCCCACTCCGAACTTCTTCTGCCCCGTCGCCGCCAGGGTATTGACCGTCCGCCCGTGGAAGGAGTTATCCATGGTGATGATCTCATGGCGTCCTTCCCCGTGCCTGTCCCAGGAATACCTGCGCGCGAGCTTGATCGCAGCCTCGTTGGCCTCCGCTCCGCTGTTGCAGAAGAAGACCTTGTCGGCGAAGGAATGCTCCACGAGCATCTGCGCCGCCTTTATCTGCGGTTCCATGTAGAAGAGGTTGGAAACGTGGAACAGTTTCCTTGCCTGAGCCGTCAGTGCCTCCACCACGTTCTGGTGGGCATGCCCCAGGTTGCAAACGGCAATGCCGGCCAGAAAATCCAGATACCTCCTCCCGTTGACATCCCAGAGCCAGCAACCCTCGCCCTTCGTGACGACGATGGGAAAACGCGTGTATGTGTTTGCGATGTACTGCGCAGCCTTCTTTATCAGTTCTTCCTGCATCTTTCTAGTCTCCTGTGATCTCGGTGCCTATCCCTGAATCGGTGAATACCTCGAGGAGAATGGCATGGGGGGTCCTGCCGTCGACAACGTGCGCCTCCCTGACTCCTCCCTTAAGTGCTTCGGTGCAGCATGTGACCTTGGGGATCATCCCGCCCGTCACGACGTTTTCATCGATGAGCTTCTCTATCTCCGATCGCCTCAGGACGGAAATGAGCTTTCCGTCCGACCCCATGACACCTTCCACGTCGGTGAGAAGTATGAACTTCTCCGCCGAGAGGGCCGCGGCGATGCTGCCCGCCGCGGTGTCGGCATTGATATTGTAAGCTTTGCCGTCCACCCCGTCGGCGATGGGAGCTATGACGGGGATGTAGCCGTGTCTGCTGATGTCCTTTATGATGGCAACGTCGACGGAGGTGATCTCTCCCACGAGGCCCACTTCCTTGTCCTCGACCTGCTTCGCCATGAGGAGCCTCCCGTCCTTGCCGGAAAGACCGATGGCTTTTCCTCCCATATCATTGATGTTCTTGACGATCTCCTTGTTTACGAGCCCCGACAGGACCATTTCTGCCACTTCCAGGGTCTTTTCGTCGGTGACCCTCAGGCCGTTGACGAAACGCGTCGGTATCTGGAGGTCCTTGAGGAGCCTTCCGATCATGGGGCCCCCGCCGTGCACGATGACGGGGTTGATCCCGACGTACTTGAGGAGCGCCACGTCCTTCGCAAACTCCTTCTTCAGGGATTCTTCCTCCATCGCCGCGCCGCCATACTTTATGACGAATATGGACCCGGCGAACTTGCTGATATAGGGAAGTGCTTCCAGAAGTGTCTGTATCTTTTCACTCATCATAGTACTCCGATCGTTAGAGTATGTACCTGCTCAGATCTTCTTTGTCCAGGAATTCCCCCAGTTTCTCCCGGACATAGGACTTCGTCACTTCGACGCTCTGTCCCTTCAGGTCGGGCGCCGTGAAGGAGATGTCGTCAAGGAGCTTCTCCATCACCGTGTAGAGCCTCCGGGCGCCTATGTTCTCCGTCATCTCGTTTATCCGCTGGGCTATATCCGTAATCTCCCGGATGGCCTCCTCGTGGAAATCCAGCTCCACGTCCTCCGTCTTAAGGAGCGCCCGGTACTGCTTGATGAGGGCGTTGTCGGGCTCCGTGATGATCCGGTAGAAGTCGTCCTTCGTCAGGGCGTCGAGCTCCACCCGGATGGGAAAGCGACCCTGAAGCTCGGGGATGAGGTCCGCGGGCTTCGACATGTGGAAGGCCCCTGCAGCGATGAAGAGTATGTGGTCCGTCTTCACCATGCCGTACTTGGTGGTGACCGTCGTTCCCTCCACGATGGGCAGAATGTCCCTCTGGACGCCCTCGCGCGACACGTCCGGCCCGTGGCCGTGGTCGCGGCTCGCTATCTTGTCTATCTCGTCGAGGAAGATGATCCCCGATTGCTCCACGCGGTCGACCGCCTCGGAGGTGACCCTGTCCATGTCGATGAGCTTCCGGGATTCTTCCTGGATGAGGTGCTCATAGGCCTCCACGACCTTCATCTTGCGCCGCTTCGTCTTCTGGGGAAGCATGTTGCCGAACATGTCGCGAAGCTGCATGTCCATCTCTTCCATCCCCTGGGAAGAGAATATCTCTATGATGGGAAGGGCCCTGTCGGGGACCTCGAGTTCCACGAGACGTTCGTTCAAGCTTCCCGCCCGGAAGCGCATGCGCATCTTCTCCCGCGACTGGTCCGGGCCTTCCTCCTCCTCACTCGCCGCGCTAGCGCGTCTCTTCGGGATAAGGAGGTCGAGGATCCGCTCTTCAGCCATCACCGTGGCCTTCTCCTTGACTCGTTCGTGCTCTTCCTTCTTGAGCATGTTCACGGAAAGCTCGGTAAGGTCCCTGATCATCGACTCCACGTCCCTGCCCACGTAACCCACTTCCGTGAATTTCGTCGCCTCTATCTTGAGGAAGGGGGCGTTGGCCAGCTTGGCGAGCCTCCTGGCGATCTCCGTCTTGCCCACACCCGTCGGGCCGATCATGATGATGTTCTTGGGCGCAACCTCGTCACGCAGGTCCGCCGGTATCATCTGGCGCCGCCAGCGGTTGCGGAGCGCCACCGACACGGCCTTTTTCGCCTTGTTCTGGCCGATGATGAACCGGTCCAGCTCCTCCATGATCTCCTTAGGCGTCAACTGTTTCATCAAAGTTCCTCTATCGTTACCCTTTCATTCGTGTAGATGCATATGTCCGAGGCGATCGCCATGGCTTCCTTCACGATCTCGACCGCCGAGAGGGACGCGTGCTTCACGAGCGCCTTCGCCGCCGCCTGCGCGTAGGGACCTCCGGAGCCGATCGCCGCTATCCCGTCGTCAGGCTCGATG
>MVQP01000103.1 GCA_002067235.1 Syntrophorhabdus sp. PtaB.Bin047
TGATGAAGAACAAAGCAACATGGGCGGAGGCCCGTTCATGAAAAAGAAATCAATTGACATTCAACACAGTTGCTGGAACCGTATTCTTACTGGCACATGAACGACTGGTTCGGGGCGAGGTGACACGTCTTTCCTTTGGGGAAGGCCCTCGTCAGGTTGTAGTCCACGGTACCGTTCGTGTAATGGCAGATCATGGTGGTGCCGCGCACCGCGCTCTCCTTGATCGCCAGGGTGAAGGTACTCCTGGCGGGGATTGCGTCCCAGCCGGTCACGCCCCCGGCGGTCCTTATGCCCACCTCCACATTGACGGCGCGGGGACAGACGAAAGGCTCACCCGCCTTCCCCTGGTCGGCAGCAAACGAGGAAACGGCTGCGAAACAAAGGGACAACGCAATTGACAGGACAAAGGCTCTTCTCATGGAAATCCTCCCTCTTTTCTCTGGCATGGCGACAGTATATCACACTTTGGTCTCCACTCTGCCATTCTTCGTGAGAAAAGAAAAACCTGTTTTTCGGCGGGGGCGCTGTGATACCATAGGGGCATGGAGAAACTCGATGTTCCAAAGGAGGTCATGAGATGGGAATGACCCATGTGGACGGCAAGGACAGGGGCGCTCTCGCCCTCTACGCCCTCAGCACCTGCGTGTGGTGCAGGATGATGAAGGGCTTTCTCTCCAAAATGGAGGTCGGTTACGACTACGTCGACGTCGATACGCTGGCGGACGAAGAGAAGGCGCGGACGATCGAAGAGCTCAAGCGCTGGAATCCGAAGTGCTCCTTTCCTTCCCTGGTCGTCAATGGCGAGAAGTGCGTCATCGGGTTCAACGAAGACACCCTGAAAGAGGCCCTTGGCTTATGAACGACGGACCCGCGGAAGTCTCGAAAGAAGCGGATCTCTTTCTCGAAGACCTCCTGTCCCGGTCGCGGGCATCGGGATACCATCTCAATCCTGACACCGGTTTTGTCAGGGCCTTGATCGAAGGACTTCTGACAAACGTCAAAAGGTACGGGTACGCGGCCTGCCCCTGCCGGCTTGCCGCGGGCAGGAAAGAGGACGACAGGGACATCATCTGTCCCTGCGATTACCGGGACGCGGACCTCGGCGAGCATGGCGCCTGTTTCTGTGCGCTCTATGTCTCACAGAAGGTCGCGGAGGGGACCCGTCGCCTTGCGTCTATCCCGGAAAGAAGACCTGCGGAAGGCTCCCGCCACCGCAAAAACCCGCCTGTCGCCGGAATCTCCCGACCGCTCCTTCCCGTGTGGAGGTGCAGGGTCTGCGGGTATCTCTGTGCCAGGGAGGCGCCCCCGGAGACATGCCCCATCTGCAAGGCCGACGGGGAGCGTTTTGAGTGTTTTCTTTCGGGAGGCACGGGATGAGCAAGGGCTCCGCGAGGGAAATGGATGTCATCGACAAAAGAATACTGAACATGCTGCAGGAGGAGTTCCCCCTGACCGAAAGGCCCTTTGAGGCTGTAGGAGCGAAGATCGGCCTGACCGAAGAGGAGACCCGCAAAAGAGTGATGGGCCTCAAGGACCGGGGCTACATACGGCGCGTCGGACCGGTGATCGACGCCGGGAGACTGGGGTACACGAGCCTCCTGTGCGGCATCGCCGCCCCTCCGGACAGACTTGAGGAAATATCCCGCGCGGTGAGCAAAGAGCCGGGGGTCACCCATAATTACGAACGTGAAGGGGAGCTGAACCTCTGGTTCACAGTCACAATGGAGAGGGAGGAGGACATCGAAAGGTTCCTCTCAACGCTGGAAGAGATCTTTTCCGTCACCATCCACCGCTTCCCCGAAAAACGAACCTTCAAGATAAGGACCCGTTTCACCGTACCCGAAGACTAAAGGCCGCCAGGAAGGACACATGACCGACAATACATCCGCCGCGACGCACAAGCGCGTCTTCCTCGTCGATGGACACTCTTATCTCTACCGCGCGTTCTACGCGACGCCCCACCTCTCAAATTCACGGGGGGTTCCCACAAACGCCATCTATGCCTTTGTGAGCATGCTCCGGAAGCTCGTCGGCAAAGAGAACCCCGATATCCTCATCATCGTCTTCGACTCCCGGGGACCATCCTTCAGGGAGGAGATATCCAGGGAATACAAGGCGCAGCGGCCGGCAATGCCCGACAACCTTTCCCTCCAGGTGCCTTTCGTCAAACAGATCATCGATGCCATGGGGCTGCCCGTCGTCGAGAAAGAGGGGTTCGAGGCGGACGATATCATCGCCACCATCACGGAACATCTGAAAACGAGGGACGACGTGATGACCTTTATCGTGACCGGCGACAAGGACATGATGCAGCTCGTGGGTGACAGGGTCCGCATCCTTGACTCTATGAAGAACGTTGTCATAGGCGAGGCGGAGGTGGTCGAAAAGCTCGGCGTCCCTCCCCGGAATGTCGTGGATTATCTCTCGCTCTGCGGCGACACCTCCGACAATATCCCGGGCGTGCCGGGCATCGGCGAGAAGACGGCCCGCGACCTCGTCTCCTCACTGGGGTCCGTCGAGAACATCTATGCCCGCATGAACGAGATAGGAAAGAAGGCGGTCAGGGAGAAGCTCATCGCGGGACGGGACAAGGCCGAAATGAGCAAGAAGCTGGCCACACTCAGGTACGATGTCCCCATCGAGACCGGTGTGGAGGACCTGGCCAATAGGCCCCAGGACCTCGAGACCCTCCGCAGGCTATACAGGGAGTTGGAATTCACCTCACTTTACCGTGAGATCCGCGTCGAGGGGAGGCAGAAGAAGGATGTGAAGGAGAAGATGCTCACCGAGCTTGCGACGGACCGCGTGTCAATAGCGGCCGCTTTTCGGGGAAAGACCGCCGGCGACCTGGAACTTCTGGCCTTTGCCGCCTTCGACGGCGAAGGGGTCTTCTTCTCCGCCGACGGTGCCGACCTGACGGCGGTCCTTCGCAACGCGAAGGAAGTGATAGCGCACGACCTAAAGCCATTCTTCGTGGTCGCGGGAAACCTTCTCGAGGAGAAGAAGGTTTTCGACACGATGCTCGCCGCCTACCTCGCAAACCCCCTGCGCAAAGACTTGGCACCCGGGCCGATAGCAGAAGAATATCTCGATGCCGACATGTCCGCAACGGATGCGGCGTCATCCCTTCGCGGCCTCGCTGTGGTTCTTCCCGACCTTGCCGATGCCCTCCGGGCACGGTTGGGCGAACTTGACCTGTCGGACCTTTTCTTCGGCACCGAGTTGCCCCTCGTGGCGGTGCTCGCCGATATGGAAAAGGCCGGGGTCAGGGTCGACAGGCGCAAGCTCGGTGAACTGTCGCGCGACCTCGACCAGCGTCTAACGGGAATCGTCAAGGACATCTACTCCCATTCCGGCGGACCTTTCAACATAAACTCCCCGCAGCAGCTCAGCCGGGTGCTCTTCGAGACCCTCGGGCTCACCCCCGTCAAAAAGACCAAGACAGGGTTCTCGACGGACACCGCGGTTCTGGAGGCGCTTTCCGAAAGCCACCCCCTGCCCGGCAGGGTCCTCGAGTACCGCACGCTCACGAAACTGAAGAACACCTATGTCGACGTCTTGCCCACCCTCATCAACCCCCACACGGGAAGGATACACACGACCTTCAACCAGATGGTCGCCGCAACGGGACGGCTTTCGAGCAGCGACCCCAACCTCCAGAACATCCCCGTGCGGGGACAGGAAGGGCCGAAGATCCGCGAATCCTTCGTGCCCGCGGACGGATGTCTGCTTCTGTCCTCGGACTACTCGCAGATCGAGCTTCGCGTCCTGGCCCACCTGTCAGGGGACGAAGAACTCATCGCCACGTTCCATCGCGATGAGGACATACACTCCACGGTGGCCCGGGACGTCTTTCGCGTAACACCCGACGCCGTGACCCAGGACATGCGGCGTGCCGCCAAGGTGATCAACTTCGGCATCATCTACGGCATGAGCGCCTTCGGCCTTGCCAGGGAGCTCGGCGTGGGCCAGAAGGAGGCCCAGGAGTACATCGACAGCTACTTCGAGCGGCACAGGGCCGTGAGGGTGTTCATGGACGGCGTTATCGAAGAAGCGCGGACGAAAGGGTTCGTGAGAACACTCCTGGGGAGGATGCGGTTCATACCGGAACTGGGGAACTCCGATCCCGCCGTTCGCCAGCTCGGCGAGCGCGTCGCGATGAACACCCCCATTCAGGGCACTGCCGCGGACATCATAAAGATGGCCATGATCAACATCCACAGAGCGATAAGGCTCAAAGGCCTCTCTTCACGGCTTATTCTGCAGATACATGACGAACTGCTCTGCGAAGTCACCCTGGAGGAGGCCGAGACAGTGAAACAGCTCGTCAAAGAAGAGATGGAAAAGGTGATCGAGCTTAAGGTGCCTCTTACCGTTTCCATCGGAATCGGACATAGTTGGGCCGAGGCCCACTGACGGCGGGTTCCGACCAGACTGCCAGCAGCTCCGCGCAGGCGATGAAGACGAAGACGGAGAAATAGACCCAGAAAAGGAAGGCGATGAAGACGCCATAGGTGCCGAAGAGGGTCGTGAATCGCCCTATGTAGAGAACGAAGTACTGGAAGAAGTACTTGCCCGCGTGCCACATCACAGCCCCCAGGGCGGAGGCGAGGAGAAGCTTCCTCCTGTCCCGGACGGGGGTGAGGACATAGTAGAGAAACCAGAACATCCCCGCAACAAGGAAGAGGTCGAGGACGGAGAACAACTGCACCACGGAAGCACGCGTAACGGCCCCTCCGAAGGCCTTCACCACCTTGACCTGCATCATCACGGAAAAGACATAGCTGAAAAAGATGACGGTCTGAATAAAGGCGAAGGCAAGGGTGAGGATGAATTCCTCCTGCTTGCCCTTGATGAACCCCTTCTTCGTCTTGCCGAATATGAGCTGGAAAGAGGGGCGCAGGACGGCAAAGAGCCGCGATGTGAAGAGGAGGAGAAAGAGGAGGCCCAGCGGACCCGAAAGCCTTTTGGAGAGTGAAATGACGTTTATCTCCCTGAGGACCTTCTTGACGATGACCGCGTTGTAGGGCGCCGGTATGGCCCGGGCGATGTATTTCTCCATCTGAACGCCCGTATGGCCCACATCGATGACATACCCGAGGATGAAAAAAGAGAAAAGCGTGAACGGTATGAAGGTGAGCAGGATGTAGAACGCTATGGAAGACACCATGATGTTGGCATGGTCCGCCTGGTATTTTCCGAACACCTTCTTCGCCGTGGCGACAAGAGATCCCGAGACCGCAAGACCCCTGCTCGTCATCTTTTTGACCCGCCGGTTCATTGAGGCATCCTCGAAGCGAATGATGGGTAATGGGTAATGGGTAATGGGAAGAGAAAAAGGCAGTCTGTCAATGACCCATGACCCATAACCTATCACCTATGACCCGGTTCTATCCTATCCTTATCCTCGGATCCGCCACCGCGTAGGAGACATCGGCGACCAGGTTGCCGACGAGCGTCAGAAAGGCGCCGATGACAAGGATCCCCATGATCGTGGGGTAATCTCGGGCCATGACGCTGAAGTAGAAAAGCTGCCCCATGCCGGGGATGGAGAAGATGCTTTCGAAGATGACGCTGCCGCCTATGAGACCGGGTATGGAAAGCCCGAGGATGGTGATGACGGGCAAGAGGGCGTTGCGCAGGGCGTGCTTCCTTATGACCATGCCCTCGGGAAGCCCCTTCGCGTATGCGGTGGTGATGTATTCCTGTCTGAGGACCTCGAGGAGACTGCTCTTCATGTACCGCGAGATGCCCGCAAGACTGCCCACCGCGGAGATGCAGACGGGCAGCACGAGGTGCCTCGTCACGTCGAACACCTTCTCAAAGACATTCATCTCCCCGAAGTCGTAGGACTTGATGCCCGACACGGGGAGGACCTCCAGATAGACTCCGAAGAAGATCATGGCGAGCAGGGCCACCCAGAAGGTCGGAGCGGCATATCCGGCAAACACGAAGGAGGTCAGGGACCTGTCCAGGAACGTATCCTTGTAGCGGGCACAGTAAACGCCTATGGGTATGCCGAAGATGAAGATGAGCCCCATCGAGAGGAGGTTGATGAGTATGGTTACGGGCATCCTCTCCTTGATCTTGTCGATGACGGGGCGCCTGTCCGTGGCGAATGACGTGCCGAAGTCGAGACGAACGATCCTCTTGAGCCATGTCCAGTACTGGACGTAGAGAGGTTTGTCGAGGCCGTAGAAGGAACGGATGCGCTCCCGTGCCTCCTTGGTGATCTTCGGGTTCATCTCTGCCTCAAGCGCTCCCGGCTCCCCCGGGACGAGATGGATCACGGCAAAGGAGATAAGTGTGATCCCGAAGACCATGGGGACCATGAAGAAGAGACGCTTAAGGAGATACCGCAGCATTCGATCTATACCTCATCTGGTTTTCCGGAACGTACCACCTGATGAAATTGTACATTATGCCCGCCGGCGCCGGCTCCGCCGCCTTGAAGCGCTTGTGGAGGGCCACCAGGCTGTAGGGAACGAAAAGGAACGTGTAGGGCTGCTCTTCGGCGAGGACCTCCTGGAGACGGTCCAGGTACTTCTTTCTTTCTCCCCGGTCGAGGGTATGACGCGCCCTGACAAGCAGATCGTCAACTTCCCTGTTCTCGAAGCCGATGAAGTTCAGCTCCTTCGGTCCCTGCTTGGATGAATGAAAGATGTCGAAGAGATCGGGATCGTTGGGTATGGTCCAGCCGAGAAGAACTGCCTCAAAGCTTCTCTTGTCGATGAAATCATTGATCAGTGTCGCCCACTCCAGAACGCGGATCTTCATTGTAATACCGATGGCGGAAAGCCTGCGCTGGATCAGCTCCGCGCTCTGGATGCGCACCACGTTCCCCTGATTAACGAGAATGGTGAACTCAAAGGGCCTTCCGTCCTTCCTGAGAACACCGTCGGCATCGCGCCGAAACCCGGCCTCCTTAAGGAGGGCAAGGGCCTTCTCAGGACTGTATTCATACCGTTTCACGCTCCCGTCGTATGCCCACATGTCGGGCTTGAAGGGACCCGTCGCATCCATTCCCTGGCCGAGAAGTATCCCGTCGATGATCTCCTGCTTGTTGATGGCATAGGCCAGAGCCTGGCGCACCCTACGGTCCCGGAAAAAATCGTGGCGCAGATTATAGCCGATGTAGGTATAGGAAAAAGCAAGGTATTTGAACCTGTTGAATTCCCGCCTGAATGCCGGGTAATCCGTCTGCTTGACATACTGCAGCGGCGTCAGGCCCATGAGGTCGATGGAGTTGTTCTTGAGTTCAAGGAACATGGTGGCCGTATCGGGGATGATCTTCATCATGTACCGTCCGATGCAGGGCTTCCCTTCGAAGTAATGCGGATTCGCGGTGAGGATGACCCGGTCGCCGGGGACCCATTCGGTGAAGATGTAAGGCCCCGTACCGACAGGCTTTCGCTTGAGAGGAGACGTGGTGATGTCCTTTCCTTCAAGGAGATGCCTCGGCATTATGGAAGCCGACCAGCTGATAAGGGCGGGGGCGAAGGGCTTGTCATACGTGACCCGGAAGGTATGGTCATCGAGGACCTCGGCCTTCGTGACGAGCTTGAAATCGCCGGAATAAGGGGTGGGTGTCCGGGGGTCGACGGTCACCTTGTATGTGTACATTACGTCGTGGGCCGAAAACGGTTTGCCGTCCTGCCATTTCACACCCTTCTTCAGCTTGAAGGTGATGGAGAGGTTGTCTTTCGAGACCTCCCAGGACTCGGCAAGATCACCGACAATGTTGAGGTCCTTGTCGTACTTGACGAGGCCGTTATAAACAAAGGAAGCGATCTCATGGGAGGCTGAATCACTCGACAGGATGGGGATGAGGTTCGACGGCTCCCCTATCGAGCCTGTTATTATCATGTCACCATAGGCCGGTTTCCCCGGGTCATCGTACCGCGCCGTGTCCTTTTTCCTGCCGCAGGAGAGGAGGAGGCAGAGGCAGACGAAGCACACAAGGATCAGGGTCTTCTTATTCACCATGGGCACAATTGAAGCTAATTCTAGCAGAGACCCCTGTCAAAGTAAAGAAAGCTGCGGATCACGAAGCACCGGGTCCGGGCATGCGAACAGGTGACATCCCCCGGAAGAGGCCTGTCCCGCACGAGGACTATTCGCCCTGGAAGAGACCGTCCTTGAGCCACAGATGGTGCAGGTCCCTGCCGTGGCGGCCCTCGGCGCGGCGTTCCCTGATGGGCCCCGCCGGCCTCCCCCCGACCATCATGGAAGCCTCCACATCCTCGGTGACTATGGAACCCGCCGCCACTATCGCCTCGTCTCCTATGCAAACCCCCGGTAGAATTATGGATGCTGTATATACCACCACAAAATTGCCGATGGTAACCTTTTTATAGGTGCGTTTCGTGTGATCCGACTCGCTGTGGGAATGGGTGAACACCTGCACGTTCTCGGCAAGGCCCGTACTGTTCCCGATGGTGATGCCGCCTTTCGAATCGAGGAACACCCCACGGTTGAGGAAAACATCGTCCCCCACCTCGATACCCTGGCCGAAATTGAAGCGCACGTTCTCCTCGGCGATGAAGTTCTTCCCGCACTTCCTGAAGAGCGCCTTCGCCACGATGCGCCGGAAGGGAATGGAAAAGCCGGCATCGAGACCCACAGGGCTCTTGTCGAGGGCGTCCCAGAGGAAATGGAGGAAACGCTGGCTCTCTGTGAATCCGAAGTCATCCACCCTGGGGAGAAAGTCGCTGTAGAGTCTCAGTTCCCCCAGGTTCTCCACCGGATGACCGCCGATACCGGTCAGCCACAAAATATCGGCGGCACCTTTCCGATCGAGTCCCGAGGCAATGATCTTCTGCGCCTTTTCGAGTTTTTCCTCGTTGTTCATGGACCACCAGCTTCTGAATTACTTGAAAACATGCAGTGAATCCTATATAACATCACGGGGCCTGTCAACGGCAAAGTGATACCCATGCCCCCGCCGAGTACCTGACAGACAAGACCTGCCGTAAATAAGCTGTGACAAGAGAACGGGAGTACTGTTCATATGTACATAAACGCAATTTCACACTACCTTCCGAGCACGATCGTCGGCAACGGGCACTATACGCGCCTGAACGGACTTTCCGACGACTGGATATTCAGAAGGTCGGGCATCCGGCAGAGGACAAGGGCCGCGGACGGTGAAAACACCAACACCATGGCCATCGATGCGATAACACCGCTGATCGGTAAACTCCCCTATCGGATAGAGGATGTCGACCTCATTGTGGGCGCGACGTACACGCCGTACGATACGGTGGGCACCCTTGCCCATGCCATACAGGGCCACTTCAGCATACCCCGGGCCACGGCCGTGACGATCACCTCGGCGTGCTCGTCCTTCGTGAACGCCGTCGAGATCGTCGAAGGGTATTTTGCCATGGGAAAGGCAACAAAGGCTCTCGTCATCGCTTCGGAGCACAATCTCGCCTACACAAATGACACCGACCAGGTATCGGGTCATCTGTGGGGAGACGGCTCCGGCTGTATCTTCGTCTCCGCCGGGAGATGCTCTCCCGATGACATGGAGATCATCGACGTCCATACCGCGGGCCTGGGACACATCGGAAAAGGCGTGGCAGGAGTGTACCTCAGACCCTCCAACGGGGGGCTCACCATGCCCCACGGACGGGACATCTTCATGCACGCCTGCAATTTCATGGCAACCGAAGCGCAGGACATAGTGAAAAGGAACAGGTACATCCTGGACGATGTGGACTACCTCGTCCCCCACCAGGCGAATGCCCGGATCATCGACCACGTCGCCAAGGCGCTCGGCGTCGACAATTCGAAGGTGATATCCAACATAGAGGACACGGGGAACACGGGCTCGGCAAGCACCGTCATCTGCCTTTCGCAGAACTGGGAAAGGTTCACGAAGGACGACCTCATACTCGTGACCGTCTTCGGCGGAGGATACTCCAGCGGCGCCATGCTGCTCAGGAAATGAGACGGGTAAATAGGTTCCGGGTCATGGGTAATGGGAAAGACTATGGAACATTCCTGCTCTTCAGTTAGATACCTTTGCATCTCATGTTCTTCCCGTAACCCATAGCCTATCACCCATTACCTGCTTTATGAATTGACACCAGGGCGGCTGTTGCCGCATAATGAAAATATGGAACTCTTAAAGGCAATACAGGAAAGACGGAGTATACGGAAATACAAGGGCGACGCGGTGCCCGACGAGATACTCACCGAGATACTCGAGGCGGCGCGCCGTTCGCCTTCGTGGGCGAACACCCAGGTATGGCGCTTTATCGTCGTCAAGGACCGGAGGATCAAGGAAGGCCTTCTCGATTGTCTCGGCCCCACCAACCCCGCGCGGTCGGCCATCGTCGAGGCACCCGTTGTCATCTGCGTCGCCGCGAAGAGAGGGGTTTCCGGCTGTCACAAGGGGACACCGGCGACCGACAAGGGTGACTGGTTCATGTTCGACGCCGGCATCGCCATGGAACACATCGTTCTCGCCGCATGGAGCTACGGCCTCGGCACGGTCCACGTGGGAAGCTTTGACGCGAAGAAGGCGGAGGCCGTGCTGAAGATCCCCGAAGGATACTCCATCACCGAGATGACCCCGCTCGGCTATTTCGACGAGGTCCCCCGCGAAACCCCCCGCAAACCCCTGGCGGAACTGGTCTTTCTCAACGCCTTCGGGGAACCCTACCTCAAGTGAACCGTTCCAAGGTTTCACGTTTCAGGAGTATGAAGAAGGAACTGTATGGTTCCGGTCCTGTCGAACGGCGCATGCCTTCCTTCGTCACAGGCTGTCCGGAAAGGTCAAAACCTTTCGCTCTCTTGTAAAGAGCCTTTGTCTTCTTCCTTTAGCCTTGTATGTTACTCCCAATGGAATATCACAGGCAGTCCATGATAAGAAGAATGAAAGTAAGGTTACCGGCGTGGCAGGCCGTTTAAACCAGGGGATCCTATCCCGTGTTCCAGCTCGGGTCGCCACGCCATCTCCGTACAAGCCCGGACAGTTGCCAGGGACTCACAGGAGATCCCGCATTGCACAAGGTCGGGACAAGGGAAAAGGGGGCCATATCATGGACGACGTTTTCATTGGCATCGACGTATCGAAGGAGTATTGCGACGTGGCGGTCATTCCGGACGGGACGCGGAAGAGGTTCACCAATGACGAGGAAGGCCAGGAGGCTGTCGCTGCCTTCATGCTTCCCCTTAAGCCCGGCCGGATCGTCATTGAGGCGACGGG
>MVQP01000104.1 GCA_002067235.1 Syntrophorhabdus sp. PtaB.Bin047
TCTTCATCCGATCTCCGCGTCAAGGAGCGCGTCGCCCTCTTCCTTCGTGTTGAAATACACCTTCCGTCCGTTGGGGAAGAGGTAGCACCACCTGAAGCCCGTCTTCTCCGATCTGTGCCGGCTTACCCCGGCGAAGAAAGCCTTCTCCGGCATGACCCAGCTGTCTTTGTCATGACGGGCGAAGAGGGGTTCTAAATGCTTGCGCATCTTCTCGACGAGGATGATTTTCTCCTCGAAGGGGAGTTTCCGCAGGCGTTCCCTTTCCGCCTTCTTTGCGGCGATGATGTCCTCGAGAGAGGGGGGCTGAACAGGAGGTGAGGGGTTGTCGAGCTGTGAGGCGAATAGTTCCTCCAGCGTGGTTCTGTCCGGGATCAACTGGTCGTGAAACTGCGGCAGATACTCGAGAGTAACGTTGCCGCTCCAGTCCTTGGCCCTCAGGGCCTCCAGAACCTCGATACCGTAAGACTCCACCGGCAGGTGGGGCAGATCATGGCCGGCCTCGTCATCATAGCGCATCTCCGAGAGGTGGACACCGACGATGCCAGAGTGGTAAGCCTCGATGACCTCGAAGATCCGGCGGACGAAGAGATGTGATGTGTCCAGGATTAAGGGGAGGCCGCGTTCGATGACCTCCTCAGGGGTCAGGACTCTTTTAGCGTTCCCGAATGTCTCGATGGCCACCGTTACGGAGGCCTCCCTTTTCAGCCTCTTGAGGTTGGCCAGGGCGATTACCTGCAGATTGATCCGGTTGGTTTTCGCGGTGCTCTCAGGATGGAATACGACAACGTGGGCGCCGACGCGCTCTGCAAACTGCACGGTCGGAAGGGCCCAGGACATGAAAGCCTCATCTGAGAGGCGACCCTGGGGGGCGTGGACGGAATTGACGATGATGTTGTGGGAAAGGACGAAGGCAGCCAGGTCATCGAGGCGGTCCATCCCGGCGAGAAAGTCCTCAAGCTTGTAGGGCAGGGCAAGCTCGATGGGGATTCCGTCGAGACCGGAAAGGTCCGGAGCATACGAGGCGAAAGACACGTCTCTGCGGATAGAAAATCTCATGATCGTCAATTATACCAGCTTTCTCGCGGGCTGTCGCGCCTGTGTAGTGAGTATGTATCTATAAACTGATACGTGCTCACTACAGCGCTTGAAGTAACTTGAAATAAACCTGAGACAAAATTCCTGCTTCACTAGTTTTTTGCGAGAACGTAAAATTGTCTCGGTTTTATTTCAGATTGTTTCAGCCCTGAATTGTTGCGAACCATGCCTGAAACGTAAAATAAGAGTAAAATAAAGGTCAAATAAACTGGAGATAATTATCAAATAGAACTTCTGGCCGCATTCGGGTTTTGAGTCACCGGGCCGTATCATGCTGTTATTATTGGCCATGTGCTGGATGGTCCCGGTAATGAGGGCATGAATCACTTGGATTTAGAAGGGTGTTTGTGATGTAACTAGCTGATATTAAGATGGATACGCGTTGTTACGCATTCGGGTTTTGAGTCACCCGTGGAGACACTCTCCAGTGGAATTATTCCGATAGAGAGTGCGCGGGCGATTGTAGCATACTGAAAGAGGGAAGCGCATACAATCGGAGAGGCAGGTGCGGGGACGATCTGGTCAAATTGGACAAATCATCCGTGCATTTTCACCGCATGATTTGTCCAATTTGGTCACATCCTTTGTATGGTGCTGCACTCATCTCTCGACCTTAATTGAGAGGAAGTGCTGGCCAGAGGGCAAAAGGCCCGGACCTGACTCATGACGCTTGAGCTCCAATTGCCCAAGGTGAGAGGGGCCAGGCGCGGGCGCAACATATTCGTCTTCCTGCTTGTTATACGCCAGCAGCCAGCCGTGTGCAAGTGGAAAATGCACCGGTGGTCATTCGTTCGGGTTTTGAAGGGCGTTTCTTACTACATGATAGATGATGTGTAGAAGGGCGCTAGGCAGGTGCTTGCGGGATTCATGGGGATAGGATTCGAAACCACGGGGCGGTCTTGTTCAACTTGCTATTCCTCACCGCTTCGATGGCGTTCTCAGGCAGGGTCAATATGCACTCCAATCGCCGCAGATAAGGTATTGATTTTCCTGAGATTCTGTAAAGTGCAGTCAAATTGACTGCAACATCCCCCTTTAGCCTTTCAGGGTCCCTTTCAAACTGAACCAAATTCGTTATAAGTTCTCTTGCCGTGATTGTCTCATCTTCCATTGCCAGGCGGTAGAAACTGAGATATCCTGTTGCCTCGTCGACCGGGTTTATGTCCTTCCTGAGAAGATTCTCCTGTAGTTGAATGTGTGCTGTCCATCGGGCTCACAGGAACTCCACCTGGTCCACGATGTGCTCACCCACATACTTCTCGTGACCTTCCTTGAGAATGACCCGTATGCCCAGGGCGTCGCTGAGATAGTTCTCGATCCCGGTGAATCCGACGGTACTCAAGGGTTCTTTGACGTCCAGCAGCAACCACCAATCATCCTCCTCGCCGGACCCTTCCTCGGGGCACGCTTTGAACACGCCGAGGACGGTGACATTGTAAGTCTCCTGGAGATAGGGGTTCAGTTCCCTGAGCTTCTCCTTGACGACCTCAATGTCCGTCTCTGCCTTGCGCAGGTTGTCGATGTCCTTCATGAACTGGAGGTGACAGCGGACACCCTCCGGATCGCATGCTTCGATGCCCTGACGCAGCCTGTTGAACATGTCGTCGAAGAAGAAGGACCGGACCTGTCCGGTGCCTGCCTCATCGGCAAGGTCAAGGATGCGTCGGGCCGCCCTGACATCAAGGGTGTCCACGGCCCGGTTCAACCGGTCGCACATGCCCTCGAGGTCATTGACGTCAATGAGATCCTCTTTGCTTCCTGATCTGGTCATTCTCTTGTTCTCCGCGAAAGATTCCGGAAGGAACCGGTCAGCGCTTCAGACCGTGTCTCTCCAGGATCGCGTCCCCCTCCTCTAAGGTGTTGAAGTATTCCTTATGCCCGTCAGGGAAAAGGTAACACACCCTATACCCTTCTCTGTCGCTGGCGTGGCAGGTTGGCAGCCCTGCGGCATGTGTCTCCGCGATCGCTTTTTTCACGGCTCCCGCAAAGATTTTCTCTGCCAGGTTCTTGTCCTGCATCCAGTCCCATATGTCTATGTCCGCCATTGCACGTCCACTCTCGCGGCCCTCCTTCTCTGTGTGTTCAACGAAGATAGACCTCTTTTTCTTCATATCACCTCTCCAAGGATATCAGATTGCCAGGTAACGGTAAACGCTTTCCCCGCTACCTGAAGGGGAGATATCCTATACGCTGTCCCTTCATGGGATTTCCGTTCCAGCGTATTTTCGAAACAGTTCGTATAATTCCTCTCGTTGTTCATTATCCTTCACCACCATGATCATCAGGCGCAGGGGTGTGATGCCGTCCGCGTCTTTTGCGTCCGGGTCGGCGCCGTTCTCAACCAGGAGACGGAGGAGAGCGGGATCTCCGTGGAGGCAACCGCTGTGGAGGGGGGTCATCCCGTTGTTATCCCTGGCGTTCACGTCCGCCCCGGCCTCGAGGAGGAGGCGGACGATGTCCAGGTGGTTGCAAAGCGCTGCAAGGTGGAGGGGAGTGAGTCCGTCCTCATCCCGTGCGTTCACGTCCGCGCCAGCGGAAAGCAGCTGGCGAATGGTGTCGATGTCCCCCTGGTGTGCGGCCAACAGGATGTTCATGATCGTTCCCCTTCCTCCGCTATCTTCATCTTGATGAGTGCCGAGACCGAGACTCCCAGCTTCCTTGCCTTGGCATCGAGGCGGGCTTTCTCCTCGGGCGTCATGTAGATGGTAACTTTCACCAGCCTCTCCTCGGGGCTCTTCTTCGGACGCCCGCCAGGGTTCTTGGTATGGATGCCTTGACTTTCCGTTGCGTGAGCATCAACGCCCTTTATGCTATCAGCAGCCTTCAGTTTAGCCATTTGCTCTCCTCTTTAAGAGTCTCCTGATCTCGTTAGTGAGCGCCAATATCTCACCGGCGGCACGGGAACCCTTGGAATATTCGATAACGGATTTTCCTTCCGCGTAAGCGTCCTGGTAATCTGCCCTGAACCTGACAACAGTATTTAACAGTTTATAACCGTCGGTGTTTCGGATGAATTCCATGAGATCGTTGACCTTGGAGATTGATGCAGGGAATGCGCCGCAGTTGAAAACGTGTCCTACCTTGCCTACAGCCTTCAGCACAGATGATGTCCTTGAAAGCGCAAAGACTTCGACCTGTGAGGGGCGCACGGGAACAACCACCAGGTCCGACACTGACATGGCGGAACGATTGTAATCACTGTCAATTCCGCCGCAGTCAACCACGAGGAAGGATTTAGGGTTACCCCTGTAAGAGGAGGTCACCGGCGGGATCTGCTTGATGGAGTTCACGGTGGAAACGGGTATGACCGGAGTGATGCCAGCCTGAGCCCTGTATCCGGCCCACAGGGAGGAGGACCTCTGCAGATCAAGCTCGAGGATGCGGGTGTCGGGGGATTTAGCAATGATGGTAGCCGCCAGGTTGACCGCTAGGGTGGTTTTGCCCACCCCGCCCTTGGGATTTGCGATGCTTATTATCACGTAGACCTCCTGTATATAAGAAACAGTTTCACGATAACTCATAACAGTTTCATGTAGTCATAAAACTGTTATATACAGTCATGAGTCTAGCAGACCGGGGACGGTTGTCAAGGGGAATGTACGGGACAGGACGAATATTGTACCTTTCCTTTGGGCAGCAAATATGACAAGATATTGCTCGGGTACTGTCAGCATCCTCTACTAATGCGTTAGACGCTGTTTGATTTCAGCGTGATGAAAAGCATTAACATAGCATGTTAACTATTTCACTTGACAGGTGGGTGTTGTGGTCATATACTTTAGGACAAGGCAGCTTGAAAGAATAGGTTCCCAGGAGCGGGAAATGGTCAAGCAGCTTGGCGCGAAGCAGGCCGAGAAGTTCCGGCAGAGGTTGATGGAGCTCAGGGCTGCAGAGGCCTTATCCGATATTTCTCATCTACCGCCAGCACGTTGTCACCAGTTGACGTCCGGAAAGGATGCGGGTACGTTTTCCGTGGACTTGAATGACCAATACCGTTTATTGTTCATTCCGGCAGATGATCCCGTCCCTTATGACGATGATGGCGGGATTGACACAGCGAAGGTGAGAGAGATCGAGATCACTGAGATAAGAGACACCCATCGAGGTGGAAAATGAAGGCGCAGAAGAAATACGAGTATCGACCTGATTATGCGGTTCCTCCCGGGCAGACGCTCCGGGAGGTAATGGAATCCCTGGAGATGACACAGAAGGAGTTCGCGATCAGGACGGGGCTTACCGTACAATCCCTCAACCGGATCTTCAAGGGAGAGCAGCCGATCAGCTATGAGAGCGCAAATCGTTTCGAACTGGCCACCGGTACACCCGCAAGCTTCTGGAACAATCTCGAGGCGCAGTACCAGGAGCAGAAGGCGAAGGTGGAAGAAGCCCGGCGGCTGGAAAAAGATCTCGAATGGCTCAAAACAATCCCCGTGAAGGAACTGCAGGACCGGGGCATTCTATCCGGGACGGAGAACAAGTTGGCGCTGTTGCGTGAGGCTCTGGCCTTCTACGGTGTTGGAAGCGTGGATGCATGGCGTGAGATATGGGAGAAACCCGCAATCGCCGCAAGACGATCTCAGTGTTTCGAATCGCAGCCTGGTTCAGCTTCCGCTTGGATTCGCCAAGGGGAGATCCAGGCACACGAGAAAGCGTGCAAGCCGTTCGACAGGGTGTCTTTCCTTAAGGCATTGAAGAAGATCCGCAGCCTCACGAAAGAAAGCCCCGAGAAATTCGAACCGGCGATGAGGAAGCTTTGTGCCGGAGCGGGTGTGGCGGTGTCCCTTGTGCGCGAGATGAAGAAGGTTCCCTGGAACGGGGCCACGAAGTGGATCACCCCACAGAAGGCAATGATACTGCTTTCCCTGCGCGGTAAGGGGGAGGACAAGTTCTGGTTTTCCTTCTTTCATGAGGCTGGACATGTGCTGAACGACAGCAAGAAGGATCTTCTCATCAACGATGGCAGCAAAGACGATCGCCGCGAAGTTCGCGCGAACGAGTTTGCCTCTGATTTCCTCATCCCGGCCGGGTACGACGGGCATATTCGTGCTGTTCGGTCAAGGGAGGAGATTCTCGGGTTGGCCAGGGACCTTGATATCGCTCCCGGCATAGTTGCAGGACGTTTCCAGTTTCTTACAGGGCAGTGGGACCACTATAGGGATCTTATCCGTACTCTCAAATGGAAATAAGACATCAGCCCGGGTAGATTCCCTTCGGAGAATGAACAAGGCACCGCGCCAGCACGCCAATGCTTGACACATCATGTGGTGTTAATGTAAACAATCTCATGAAGGTAAAAGGATCAGCCGGTAGTACTGCCGTTGTTTTCGCTCTGTTATTGATAGTCGCCCTGACTTCATGGCCTCTGTCTTCAAACCTTTTCACTGTACCGCATGATTTCGGCAATGATGTTTCTGGCCGCACCAACCTTCTTCTGTCTCAGAAATGGGGATTCTGCAAGACAGCCGTCAGGCCTGTCCGACCACCGTCGACCTCAGTGTTTCATACGGGGATATATCTGGAGAACGGATCAATCCCTGTCGCATCCGGCGGAAACCGGCCCGTAGCAGCTCTCCTCACCAGTCATACCGGCTCCACCCACGCATATCTGCACAATCTTAGTCTTCGCTGTTAAGCCAAAGCACGCCGGAGCCCGCTCCCGTTCATCTGGAAAAGGAGCATCGCGGGAATAAGACCATCGCTTACATCGAGATGAATTACAGGGCGAGGGTGCCGCGAGATATCCAATGCTTTAGCTTATACGGAAGTACAGCAAAAGGAGGTTCGATGATGAACATGGTTCACTTTCTGGTCGGAGACAGCCCCCGGAGACCTTATTACGCAGTACTTTGCTTCATCGTGGTGGCATTTGCCTTCTCTTTTTTCTACCTTGCCATCCTACCGGGCGTTCAAGGTTTGCCCTCCCTGAGCCACACGGGACAAGGGAAATCGGCGACTCAAGCTGTTGGTTTTCTGGATTGCCTGTATTTCAGTATCGGTACGCAGACGACCCTGGGATACGGTGACCTCATTCCCGCAACTGCATCCGCAAAGATCGCTTCCATGGTCCAGGCCGCGTTCGGTTACGTGTATCTCGCTTTCCTGGTCTCTGTATTTACCGCCCAGGCCGTGTTGCGATCCAGGAGATTTCAGACGTATCTTCGGGAGATGATAAGAACGTTGCGGTGACGCGAAGACCCCCAAAAAGGGCAAACGCAAACACTATGTGGCTGCAGGAGAAGGAATGATGGCATGATTCACGCAAGCCATGGCGGATAGCCTGATGATGGGCTCATGGCCTAAACCGGTCTCATCTGCAACGGGTTAGAGGCCGGAAAAGGTTGGAGAATGAGGTGGGGCCTGTGGACTCTGACAATCGCGCCAGAACCCTGCCACACCCTCTGACCGGCGCTGTGCATCTCAGACACGGGAGGATTAGAACATGACACGTATCCGATCTATTCTGGCTGCAACCGACTTTTCTCCCAATTCCCGGCATGCCGCGGAACGTACGGCAATGCTCGGTGCAACGTTGGGCGTGCCGAGAGGATTGCTGCTCCACGTTTTGGAGGAATCATGGCTGGAGAGTCTGAAGCGGTTCATCGGCTCGCCGGCCGAGGTCGAACGTGGGATCGTCGATGATGCTTCGAGTTCCCTCGTGGAACTGACCGAAGAGATCCGACAGGCATCGGGCTTTTCCTTCGAGACACAGGTCCGCAAGGGCAGTACTCTGGACGGGATCGCCGAGGCTGCTTCACATCACGACCTGCTCGTGGTGGGTGCTCACGGTCGGCACCCGGTACGGACCCTGGCCCTTGGCACTACCGCCCAGCGCCTTCTGGGCAAAACGCGTACACCTGTCCTTGTTGTTAAGGGCAAGCCTGACAGGCCGTATCGGAGGATCCTCGTTGCCGTCGATTTCTCACCGAATTCCCAAATGGCCATGGAGGGTTGTTCCGCGATAGCCCCCGAAGCCCTCGTCAGGGTGGTGCACGTCTACGAGCCGCTCCTCGAAAGGCAGATGATCTCCGCCGGGGCATCCGACAAGGTTCTCGAAGAATATCGGGCAAAAGCACGGATCGACGCCGAGACACAGATGACCGCCTTCCTGGAAGCCGGGCAGTGGAGCACAGGAAGAACGCTGCAACACGTTGAATACGGACATGCGTCAGCGAGACTGCCGGAGATAGCTCACGAGTGGGGTCCCGATCTCGTGGTCGTGGGCAAGCACGGGAGGTCACGCGTTGAAGAACTCCTGCTTGGCAGCGTGACGATACACCTGTTGTCCCAGTCGCGATGCGACGTGCTCGTTGCTCAATAGTCTTCGCGGTGATAGCATATGGTTTTGGATAAAGCTGAGACGATTGCCGTATGATACCAATCGAACACATTCTCCTTATAGGTTCGCTCCTTATCCTGGTCAGTATCGGGGTCGCGAGGCTATCCGAGAACCTTGGGGTGCCGGCTCTGCTCTTGTTTCTCGGCATAGGGATGCTTGCCGGTTCCGAAGGTCCCGGCGGGATCTACTTCGACGATGCCCCCCTCGCGCAATCCGTTGGTGTCATTGCACTCGTATTCATCCTTTTCGCGGGAGGTCTCGACACAAAGTGGTCGGAGGTCAAGCCATCCTTCTTCCCGGCAGTGAGCCTGGCGACCGTCGGAGTCCTGCTTACGGCGACCGGGGTCGGCCTCTTCGCCTTCTTTGCCCTGAAGCTCCCGTTCCTCACCGCCCTGCTCCTGGGGGCTGTTGTGTCATCGACTGACGCCGCGGCGGTCTTTTCCGTTCTCCGGTCCAAGAATATCAGCCTCAAGGGCCGCCTGAGACCCCTGCTCGAACTTGAATCGGGCAGCAACGATCCCATGGCGGTCCTCCTCACCATAGGGATCATTCAGATTATAGTGAACCCTGGTGCCTCGTTCGGGTCCATCGCCCTCCTGTTTGTCCAGCAGATGGGGCTCGGGGTCGTCTTCGGGTTCTTCTTCGGAAGAGCGACGGTCATATTGCTCAATCGATTGAAGTCCTATTACGAAGGCGTCTATCCTGTTTTCTTCCTTGCCCTAGCCGTGCTCACCTACGGCTTGACGGCGGCCGCGGGGGGAAGCGGCTTTCTTGCCGTGTACATTGCTGGCCTGATTGCGGGCAACAGTGACTTCATCTATAAGAAGAGCCTGCTGCGCTTCTTCGACGGCCTTGCCTGGCTCAGCCAGATCGCCATGTTCCTCACCCTCGGCCTCCTGGTGTTTCCATCCCGTATCGTCCCCGTCGTTTGGGCCGGCCTTGCCTGTTCGGCATTCCTCATGTTCGTTGCCCGTCCCGCGGGAGTCTTCCTTTCCCTCCTCTTTGCCCGCCTTCAATGGAGGGAAAAGGTCCTCGTTTCCTGGGTGGGCCTGAGAGGGTCCGTGCCCATTGTCCTCGCGACCTTCCCTCTTTTGGCAGGTGTGGCCGGCTCCGAGACGATATTCAACATCGTCTTCTTCATCGTGCTCACCTCAACCCTGCTCCAGGGCTGGTCGATCCCCGTCGTTGCCCGCCTGATGAAGCTGCAGGCGCCCCTTGAAATGAAAAGACATTACCCCATCGAATTTGCTCCCATCGACGGTGTCGACACTCAACTCGTCGACTTCATCATTCCCTTCAATGCAGCGATCGCCGGCAAGGCAATCGTGGAACTCGGTCTTCCGCCCGACAGCCTCATCGTTCTTGTGAACCGCGACGAGAAGTTCTTTGTGCCCAGCGGCGGTACCGTTCTCGAAGGAGGGGATGTGGTCCTGGTCCTGGTCAACGACAGGAACATAAGCGAGGTCCGGGAGAAACTCATGAGGTGGAAAGAGCCCGTGAAGGAATGACGGACCGGCAGGTGCTTGCACGGGGCGATGACTTCGAAAGGCCTTGCATTCATGTTGGCAGAAGAGATATTTGAGGTGTACCGGCCAACTACCGTACCGGTCTACTGTACCGGCCAACTCAACAATTGCCGACGGCACGTGGTATGGACATACTTACCACCTCTGTGCTCCTGAGGCAATACCCCTGATCTACCCGCCACCCTGTCGAGGTCCTCGAGAAGCACCACCGGGAAGAGGAGGACGTGCTCGTGGATGAGGGTGCGAGATGAGACAAGCTTCTCCCTCGGCGTTCTTCCCCTCATGGCAATACCGAAGTTGGGCCGGTAGAAGTTCCACGTATCCTGCCACCTTTGTGCCCGGCTCAGGAAGGCGTAGCTGTGGTCGCATCTCTCGGCATGGACCATGAGGAAGTACTCGTCATCGGTCCTGTGGGCGTTCTCAACGATCCCCTGGAGGTGCTTGGCCCCGGGAGGGATGGGGTCCATGAAGGCGTCGAACACGGCAAGCTTCCTGTTCCAGTCGTCAAGCTTCCTTTTGCTCCCGCTCGCGAACTCCGCCCCGTTGTCGGGCTGTATCCGTATCCTGCACCGGACGTTGTGGGCCCTGAGCCATGCAAGGACGAAGGTGACGAAGGAAAGGCCGAAGGCCGCGTTCAGGGTGTAAGAGTACGCGGTGAACCGGCTCCTCGTCCCCACCTCCATCATGTGCCACTCGTAGGAGGGCAGACCCCGCAGCATCATGTGGTCGTAGACATCGGCGGGGAGCGCGTGCTGGTCGAGAAGATGCTTGGTGTCGAGCTGGAACTCGCTGAAGGGACGGAGGTGCTCGTAGTCGTAGAGATGCCTTAGTGAGCCCCCC
>MVQP01000105.1 GCA_002067235.1 Syntrophorhabdus sp. PtaB.Bin047
CCATCGTCTAGCCTGGTCCAGGACACCGGCCTTTCAAGCCGGCAACGGGGGTTCGAATCCCCCTGGGGACGCTTTTAACTCCCTGAAATTATTCATTGTGACCCCCTGTTTTTGTGTTCTATGTGTGTTACGGAAATTGCCTCGACAACATCATGTAATCTGTCCGAATCTGCGTGGTAATATCGCTCCGTTGAACGCTTGTCTTTGTGCCTCATTAACCTCTGTGCGGTGAACGGATCCGTGAGTGGAACGATCTGGCTGCAGAACGAGTGCCGGGTCGCTTCATAGAGGCAAACGGCGGTTTGTGACTTCGCCCGCCATAGGTCTGACAAGAACCAGCCGGTGTAACCCTTGCCGGTGCCCTGATGGATAAAAAGGAGCTCGTCACCGGGTCTCCCACCGGCCTGGCGTTGCGCTATCTCCCAGGCAACGGAATTCAACGGGATGGAGAGTTTCTGCCGGTTCTTCGTGGTGTTCTCATAATCCTTACCGGTCTTGCGCCTTTCTATCCAGGCACAGCGGTTGATCTGATCGACGGACTTGATGAGGATGGCGATCGCCTCGGATGGCCGGAGGCCTGTTTCCATCATGAACCTGATGACGTCCCGGTGCTCAGAGGGAAGGGCTTCGATCGCGTTCAACTGCTCCTGTTTGCGCAGTGCCTTTCTTAAGGTCTCGTCACCGCCCTCGATGCTGGGGAATGCCGGCATGGTTGCCAATTTTCCGCGCTCGACCAGCCATTCCAGGAAACGGTGAAGTGTGCCGACTATGTTTCTCTGAGTCTTGCTCTTGAGGGGCAACTGCATGATGAAATCATCGATTATTCCCGTGTCCAGATCGGCTACATTGTAGCGCTCGAAGAATGAGAAATGATTTCCATATGCTTTAACGTGTCGGTAATGCTCCAGGGTGATCTTCCCGAGATTAAGGCGGCGTTCCATATAGGCAACAAATTCCTTGTATCTGTTCGCAAAGCGGTTTTCGGCGATCTCCTGGTCACTCCACTTGGCGGGGTCGAACGGTTTGATGCCTCTGCGGTCATTCTCGAGGAGTTTATTCAGATCGATGAGCAACCTGGTGGCTTCGACGTAGGTGAGTCGGGCGCCGTACTGGTCATACATCCTGTTGAATCGTCCCCCGTGATAATAGCGGATGAAACAGTGTATGGAACCGCATTTACAGGCGTCAGCGACCATCCTTTTCTTGCACCGTGAACACAAAAGCGTACCTTTCCCCATCAGCGCCATAAGAGCACCTCCTGAGGAAGTGTATCCCTTAGTTCTTCGTGAAGTCAATCATGCCCCCCAGGTGCCTCTTCCGCGCCCCGCGTATGAATGAAACCAGGCTCAAGACAAAGCTCAGCAAATGTATCCCAACGAAAGGGCCCATGAAAAAGGCGATGTATCCGTTCATACCGTCACCGTTATGTTCAGTGCCGCGGCTAAAAGCCAATAGAAGCCGCGTCTGAGATCACCGTGAGCGAAGAAGGCCGCGGAGGCGAAAAGCGAGAGCGCTATGATCAGATAGGCGAAATACGGTCCCTGGAAAAAGCTCATCCAGCACTCTCCCGTGCGTTTGCTCTTGTCAAACATGTATCCTTCTCCAGTAGTCTCTCCCGGGGGAGATCTCCCGCTCGGCTATCAGGAGGTGCTTGCGGGTACCGAGCGGCTGGGCCGCGAAGAAGTTCAAGACCTTCCCCTTTTTCGAGGAACGTTTTAGGATCCCCTTCTTCCGATCGAAAACGGCGTAAAGGACTTTAGGCACTCTTGGACTCCAGCACACTCCTCAAACCGCAGACGTTGCGGTTGAAGGCATCGAGCCAGAGGGAGGCAACCCTCTCTTCGCTGTTAACGCAGACCGCGTCAATCCTCCCTGTGATAGGCGCAGCGTCGCCGTCAAGCACCGGCATTTTGAGATATTGGTCTATTATGTAGAGGATCTGAGCCTCGATGTTCCGGAACTCTTTCTTCGCAAGAACTCTGAGGTCCTCCAGAAGCTGATCGCAGCCCGTAAACTTCACGATGACAGCGGTATCGCCCGGCTCGAGACAGGGAGGTTCTCCCCCTCGATCGAGAACACCGGCATGAACGTCGGCCGGAACTGCGGGCGGTTTGTTCCGTGGTTTCGTCTCGGGTTTTGGGGCTTTCGTTTCAGCCAGGGTCTTTCTCGTTTCAGGGGCTGGATCCTTCGTGGCGTGCTTTGTCCGGGGAGAATATTTCCTCTTCGGTACATACTCCCCGCGCATCTCGGTATAATGCCGGTGGCAGAGGCCATCGACCCAGGACTGTTTCTCACATCCTTCGACGCTGCACTTCTTCTTTCCCATATCAACCTCCTTTGGCCTGACACTCTCTGCAAGCTGCAGTGGGCTGTGATCCTCGCCGCAGCAGGCTCCGGACAGAATCTGACCGGTTACTGCCACGTCTCGCTTCGTAATCCTTTGTTCCATGAAAGGCCATCTCGGTTCGACTCCATCTATTGCTACGTTGCCGCAATATCGGCAATGAATCTCGCTGGCTTCCCTCTGTCCCTCGGGGCGATCGCATTTTGTGCATATCAGAGGCATGTCATTCCGTCTTCAGGATCTCCTTGGGCACCTTTCCCGCGAGATCGATGCCGGATTCGAGAATGAGCCGGATGAGGTCATTCTTCTTGAGGGTGTCGTACCTGTCGGTCTTCATTTTTAGGTTGCCCGCGGCGAACTCCTGGGCTTTCGGATCCGTCAGGATTTTCAGCTCCTTGCACAGGTCGAGGATCTCGGGGATGGTTTTGCGCTTGAGGTAGTCCTCGTGAAGGCGCCACTCGGTCTTGAGGTCGACGCCCAGATGCTTCGCCATGAGGTGCTTGTGACTGAGACCGTTGCCGATTTGCATGTCCTCGAGGGTGAGGTAAAGCGAGACTCGCCGGATCCATATCATCAGTTCGCCCGCCCCCAGCTCCTCGAGCTTCTTCCAGACCGTCTGATGTCCTTCCCATGCGTACGTGTGTTTCATACCCAGTTCGTCAAAAAACATGGACCTGGTGCGTTCGCTGTTGGTGATGAGGGCCAGGGCGACGATGCGCAGGAGACTGTCCTCGTAAAGGGCACAGCTGGCTGCTACCTCCGGGATCCGCTCCCGGTAAAAGCGGTCTTGGAACTCGGGGCCGAGGGAATTGACGCGCTGTTTGCCGCTGTCACCATTGGAGCCTCCGTCGTTCTTCCCAGAGCGAAGACTCCGGAAACACTGCTTGTCGATGCAGACGTGTGCATGAAGGACATGGCCCGATATCTTGATGATCGACAAGAACTTCTCGCATGACCAGCACTGTTCCCTGACAGCGGAAACATCGTAGAAATTCTCGAATTTATCCCAGGTGATATCGTCACTCAGGCGGAAGCCGTTGGTCTTGAACTCCTGTGCGATCTTCGTCTCCGGCCAGTGGTCCGTGAGATAGGCGGCCTGCTTCTTTGTAAAACACTTCGGGTTGAGGCAGAGGACCTTCTCGCTCGTGAAGTCGACGCCGAAGAGTCCGCCTTGCACATTCGTGTTCATCGTGCAGGACTGGCAATCCTCGGCTCCAAATAGCGCGTTCCCGATCTCGGGAGACTTCCTGTCGATCTCATTCTTGAGATCCGAGACGGACCAATGCTGCCAGTCATCGTTCATATCCTTGTAGAGATCGAGGACGTCCTGCTTGCGCGACAGCCGCATGAATTGCTCCAGGTGTGCCATGGAGAGCTTGCCCTCGTTCCACGCGGTGAGGATCTCCTCGGGCAGTGAAAGGATCCGGACGCGCCGGCGGATGTACCGGGGATCGGAGCCGATCTTGTTGGCGAGATCCTCTATATCACCGCCCTCTGTCGCGTAGGCCTCGAATGCCCGGGCCTCCTCGAGGGGATCGAGGTCCTCCCTCTGAAGGTTCTCGATGACCATTATGTCGAACGTTTCCTGATCGCCGAGCTCCCTGATGATCGCGGGAATTGTCACGGCGCCGGCGCTGGCGGATGCCCTCCATCGCCTCTCGCCGGCAACGATCTCATACTTCCTTCTGTCCGTGGTGTCGTCGACCAGCGGCCGGACGATGACGGGCTGCAACACGCCCTTTTCCCGGATCGAGGCAACGAGCTCGGCAAAGGGCGCGTCGTCAAAGGTCTTTCGCGGGTTCTTGGGGTTAGGTAGGATCTCATCCAGTGCAAGGTGTGAGATAACATGGGCCTTGGGGATATCCTCGCTGACCGGCGGGACCTTCTCCGGCTTTTTGGTTGGAGCCTTCTTCTTGGTTCCCGATGTCTTGGTTGCCTTTTTGGCTACGGGCACGACTGACCTCCGGTGTTGTTGGAGGCCCGGCTCCCGGATAGGAGAACCGGGCCTCTGGGGGAAGTATGGGAAACGCTTGCCGTGGCTATGGGCCGCATCTTGCTGAGGGCCATATTGAAGAGGCCCACGTTGTGGTTTCCGACGAAAAAACGGGACTTGAATGCGTTCCCTTGGGCGTCTGTGAAGCTCATCTCGAACAGCAACGAATCCTCGCGCTGCTCCAACGGGAGAACGCTCTTAATGAAGATCTCCTTTCCGATCTCACTCATCCTTACCTCCGCTGGCCTTGGCCTGCTGTTCGATCGGAGTCCAGTCGCCGGTCGTCCGGATCGGCATGACGCCGCAGATGTAGTCGACAGAGTCCAGCACCACAACCCCGTAGGCGCCGGGGTAGCGTATGACGAGCTGGTCGCTGTCGATATGCTCCACTGCGTCGAGGAGATACTTCAGGTTGAAGGCAAAGTCGAACTCGGTATCACTCTTGAACTCACAATCGATCGTTTCCTGGGCGTAGCCCTTTTCGGATTCCATCCGGACCGTCAGGCCCCCGGGAGAGGTCCTCGTGAGCTTGACCCAATCGTTCTTCGTGCCAAGCGGTGCCATCCGGCGCAGGCATTCCAGGAACGGGAGGCGCTTGGCGAAGGCGATATTGTAGGTCCCAGTGGATGCGAGGATGCTCTCGTAGGCCGGATATGCGGCCTGCAGGGTACGAAAGATGATGGTCGCCTGTGACGTCATAAATTGAACCTTCGCTTCATTGATAACGACTCCAACAGTGGCATTCTCATCGAGAATCTCTCTCAGGAGCTTGATGTTCCTCCCGGGTATGACGATCTGCGGAGAATCAGGGATGTCCGGTATCTCTATCTTCAGGAGGGCCAGCCGGTAGCCGTCCGTCGCGCACATCCTGAACTCACCGTCTTTGGCCTGCATGAGGACGCCGGTCAGTATGAAGCGTTTCTCATCCACCGAGACGGCGTAGAGCACCTTTCCTATGCCGCGCAAGATGTCCTTGGCCGGAATCCGGAAGGCCTCCGTATCGTTCAGGACCTCAATGTCCGGAAACTCCTCAGGGTCCATGAGGGCCAGGCCGATCTCCACCCGTCCCTGCTCGATCTTCAGGACATTTTCTCCGTCGCGGACGGCAAGCGTGATCTCCTGGTCTCCGATGCTCGCGAGGATGTCCGACAGAGTGCCGGCGGGAACGACGATCGTGAGGCTCTCGTCACTGTTCGAACCTTTCAGGCCGCTGATGGCGGACGTCTCGAGGTCCGTCGCAGATATCTTGCCATGCTCTCCATCGAGCTCGATGAGCACGGACCGGGTGACGGCGAGGAGACTCTTGTGCTTCGTTATACCTTTGACGATATCAACCTTACTGTGAAGGTACTGGCGGTCGATGGTTATTTCCATAAGGTCTCCTCATCGCGAGGGAGCCCGCGGTCATGGTGATGGTCGGAAGTTGCGCGGGCCCCCTCAATTGCGTAGTATTCGTGGAGGCCAAGCGGCCGGCCGGGCCGGGCTGCCCCACTACGGTAATTCGGATTGTTGCCTATCTCTGACAGGATCATCCAGACGACCACGAAGATGATGGCGGCCACGAGGATCCCGTTAAGGATCTCCTCAAAGAGGTCCCCCTCCTTTGTGGTCAAAAGTGACAATTCTTTGTCATCAGAAACGATGACACGAGCTTGCGGGCAACAATTTTTTGAGGTCATCTTATCGCCTCCCTGACTACCTCCAGGAGTGCACCTATCGCCCTCAAGGCTTCCTGGCCCTCCCGGATAATCTTCTTCGCCTCGATGTGCGAGATCCTGCCGTCCATGAGACCCTCCGATGTTGCCTGGGCGAGGTCCGAGAATTCTTTGATGGTTTTGATGAGCTCATCGTTCACCGCGTTGCCGGCACCGTGAGCCGGCAAGGGGAAACAAACCAGATCAAAACGATGGTTCAAATAGTAGATGGGTGAAAGAGCGTGTGGGCGTGGGATGCCCAGACGAAGAGCCGTCTCGAGAACAGTGGCTATTCTATCGAGGGGATTGTAAGCGCCAGAGTCCGTGAAATCAATGTGCGGCTCTTGCCACTTGGCCACCAGGCTCACGGAAACGCCTAGAGCCTTTGCATGATCGACGGTCCTTCCTTGAATTGCCTCCTGCATAGCTTCATACGAGTGCATTACACCCTCCCCCCTGATGCATAATTGAAACCCTGCCATTTTGATGTGACTCTATACTCATGAAACTATTTGACATCAGCCCCCGCCCCGTGACAGAATCATCTTGTCGAAGGAAAAGACCGCCGCGTTTGCGGGCGGGAGCTGTTCTGCTTGGAAAAAGGGGAAAGGCAAGGGGACACCTGGAAGGGTTTCTGAACACGCTTGTTAGCGTGGCCCCCTTGCCCTGAGTACAGGAGGTGTAGATATGCCGAGACAGAATCGCATCAGAATCTGCCCCAGCTGCACGTATGGCGTGAACGCAGGGGACGTCAAATATTGCGAGGAGTGCGGCACGGAATTGGTCGCCAAGTGTCCAAACCCTTCCTGCAATGAGAAGATCAGGACTGAAACGGCTAGGTATTGTTTTAAGTGCGGTCATAGCCTCCGTCCTGGTGTAAACGGTCCTTCGGCCGCGGAGCAACAATGAGATTATTCTCAATGTCACCCTCAACAGATGCAAGTATGTCCAGGGCAACGTCCTCTTCCAGGCCCACCAGCATGTTGAATATCGTCTTTATGAGTTGCTCTTCGTCTTTTTGGGACAGATCCCGAATGCCGACCTCCTTCACGGTGCCTTTTTTTGTTTTTTCGGATTTTCCAGTGGTCCCTTCCATTGGAAATAATCATATTTCAATGATTAATAATCTGTCAAGCTAAATTATTGATGGTTGAAATATAAAGTTTAAGATTGAAGTTCATATGTGTGAGCTATGATAAACAATAATATCAAACTGTTACGCGATAAATTGGGGTTGAATCAAGGGGCTTTTGCCAAGACAATCGGGGTAAGGCAAAGCACGCTTTCCATCATAGAATCCGGAGGAAGAGTGACTGGCCGCATCATCACCACCATTTGTGCGGTCCACAACGTTAACCGTAGCTGGCTCGAGACTGGAAAGGGATCCATGTTCAACGAACCGGCCACGGGAGGACCTTCTTCGGCAGCTCTCATGATTGCCGAACGATTGGATTGTTATCGCGTTACAGACAGACCACGTCATGAGGTGGAAGAGATCCGGGAGATGTTAAATGCTCTCCTCGAAATACTTACATCGGACAATGACACAGTCAAATACGCCATCAAGTCAAACCTTGTTGCGTTTCGGCACACGGTGAGGAGCGACAATAAGATCATTGAGCAGGAGGCTGATATCAAGCGCCTGTGCGCCGAAATGAACGAGCTCAAGCAGTCTCTAAGCGAACCGCGAAGGTTGGATACAGACTTTAAGACCCAGGGATCGTCACGGGAGAGCAAGCAACTGAGAGGCAAACATCGTGTGGGTGGGAAATAACAGTAATAGAGGGCGGCTTCAATGACACAGTCGGGAATCCCGAAGACAAAGATGCCCGGGTATACAAGCACTGGAAGGGGCTCAAGGATCGCGGAGTGGCCATCGTCCATCTCGAACCCTTACGGTTATTCTATCTGCACGATCTGCTGTATTGGCATAGCCTGTACAGCGATGACTAGACAAGGTAAGGAAGGTCCTGTTCATGTCACTCATTACATGCAAGGAATGTGGAAAGGAATACAGTAGCAGCGCCAAGGCCTGCCCCCATTGCGGGAAGCGACGTACCACCGGATTCACGAAATTCGTTGGAGGCTTTTTTGCGTTACTGATTCTTTTCGGCATTTGGTCATCTTTCAGGGGCCAAGAAACTCGAGATCACGCTGCTCAGATCGAAGCAACCAGGCGAGCATCACTGACCTCTGACCAACGTGCCAAGGAAGACGCTACAAGAGAAAGGGATAAGAGATTGAGCGCCGCCCGCGGGGCCTGTCTTATGTATTTGAAGACCGTGCTTCACGATCTTGACAGCGCAAAACTGGATAGTAGCTACAATTGGTACGTCGAGGAACGGAAGAACGGCACCATTCTCGTCCGACCAACGGGGAGGGCGAAAAATGCGTTTGGAGCATACATCAAGGGAACATGGAATTGCGTGACGAAACAACAGGGGAATGATATTGCAGTAGTCTCAATGAACCAAATTCGACCCTGAGGGGGCACCGTGTGAACAAGAGTCTCGTCATTATCGTGGTATCGCTGCTCTTCGCGTCCTGTTATACTCCACCAGGCAAATTGAAGGATACTGATTTCAGATCAACAGAGGTCCTGCTCAACACATCTGTTTCTCAATCTCTTGAGAATCTGAATGATGGTTTTCGGTACTGCGGCATGGCGAGTGGTGGCCTATTCTCCCTGACGCGTCATGGAGTACCATCCTGTTTTCCGCCCAGGCAGGATGGTACGGTCCTGTGCGACATCTTCCTGGGTTTGGCTCCCCCACCGGGTGACTATGTCCTTGGAAGAATCGAGTTAAAACCCGCAGACGCGGGGACGCGCGCGGTTCTTCGTCTCGCAATAGACGGTCGCGGAAATGAAAGAACGGTCCAATCCTGGGAGACATTCCTCCGCGGACAGGCAAGGATGGTGTGCCCGGATAAATGACAAACGTTTCATGCAGGCATTTCCGGCCACAACTGATCTTCCGGATCAATCGTCTCAGGAAGGTCTCTCAGCGCCTGCTTGTATGTTTTCCACAGATCCTTTTCCCCACTCGTCATCACGCCCCACTTTTCCGCGTTGCAATATTTGAGATCCACCTCATCGAGCAGCCTATCCCTCTCCGGCCGGATATCCGCATTGAGCCAGGCATCCCGGTCGAATGCCCATGACCCCTCAGCCCAGCGGTAATACGGCGAGGGCCTCTCCGGCACCTCCTGATCCTGCCAGTGTATCTTGTCTCCAGTATAGTAATTGCCCAGCGAATCGATATAACATGGCATCTCACCACCCCCTGTCAGCCCGGAATCTGTATGCCCAGTTGCCGGCGGTTAGTGTTGTGGCCTTCCCGGTCGACATACTCTGCACCGTCGTATAGCTCTCACCCGTGCATGCTTTGCAGGACAGTCTGTTTACGACGAGGGTCATCGGCGATCCGTACCAAGCACTCGACGAACCATAGATGCTGATGTGTCGGACAACGTCCCCCGCCGAGTACCCGTGTTCGGCCGACAGGCACACGAACTCCACCATTGCGTGATCGGGCACGACGCCCAGATTATGGTTTTGGGAGAACACTGTGGCATTACCCGGCAGGGGTGTCACCTGGGACCCCACGAAATGCCCGTTCAATGCATAGTTCACAACCGAGGTTACTTCGCTCCCATCCGTCACCGCCTCACCCAGAAAGACCAGCTGTTTTTCCGTCCACGTATCGCTGCCGTTGCTGAGATACATGGTCCTCTGGGAGATTGAATACCAGTACTGGCCCGAGGCGTGCGGCGGGGCCGCGTAACTATGCACGGGCATCACCGTCGTCTTGCCCAGGGTGATCGCACCCGTGCCGGGGTTCCGTTCGGCGTACAGGTAATTTGTGTTACTGGCCGTCAACGAGGAGATGGACGTGTCCTCGTCTATAATTCCCACGTAGTCTGCGGAGCCGGAGGCGAAGGCGATCCGTACGGGTGTTGCGGTTGCGGCAATGTCGACGGAGAGACCCGTTCCCATGGAAATGAAGGCGGGCTTGCCGTTCGAATCGACGGCCGCCGACAGAACTGTCTGGGAGATGGGTCCCACAAAGCCAGCCTCGATGCCAACCTCGATGCCAGTATCCGATACGCGGACCTGCGTCGTCCATGTCGGGGAACCTTCTGTCCCGTCGTTCCTTACAATCTCGAAGTTCCCCCCGGTGCTGCGGATCGCCCACTCCTCGCCGCTGGCCCCGGTGTCGTTGAAACGTAGCAGGAGGCCGGCGCCCTTCAGTTTCTGGGTAGTGACGAATTCGTTTTCCGCCGCGAGGGCCGCGAGTCCGAGGTGGACCTCCTCCAGATTGCCAATCGTCAACCATCCATCGTTTGCCTGGTTCCGCAGCTTCAGCAGATTGGCAGTGGTGTCAGGCCACAGCATGCTGGGGTATGTGACTGCTGGCTCGTCGGGTCCCTCATTCTGTGTCGCCA
>MVQP01000106.1 GCA_002067235.1 Syntrophorhabdus sp. PtaB.Bin047
ACGCCGGTAACCTTACTTTCATTCTTCTTATCATGGACTGCCTGTGATATTCCATTGGGAGTAACATACAAGGTTTCATGTTTCAGGCAAAAGACAAAGAAAACATCTTTGCAGCTCGCAGGGCGAGTGTACAAAGGTTTCTTCCTGAAACGTGAAACTTGAAACCTGAAACGGTCGTTCAGATCCTGAACGACCTGAGTCTTTTCGCTGCTTCGGCTATTTTGTCCTCGCCGATCGTGATGGAGATGCGGAAGTAGCCCTCGCCTTCGTCGCCGAAGCCGCTGCCGGGCGTGACGACGATGCCCGTCTCTTCGATCAGCTTCTCGCAGAAATCGGAGGAGGTGTATCCCTTCGGTACCCGTGCCCAGATGTAATAGGTGGCCTTGGGTCTCCTGACATCAATACCCAGGGCCTTGAAGGCTTCCACGACCATGTCGCGTCTTTTTTCGAGCCTGTTGTTGAGCTCGACGACGGAGGCCTGGCTGCCTGTGAGGGCCTCGATGCCGGCGTACTGGATGGCCTGAAAGGCGCCGGAATCGATGTTCGTCTTGAGCTTGCCAAGATTGTAGATACCGTCGGCGCAGCCCACGGCGAAGCCGATCCTCCAGCCCGTCATGCAGTAGGTCTTGGAAAGGGAATGGAACTCGAGGCAATGTTTCTTTTCCCTGTCGAACTCGAGGATGCTCTTCGGCTTGTACCCGTCGTAGGCGATCTCGCTGTACGCGGCGTCGTGGCACACTAGGATATCGTAGCGTTTCGCGAGCTCCAGCGTCTTCTCGAAGAAGGCGTCGTCGGCGCAGGCTCCGGTGGGGTTGTTGGGGTAGTTGATGAAGAGGAGCTTCGCCTTTTTCAGGATCTCCTCGGGGATGTCCTCGTAGCGGGGAAGGAACCCATTCTCTTCCTTAAGGGGCATGATGTATGGCGTTGCTCCGGCGAACATGGTCGCTATCTTGTAGACGGGATACCCCGGAGAAGGGACGAGGACGATGTCCCCTTCCTCGGCGTAGGCCCAGGGGATGTGGGCGATGCCTTCCTTGGAGCCGATGAGGGTCACCGCTTCCGTCGCGGCGTCGAGGTCCACGTTGAACCTTTTTTTGTACCATGAGGCCGCTGCTTGCCGGAACTCCGGCATCCCCTCGTAGCTGGGATAGCGGTGGTTCTGCGGGTCCTGCGTTGCCTCGAGCATTCTGCTGATTATATTGCCCGGAGTAGGTATATCGGGATCGCCTATCCCGAAATCGATGAGGTCCATTCCTTTCTGTCTGACCTCCGCCTTCTTCTTGTCTATCCTGGCGAAAAGATAGGGCGGGATCTGTTCTACTCTCGATGCGGGTCTTACCATCTCACAAGCTCCTTCAAGAATTGTGTCAACTCGTTCAACGCCTTGATGCAGGCTCGCGCCGGCAGTGCCGGATTCGTTAGTTACAACATGTTAGCGGGTGCAATGTAAAGTCTTTTTTGGCTCCGAATTTGTTTGAAAACGTTTTTCCCGATGTGTAAGAATAGAACCACATGAGAAAGGTCCTGGAAGCGCTGCCCGCCGATTTCCCTGTATCCGAACGGCCCTACGACGAAATGGCGAGAGGAATGGGGATGTCGGGAGCGGCCCTCATAGATGAGCTTGCGGAGCTGAAGAGAGCCGGCATCATCCGGAGGATAGCCGCAATGGTCGCGCACCGTTCTGTTGCCTATGAGGGCAACGCCATGGTGGTGTGGCGCGTACCCGAGGCTGAGATGGAGAAGACCGGCGCCGTCATGGCGGGTTTCGATGAGGTGAGCCACTGTTATGAGCGTGACACCGGCGGCTACTGGGACTACAATCTCTACACCATGGTGCATGGCAGGACAAGGGAAGAGTGCCTGGCCACTGTCGGCAGGATGGCGTCACGGTCGGGCATCGGGGATTACCGGGTGTTCTTCAGCCTGAGAGAGTTCAAGAAGACATCCTTTGCGGTGAGGAAATGATAAAGACGAGATCGGACGAATACTGTGAAGAGGCGGGAAGGCTCATACCCGGCGGCGTGAACAGCCCCGTGAGGGCCTTCATGTCCGTTCACGACAGACCCTTCTTCGTGAAGAGGGCGAAGGGCTCGCGCCTCTACGACGTCGACGGGAATGCTTTCATCGATTACGTGGCTTCCTGGGGGGCGATCATCCTCGGCCATGCCGATGAGGGACTTATCGCCGCCGTCACCGAAGCGCTGAAGGACGGGACGAGTTACGGGGCCTGTCATCCCTACGAGATAGAACTTGCGCGTCTCATCACGGAGGCCTTTCCCTCCATCGACCTCTTGCGCCTGACGACATCCGGCACGGAAGCGACTATGAGCGCCCTGAGGCTCGCCCGGGGATACACGGGCAAGAACGGTGTCATCAAGTTCCGCGGCTGCTATCACGGGCACGTGGACAGCCTCCTCGTCAAGGCCGGCTCGGGGCTTGCGACCTTCGGCATCCCCGACAGCGCCGGAGTGCCCGCGGACCTGGCGAAGCATACCTGCGTGGCCGAGTTCAACAGGCTCGACACGGTGGAGCGCATCATGGAGGGCAGCGACGACATTGCCTGCGTTATCGTGGAACCCATCATGGGGAACATGGGCGTCATCCTTCCCGAGGAAAGTTTTCTCACGGGCCTCGAGGCCCTGTGCAGGAAGCGTCATGTTCTTCTCATCTTCGATGAGGTCATCTCCGGTTTCCGCGTGGCCTTCGGCGGCGCCCAGCATATCTACGGCGTCGATCCCGACCTGACCTGTCTCGGTAAGATAATTGGGGGTGGTTTCCCCATAGGGGCCTTCGGCGGGAAGAGACACGTAATGGAGCGATTGGCTCCCCTGGGAGATGTGTACCAGGCCGGCACCCTGTCGGGGAACCCCGTTGCCGTGCGGGCCGGCCTGCATGTGCTCAGCGCTCTCAAGCGTGCCTGCGGCGAGGTCTATCCCCGGCTCGAGAAGGCCGGGCAGAGCCTGTCGAAAGAGATGACGTTCATAGCCGGCAGGCATGGCATTCCCTACACCGTGAATTCCACGACGGGCATGTTCACGGGCTTCTTTTCCGAAACCCCCGTCAGGGACTACGACAGCGCGGCCGCGTCGGACAGGGGTCTCTACGAACGGTTCTTCAAGGCCATGCTCGATGAGGGCGTCTTTTTCGCTCCCAGCCAGTTCGAGGCGTCCTTCGTCACGCTGGCGCTGGACCAGGCAGAGATCGAACGGACCGTCGCGGCATGCGACAGGGTGTTCCGCACCATCGGTTCCGCGCGGCAGTAATAAAGGAGGTTTTCAATGTCCGATTCTCCGAGGGCGGTCGCCTACATCGACCTTGGCGCTCTCGAGGAAAACTGCCGGTCCATCAGGGGTCGCCTGAAGCCCGGCACGGGCCTTCTCGGTGTCGTCAAGGCGGATGCCTACGGACACGGGGCCCTTGAGGTATCGAGAAAACTGGAGTCCGGCGGCATCGACTACCTGGGGGTCGCAACGGTCGACGAAGGCGTGGACCTCAGGAAGGGCGGGATCACGACGCCTCTTCTCATCATGAGCGGTGTTTTCTCTTGGGACGAGATCGAGCCTGCCGTTCGCTATGACCTTACCCCGGTTGTCCACGATGACACACTCCTTGCACGGCTCGCGGCCCTCTCGAAGGAGTTCGCGCGGCCGGTCAGGGTACACGTGAAGTTCGATACGGGCATGGGACGGCTGGGTTTCAAACCCGCCGAGGCGCAGAGGGTCGCCGCCATCCTTGCGGACGCGCCGGGACTCAAGACGGAAGGCATCATGACGCACTTCCCCTCGCCGGAGGTGCGCGACGAGTACGGGCTCTCCCAGGTGAGAACATTCGCGAAGGTGGTGGACATCATGAGGGCGGCCGGCCTCGATCCGGCGTACGTGCACATGAGCTCGAGCGGCGCCATCGTCACCTATCCCGAAGCCCATTTCTCCCTCGTGCGCGCGGGGATAAGCCTCTATGGGTCCCACCCGTCGCGCTCCCTGGAGGAGGCCTTCCCCTTGAGGCAGGTCATGAAGGTGGTGGCCCGCATCGCCTTCTGCAGGGATTTTCCGGCCGGGGTTCCCTTGAGCTACGGGAGGACCTACCAGACACCCCGGGACACGCGGATAGCATACATACCCGTGGGATACTCCGACGGATACCCCCGGTCCCTTTCGAACAAGGGCCGGGTCCTCATCAGGAACAGGGAATGCAGCATCGTCGGCAGGGTGTGCATGGACTGGACCCTCGCGGACGTGACGGGCATCGACGGCGTCGAAAGCGGCGACGAAGCGATCCTCCTCGGCGAAGGCGACAGCCAGGGCACACGCATCTCCGCCAACGAAATGGCCGAACTGGCCGGAACCATCCCCTACGAAATACTCTGTAAGATATCGAGAAGGATCAAACGCATATACATCTAGCGGACAAAAGGTCATCGGTTGTGGGTCATAGGTCATAGGAGAGAAGATGAAGCCTTTCCTGTCACCCATCACCTATTACCCATTACCCGTCTTTATTCGTTATTATCCGGATACCTTTGCATGATGTTTCGGATGACGTCGAGGATGGAGAAGAAGACGTCGAGCATTTCGGGGTCGAAGTGTTTGCCCCGTTCGCTGTCCATTGTTTCGAGGACGCGCTCCTCCTCCCAGGGCTCCTTGTAGGACCTTCCCGAACTCAGGGCGTCGAAGACGTCCGCTATAGCGACGATGCGGCCGAAGACGGGGATCTCTTCCTCTTTCTTGCCGATGGCCCTGCCGCTTAGGTCCTCGAAACCCCGCAGGGGCTCGCCCGTTTTGAAGTCGATGTAACCGGGGTAGCCCTTGCCGTCCCACCGTTCGTGGTGGTTAAGGGCGACAAGGAAGGAGGCCTTGTCGAAATCGGAGCGCTGGTGGGCGAAGAGCTGAGCCCCGAGGTAGGTGTGCTGTTTCATCACCTCGTACTCGTAGCTGTCGAGGCGGGCCGGCTTCTTGAGGATGAGGTCCGTTATGGCCACTTTCCCCACGTCGTGGAGCATGGCGGACATCTTGAGGATGTCCCTGTTCTGCTCCACTTCCGCCTTGCCGATGCCCTTCTTCGCAGCCCATACCTCGTAGAGCTCGACGGAATAGGATGAGACGCGGTTGACGTGGGCGCCCGTCTCCATCGGGTCCCTCAGTTCCGCCATCTTGATCATGCGCAGGATGATGTCACGTGTCATCGTCGCCCGTTCTACGGCGATGGCGGCGTTATTGGCAAAGTGGACGACGAAGGGCTCGTCATCGGATTGGAAGGGAACGATGTGACTGTTGTGGTCCGTGGCGTTTATGAGCTGGAGCACCCCGACCACCTCGTCGGTGTGGGTCTTCAGGGGAAAGCAAAGCACCGACTGCGTCTTGTATCCGGAGAGCTTATCGTAGGAAGGGTCAAAGGAGAAAGGCACACTGCCGTCGAGATGATACACGTTTTCGATGTTGAGCACCTGCCCGGTGTTGGCAACGTAGCCCGCTATGGACTGATTATTGACGGGAATGGTGAAGGTTGAATAGATGAGCTTTCTGCCGGCGGGAAGCTGTTTCTGCAGCGTTTCATTCTGGGTGTAGCGGAACAGGAGGGTATCGCCGTCCTTTATGTAGATGGAGCCCGCGTCGGCGTTCGTCAGGTACCGGGCCTTCGTGAGAATGCGCTCCAGGAGGATATCGATGTCCCTTGTCTGGATCACTTCAAGGCCGACATTGAGGACTTCCTGGAATTTCTTCCGCTCGTCTATCATGTCATGTGTGCAGGGCTGAGTGCATACGCGTCGGAAGACGGTATCTAGCAGCCATACGTCCCGAGCACATACTCGAAGCGCGCCTTGAAATCTTCCGGCGACATGTTGGCGGTCCGGGCAAGGTGGGCCAGATGGGGGGCTTCGAAGTCCTCCCTCTCAAGGCGTATCATATACTTTCTGGCGACCTCATACGTTTCCGTCGCCATGTCCACCGTTCTTATCTTGACCTTTCCCGTCTTGTAGTCGATTATCTCGACAAAGGGAACGGGTCTCAGATTGCCTTCATAAGCGACTATCATGGAGCCGGTGCCGCCTTTCAGCAGGTACCTGACTGCACCATAACCGAGATTGCGTGTATATTCCACGTCGAAAGGTATCGGGTTTGCGGCACGAAGCTCGTAGCCGATGTTCTTGTCCACGATCCCGACCTCGATACCCATTTCAGAGAGGGTCTTGTTGACGAAATCCCTGAGGACCCTTCCCAGTTGTATCTCCGAAAGCTTCAACTCGCCTTTTTCGTTGCGCTCCACTTCCTCATGTTTGCTGAGTTCTTCGAGGTCGAATTTTTCCGATATCCCTTCGGCAAGGATGGCGACGCCATAGTCCCTGTCCATGCTCTTTCGTTTCAGGATGGAACCTGTGAGAATATCGGCGACCTTCTTGAAGGAAAGCTTCTCTTCGGGGAATTCCTCGGGTATGAGGGACAGCGTCGCGCCGGCCGCTTTGCCCATGCCCAGCGCCAGGTGCCCCGCGTGCCTTCCCATCGCCGTGATGAAGTACCAGCGGCCCATGGTGCGGGCATCCTCGATGATGTTGTTGACGATATAGACACCGACGTGGCGGGCGGTCTGGAAACCGAAGGTCGAGAAGCCGCCGGGGAGGGGTATGTCGTTATCGATCGTCTTGGGTGTGTGCACGACACTTACCGAGCCGCGTGCCTCACGCTCGATCCAGTTCGCCATGTAGAGGGTCCCATCGCCCCCGATGGTGATGAGGTATTTGATGCCAGCCCCTTTCAGGGTCGACATGAGGGTCTTGAACTTCGCCTTGGCGTTTTCCGGTTTGTCCCGCGACGTCCTGAGGATGGACCCTCCGGATGCGTGGATGCGGGAGACGTCGTCGATGGTCAGGGGCATGAATATGTCCTTATGCCCCTCGAAGAGGGCCTTGAAGCCCCCCTTGATACCGACGACCTTCTTCCCCGAATTGATGGCCTCGATGGTTGCGGCGCTGATGACGCCGTTGATGCCCGGCGCGGGCCCGCCGCCGACAATTATTCCAATGGTTTCTGCGTTCATGGTCTACATTGTGCATCTTTCCACCTTTCTTTGCAAGGGTTTTTGTACTATCCTGTTCGCGGTATCGGGGCCGCGATGAAGATAGGTTTCCATGTTGCCATAGCGAAGGGATTCGATGATGCGCTGAAGGGGGCGAAGGCGCTCGGGTGCGAGGTGGTGCAGGTCTTTGTGAAGAACCCCCGGTCCTGGGAACGAAGGGAGCTTTCAGACGCCGACCACGCGGCCTTCGGCCGCCTGTCGGCGGAACTGCCCGTTTTCGCCCACCTGTCTTACCTTCCCAACCTCGCGAAGATCGACGGGGACGGACGGAACCTCGAGGGGCTCCTTCACGAGGCCGCCCTGTGCGAGAGACTGGGGATCGCGTCCCTCGTCGTTCATCCCGGCTCCCATCCCGACAGGCTCGCGGGCGCGAGAATGACCGCCGAGGCGGTAGACCGCGTTCATGACCGCCATGATGTCACGATCCTCATCGAGAACACGGCCGGGCAGGGGAACGTCTTAGGAAGGGACATCGAAGAGCTGGCTCGCATATACGAGGGCGTCTCCAACAAGGAGAAGACCCTGTTCTGCATCGATACGGCGCACCTTTTCGAATCGGGATGCGACATAAGGAAGAAAGGTGTCTGGACGGGGTTCCTCGACGAATTCGAAAGGAAGCTGGGGCCCGGCAGGATCGGTCTCTTCCACCTTAACGATTCAAAGGCGGCAACCGGCTCCCATGCCGACCGTCACTGGCATATCGGCCAGGGTGAGATCGGCCTCAAGTTCTTTCGGATGCTCGTGAGGGATAAAAGATTTGCCCATCTGGGCGGCATCATGGAGACGCCGAAGATGGGCAATATGGACGAAGTCAATATGGAGGTTATGCGCTCGTTACTTCCTCCGCTGGTGCCGCGTTCTTCTTCTTAATTTTTTATATTTGTGCTTCCTAATCTTCTTCTTCCTCCACTTCATCACACTGCCCATTGCTTCACCTCTTTTGGTATATGAAAGTCAAAAACTGTTTGTCCAGAGTTCGTGAACGCTAACAACATAACCTTACTCCGCTATTTTTTCAAGCAGATAATGAAGGAACCACGATTTTGCGCCACCCCGCCGACCCCGCCGATTCTATTGAATTCAGAACGCAAAACCGCTATAATAGTCCACCACGCGCCTGTAGCTCAGTTGGATAGAGCAACGGACTTCTAATCCGTAGGTCGCACGTTCGAGTCGTGCCAGGCGCGCTTGTATCAAGGAGTTACGGGGCGGTCATTCAGACCGCCTTTTCTTTTACCCGTATTACCCCTGTGCTTGGAGAATATTGACTTTACAGTGGGGAAGAGGCCTGCGCTTCAGGGGCACGGAAGATCATCCGAATGGGAGGAGGATCGATAGGATATCCTGGAGATGGTATCGGAGGTGTCGGGTGAGGGGGGTAATACGGGTAAAAAAGGAAGTGGGGGCAAGTGCGGGAAAGAAATGCGGGAACATGCGGTACAAAATGAGAAAAATCCTCAATGATATCCACAGTTGGCTGAAAACCTGCCGACTAGTTGGCTGAAAACCTGCCAACAACAAAAAGATAACATACATGCGGTTTGAATTTGGGTTGCGAGAGAGACGCGGCGGTAGAGACTGGCGCCGTTGAGCAACGGGCGCCCGCCGCGTAAAGATTCGCTGTTCAGAGAGACACGCGGCCTTTGTACGAGGCGCTGGAGCACCTCGGGCCGCGAACAGCGGGGGGTGTGTATCTTTTCGTGGGACGGGGGTTTCCAAGGGGAGAAACGCTGAAATCTCCATCACAAAGGAGGAGCTTGTCCCCCCACTTCTTTCCCTTGATTACAGGTTTCTACTCCCTGGCTCTCGAGAAACCCTTCGTGGCATGCGTAGAGACAAGCAGTACGACAACGCGACGTCGCGGCCGGCGGGGCAGGCTTGCCCCGGGGAACCGGACGCGTGCCTCTCAACGGCGCGAATCTGAATCTTTACGCGGCGGGCGCCCGTGGCAGCGAGGCGCCAGTCTCTACCGCCGCGTGTTGCTGCAGGTCCGTGCTACGATGACGCGCGAATTTCTGAGCCCTCGTATACGTATTAATACCATTTCTACCTTCTGTGCGGTGGGTGTGTGCTGGTAATCGTGAATAGTTACCAGATGTTAATGTGGTTGTGGAGGGTGTTAACTATTAGATATGAGCGTGTGAACTCTTAGATATCGGCGGTTAAGTATTATGTCTATTGACACATCATAATTGTTGTGGTACGCTTCTGAATTGAACAGGAGGTGGCCAGTGCCCAGCACCACAATGATAAAGCCGAAGAAAATGACCGAGGCGGAAAAGAGAGCGGAATGGAGGCGCAAATACCTCAAGGTTATCCGAGAACACAACGACTTGGTCCGGGCCAGATACTCGCTTACTGTCAGCCAGCAACGTGTTCTCCTGGCACTTTATTCCATGGTTGAGATAGGAGACGGCAGGCGAAACTATACGATGTCTGTCGCGTCCCTGGCTGAAATGGTTGGCATACAAGGTGATGATTACTACGGAGACGTGCGGGAGGCTATCAGTGAGCTGAAGAAGCACGTGCTCCGTATTAAAACAGAACGCGGTGAGCTTATCGCCGGCTGGTTTGATACCGCCGAGTATATCGATAACAAGGGGATTGTCGAGTTCGAGATTTCTGAGAAACTCAAGCCATTCGTCAGCGAGCTGAAGCTTTCCGCTGGGCACTACACGTCGTATCTCTTGTCGGAAGTGCTGCAACTCCGCTCCGGCTACAGTATCCGCCTCTATCAACTGCTCCGTTCCTATAAGAGCCAGGGCCGATGGTCCGTGTCCCTGGATGATTTCATTGAACAGGTCGGTATTCGTGAGCGTGACCAAAAGGGTAACATTGTGAGAGAAAAGCTCAAGACCTTCAGCAACATCCATCTCTGGGCGATCAAGCCGGCCGTTGCTGAAATCAATGCGAAGTCGAGTATGGAAGTTGCTTACTCATTCAAAAAGGAAGGCAGGGCCGTTGTCGGTCTTGAGTTCTCCGTCACCACGAAGCCAACGAAGGATCCCTGGAAGGCCATACCCGAAGAGATCCTGAAAGCCATCCCGGTCAAGGAACGTGATCATAAGGCCGTCGCCCTCTACATCCTCGATACCCTGGAAACCAAGGTCGCGAATGGTGTTCTCACCGTCGGCAACGTCGCCAACATGTGCCGGTATGCCAGCGCGATGCGACCCGAGTCATACGTCAAGTACCTGAAGTCACTCTTTAATGACCCGAAACATCCTGGCCACGACTTCGCGGGGGATGGCACGCCTATTGACCGCCGCGAGAGTTACATGCTTGGCAGGACAATACTGATCGAGGGAAAAGAATACAAGGTCGGGAAGGATGGCGTCAAAGGCGTTGAG
>MVQP01000107.1 GCA_002067235.1 Syntrophorhabdus sp. PtaB.Bin047
GGCGGGCGAGGTCACGGGTGGTGTCCACGGCACAAACAGGGTCGGCGGGAACGCGACGGTCGACTGCATCGTCTTTGGAAGGAATGCCGGCATCAACGCGGCGAAGGAGAAGTCCTGGGGCTGAACTAAAGGACGGTTCGAGATGGAATAGGTGACAAGGGGCAGGGAGATTTCCCTGCCCCTTGTTTTGAGCAGTCCCAAAAAAAAGGGGTGAACCGAGGGACGACAGCCCTATCGACAGGGAATGACCTTCACCGCGTCGCGCCCCTCAAGGGTGGCCCCGTCCAGGGTCATCCCCTTCAGAATACCCCCGGTGTCACCGCATTCGAATCCGGCCTTTCGTACCCAAAAAAGACAGACAAGGTCCTGGTAACCGTCCGCGTTGACGTCCCAGTCCCAGGGGCTGCAGAAGGCCATGCTGTCCTCGTCCCCGGTACGTCCGAAGGTGATGGTGCCGAGGTCCATCGTGCTGACGGCATCAAACGCGCTGCCGCTGAGGACGGCAACCGGAAGGAGCCCCCGGTCGAGGATGTGGATCACGTTTTCCGCGCTCCACGGTCTGATGTCGATGACGAGCGACGCGAGGTCGGACACGGCGTTTGCCAGGAAGCCATGGGTTCCTCCGTTCGTGTCCTCGAAGGTCCCGACGATCGTCCCTCTGTCATTGATGTCATAGGCGATGGTGCTGGTGGCCCCCGGATGATCAAGGGTGTTCCAGGTCGTGCCATCATAGGAAAAACCGTGTGTCGATCCATCCGCCCCGGTGTACTGGCCGACAATTATGCCGCGGTTGTTGACGCCGAAAGCCTCTGTTGATGCCGCACCCGGGTAGTCGAGGAGGACCCAGGCCCCGCCGCTGGAATAACAGCCGTGAGACCCGTTCACGTCGGTGCAGCCTCCGACGATCATACCGTGATCGTTGATGTCGTGGGCACGGAGCCATCCCGTTGGGTTCTCCGGGTCATCAGTGGTGGGAGGATAGTCAAGCAGGGTATAGGTCGTACCTTTCAGCACGAAACTTCTCGTTGAAGGGATCATGTAGGACCCGACGACCGTGCCAAAGCCATTGACACCTTCGAGGAAGGTGTGCACCGCGGTGGGGTAGTCAAAGCGTTTGTACACCCCGAAAGCAAGGGTAAAACCGCTGACATCCCCAATGCTGTTCCCGAAGGTTCCGACGATCTTTCCCCAGTCATTGATACCGCGCGGACTGGTCCCGAAGGCGGCATCGGGATCGTCGAAAGATGTCCAGGTATCGCCTCTCAGGACAAAACCGTGGCCGTAAACCTCCCCGGCGCCCTGGTGGGACCCGACGACCACCCCCCAATCGTTGATGCCATACGCCCGTGTCTCCGAAGCCCCAGGGTAGTCGAGAGCACGGAAGTTGTAACCGGCGGCGAAAGCACTGCCCAGTCCGGCACACACAAGAGCCATACCGATCATGACCGCAATAAAACGTTTCATGTGTTTCCCCTCCTTTCGTGAATCTTTGTTCCACGGGTGGCGCGGGGACGTTTCGCGCGAGATGGTCGCGTAAGCAGAACAAGGTGAGGTGTTCGCTGCAGGTGTCATATCTCAAGGTGAATAACAAAATGCAGGTAAAAGACTGATTACATGCTACACGGGGCGTTCGTTCCTGTCTGTCGCCAAAGGGATAATTTTTCTGTGGTAATTTCACCACCTTCCCTGTCGCATTTTCCGTGTCTTCAGCGGGACCGGGACTCCCGGAGTCCTTGCTCTCGACGGGTCCGCGTTTCCGGGTCCGGTCAATCGGCCGGAGCGCATCCTCGCGCGAGGGCCGTTCCGTTGATCAATTCACCTGGCTATTGTGGGAGAACCATTGAAAGACAGGATAATGCCCCACGGGATTTCTGCGGGAAGAGATGCCGCGGGATCATGGTATCGGCCTGCATCGATGTCGGTGCAAGACAGGTTTTCGAACACTGGAAAGGCCTTAGGGCATCGGGCGGGGAAACCTTGTCATGCCCGCTCGTGAGATCGCGCCTTTGTGTGGCCGACGGGAGGTCTGACCCTGATCGCTCGTGACCTTTTCACACCGAAAAGGGGTACTTTCCGGTAAAGCAGGCATCACAGAACTGCGTGCCCATCAGTTCCTTCAGTTCCTCGATCGTCATGTATCGAAAGGTGTCCGCGCCTATCAGTTTCCTCAGCTGCTCGTCATCGCGGTTGCCGGCGAGCAGTTCCCCGGGCTTGGCCATCGCCATTCCCATATGGCAGGGAAAACGGGGTGGCGGTGCCGTCAGGCGCATATGGATCTTCGTCGCCCCTGCCTCGCGCAGTTTCGGGATGAGGACCATGGCCGTCGAACCCCGGACCAGGAGCGAATCGATGAGGAAGACCTCCTTCCCTTTCACCAGCTCGCCATTGATCTGGAATTTCCTCTCAACCTGGGCGAACCTGTCTTTTTCCTTGGAGATTATGAAAACCCTGCCGATCTCTCCCACGGTGCTGATGGCCACCTTGAAAGGGATCCCCGCGGTGTCGTGAAATCCCAGGGCGGCAGCGATCGCGGCGCGCGGGATGGGAACGACGATATCGGCCTTCTCGGTCTCCGTTCTCGCCAGCTGAGCGCCGATCTTCTCCCGGAATTCATAACAGCTCCTCGAGAAGACCCGGCTTGCCGGAGAGGCGTAATCAAGGCATTCCACAATGCAGGGATGGGGATCGGGGTCCGCGAAGCGGATTGTCCTTACATCTTCCCCATCGAGAACGACCATTTGTCCCGGCTCGACATCGCCTATCCACTCGAACTGACCGTGAAAAGCGCATGTCTCCGAAGCCAGCGCCCATGCGTAATCCCCCTCCTCACCTCTTCTGGCGATGGACAGAGGCCTGAACCCGAAGGGGTCCCGGGCGGCGATAAGCTTGCCATCATGGAGAATGATGATGCTGAAGGCAGCCTGCCTGCCCAGGAACCTCAGCGTTTTCTCCATCTTCTCAAGCAGGTCCTCGCCTTCCATCCGGGCGATCTCCTGCAGGATCACCTCGGTGTCCGTTTCCGTCTGGAAGAGACCCCCGAGTTCCTCCACCATACGTTTGTACCCGGGTAGGTGGCCATTATGAACGACAGCGATCCTCTCTTTGCCGAAGCTTCCGACGATGGGCTGGCTGTTCCTCTCGTTCGTCTCTCCCGCCGTGGGGTAACGGACCTGGCCGATCGCCACCGATCCGAAATAGGACCGGCTGAGACCGGAAGCCTGGAAGATCGATCCCAACCCCCGCGCCTCCTGGAAAGAACCATCCTTGAGGGCCGAGACGATGCCCCAGCTCTCCTGCCCCCTGTGGGAAAGATTCTCAAGCCCGGACCTTACCTCGGCAAAGGCGTTACCCCTGCCGATAAACCCGAAGATTCCACTCATTGCGCCTCCCAAATTCTCACGGCACCCGGTCCCCAGGACGGACATGGTCCGAGGGGGCACCAACCCGTGACGCACCGTCTCTGTCTTTGCGTGACCGTCGGAGCCCTGCCGTATGAGCTGTCGCGGATATCCTCCACCGCATGCTTATCCTAATTTTCCGCATATTCCCGCAGATATGCAACAACAAAACTCTGGCCACCGGATGAAGGCAAAGACCAGCTGCGGGTCCGGGTGTTTCCGGAACCCTGTCAACCTTGAACGTGTGAACTCCGGGATCTTTATCTCGCGGAGTCCTGTGATCCTATACGAGCAGTATGCCAAAGGATGAGGTCTCTGGCGAGAAAGGATGAATTGCAGTCAGCAGGCCATGATGTCAGGGGGCTGTAACGTCGACCACTTCCATGGTCGGTCCCATGGGGTTGATCACGATAAACCTGGGGGCAAAAATGGCTTTTCTGTTGACAAGACCGGTGCCCCGAAGAACATGGGCCATGACTTCGGAGGCGAGGACCGCCCCCGCGAATGCGCCGCCGATGCTTGTTGACGGGCCCTTGCCGGCCGCGAAGGAAGTCTCTATCCGTTCGGCCACGGTCGATCCGAACCTGCCGGACAGAAAGGACGGGAAACGCGCGCCGGAGGACCTCTTCCTCACCAGTCCCCAGAACTCGTCGGGCATCATGCCTTCCGGATGGTGGGCCACGAGTATCGTGCCGAAGCCGACCACCATGGCTGAAAAGAGGGGGACGTTGAAGCGTTTGAGCATCTCCGGGGTCATCGACTTGACATCCGCGCCTTTTTCGACATCGATGACGCCGATATAGACGTCGCTGCCCTCGAAGAACCGTTCGATATTGCCTGCGAGCAGCCCTTCAGGAAAGAGCTCGAGCTCGACCCCGGGATTGATGCCCCGGGCAAGCTCTTCGTACACCTCGATCTTCGGCCGCCCCAGGGTGGACGCGAAGGCTGCGGCCTGACGGTTCATGTCGGGGGGGTCGAATACGCCGTTCTCGGCCAGTCGAAACCGCTTTGCCCCGGAGCGGACAAGGTTCAGGAAGGTACCTCCGCCAACTCCCCCGAGGCCGGCAATGGCGATGAGAGGCGCCGAAAGCGCCTCGATCCCTTCATCCCCCAACACAAGCAACGTACGATCAAGAAAACCCTGCATGGACACACCCTGCCTTTCCTGTGTTCATATCGAAACCATCGGGACACACCCTGTCTCAGTTTCTGCAAATCTTTTATCGAAATCCTTGCTTCTGCGCAAGGAAAAAACCATGAAGCACCAGCTCAGCGGGCCGATCTGCCCCCGGGACGGTACATCAACAGCCTCCTTCACGGGTGGCCCGCACAGCTCAGTAAGGCCCCCGGGTCGACAGCATCCTCCGGCATAACCCTGTCAAAGGGAGATCTGCGCAAAATTTTCCTATGGCTCCTGCTCCGTCTCTGCTATCATATGTGCGTTGCGATGCGAGAGCGGACGCACCGGTTCAGCCACCCGACAGTGACATTCAGTTTCCTTTGCAGAGGCCCGGACGTCGGGAACGAGAGGAGATATCCCCCATGCGGAGCAGGTCGATCACCTTTTCCTTCTGTGCACTGTCCTTTATTCTCTTTGTTTTTGCCCCCTGTATCACAAGACGCGCCCTTGCCGATGTCATCATAGACGATGCCCGCGTCGCGGGGGTGACCCTCGACACCGAGCCTCAGACGGTGACGACCCACGATGCCTACGTCACGTCGACGGGGTCGGTGAATTCCACGGGCGCCTATGCCATCTGGGGCAATACTGCCGGTTGGAGCCTCGATGTGGCATCGGGGAGCACGGTACAGAGCACGGGAGTGAATGCCCAGGGTGTCATATTCAACACGGCGAGCGACGGCAGCGGCACGTATCTGTCCGGCAACGTCACCAACAGCGGCACGATCAAGGGGACACGCTGGGGCTTAACGCTGGCTTACGGCAACATCACCAATAACAGCGGCGCCACGATCCAGGGAGGGTCGCTCGGCGTGTACTCCTGGCTCGATGGTCTGACCACCGTCACCAACAGCGGTACGATCAAGGGGACCAGCAATACGGGAATGTATCTGGTGTACTCGGGACTCGTCATCAACAATGCGGGGGGGCTGATACAGGGAGCAGGCCAGGGCCTGGTGATAGCCCTGTCGGGTTCGTCGTCCACTACCTACGGCACGGTCTACAACTACGGCACCATCAAGTCCCTCGGGGGTTACGCCGTTCGCATAAGATACAACGGCACGGTCTACAACTGGGGCACCATCCAGGGGACGGGCAATCACGGCGTCTATTACGAGGCCGCGGGCAAGGTCTACAATTATGGCGGTATAACGGTAACCACCGCGCATGATACCATCAACATGACCACCGGGTCCGTCCTGAATACGGGCACCCTCCAGGGTCTGAGGGGGGTGGCATTCACCAGTACGGGCGGCGATACCCTGGACAACAGCGGCACGATCACCGGCACCGGCGGGACGGCGGTCAGCATGGGTGCCGGTGATGACACCGTCTATCTGCGCGGCGGGTCCGCCATAACGGGCGACGTGGACGGCGGTGCCGGAACGGGCGACACGGTCTACCTCACGGGTTCGGGCACGATCACGGGAGGCACCCTGCTTAACTTTGAGACCATAGAGAAGTCGGGAACGGGTACGTTTACCGTGAACGGCAACCTCTCGAGCGGCAACAGGATATCCGTCCTCGGTGGCGGCACCCTGAGGGTAAACGGTGTCTTCACGCATGACGCGGGGGCCGCTTACGTCGTGGGCGCCGGCACGGACGGGAACCTGGGGAAGATAAGTGCGGCGGCGGCGATCATCGGCGGCGGCACCGTGGAGGTCGACACGTCGACCGGTGCCCGGGGCGGCACACACACCATACTCCAGACAGACGGGGTGCTTACCGGCACTTACGGCGGCCTTTCCGCAACGACGAATTCCCGTTACATAACCGCCTCCCTCTCCTACGACGCGGAAAACACCTACCTCACGCTGGCATCGAACTTTGCGGGGGCGGCGCTCACGGGGGATCAGCGGACGATGGGAACCTATCTGGACGGAGCCTACAACACCGCGTCGGGTGACATGCTCAACGTTTACGGGGCCATAAGCACCCTTGGCGCTGACGCCATACGCTCCGCCTATGACCAGATGGCAGGGGCGAGCCACACGGCGTTCGCCGCCATCGGGCCGTACAGGACGGCCGGTTTCTACGGCAATCTCTTCGGGCGCTCTTCCTCGGTCCCTCCTGCCGGCACGCAGGGGGCGGGCAGAGATAACCCGGCTGCCATGTTCGCCGCGAACCCCGCCATCGCCACCGATGCGGCCACCCTCCCCGCAGTGCGGAAGCCGGGAAAGGGGCCTGACCCTTTCTCTCTCTGGATCAGGGGATACGGCGCGTCGGGGGACAGGAACGGGGATGACATAGGATCGAGGTACACCTTCACCATAGGGGGTACCATCGCCGGCATCGAGTACCGTCCCGGCCCTTCGGTTCGAGCCGGCGCCGCCTTCGGGTATTCGAGGACGGACATGGACATGAAGGACCTCGAGGACTCGGGCAGCGAGGACAGCTACCAGGGGTCCCTCTACGGTTCCTTTACCACCCCGGACAGGAGGTGGTACGTCGATGCCGCCCTGGGGTACAGCATCAACAGATACGACACGAAGCGCTACCTCAACTTCGGGACCATCACGAGGACGGCGAAGGGTTCCTATGACGGCAGCGACATGTCGGGATACATGGAGAGCGGATATCTCCTGCCCGCGAAAGGCGTGAGCATCACCCCCTACGCCTCCTTCCTCGCCCTTGAGAGCCGCCGTGATGGTTTTACGGAAAGCGGGGCGGGGGCCCTTAACCTCGACACGGACAGCGAGAGGACCACCTCCCTTCAGGGCTCCCTCGGTGTTCGTCTCGCAAAAGAGTTCGCCATCGGAGCAACCTTCTCCCTGACCCCCCAGCTCTCCGCCCGATGGGTCCATGAATTCGGGGACACAAGCAGCAATCTCAACGCCCGCTTCGCCGGTGCCCCCTCGGGTTCCTACACCGTCTCTTCCGACACCTACGACCGCGACAGCGGCGTCTTCTCCCTGGGGCTTGCGGGGAAGGCCGGGGATTCCTGGGGTTTTCTCCTCGTCTACGACGCACAGGTAAGATCCAGGGAGTTCGCCCATGCGGTGACGGGAGGAGTGAAGTTCAACTGGTAAGGGGAGTCTGCATGGAGAAGGGGCCTTGAAGAAGAGGATATGAGCCTCCGCCAGAAGAGCCCCGCGGTATTGCGCATCATTGAACGCCCTTTTCATCACCGTTTCCATGAATCCGCTTGTAGCCACCATGCCCGTCCCGCCGAGAAACCTTCATCCGGAGATCATAATCCGGAATGAAGGCGAATCCGTCGCCGCATAGAAGTACTTCCAGAGACACTCTTCACATCAGCTATGGGATCATGGAACCCGCCCGGGGTTTCGGGTAGCCCGGACCTCCGGCGACGGGAACAGGCGGAAGAGAACCCCGATTGCATCTTGACTTGTTTGACAAAGGGATAATAGTATTCCAGTAACCAGCAAACGACGAGGAGATGCTATGCAAGGAAAGGACGTCCACCCCGGAGAACCCGATAAGAAGCTGGCCGCTGTGTGCGGTCTTTATTGTGAGGCCTGTTCCCTGTTCATTGCCACGAAGGAAGACCCGGAAAGGCTTAAGGGAATAGCGGCACGATATCAGGTTTCGGAGGAAGCGGCCAGGTGTTATGGGTGCCGGTCGGAAAAGCGAGGGCCTTACTGTACGGTATGCACGATGTGCGTCTGTGCGGCCCGGCGGGGAATCGCTTTCTGCATTGAATGCGCGGAGTACCCCTGCGATGATCTGAGACGGTTTCAATCTGAAAGACCTCATCGGATGGAACTCTGGGACGATCTGGAACGGATCGGAGCCGTTGGGTATAAGACGTGGTTACGGGAGATGGGCGACAACTACACCTGCCCGCGGTGCGGGACCATGAATTCCGCATGCGACGTGAAATGCAGAAAATGCGGCAAGGAACCGAGCTGCGCCTACGTAGCCAGACACAAGGAAGAGATAGAACGGTTCCTCAAGACGTTGTGACCGGAAAAGAGAATCATTGACCTCTCCCATCTCGCCGGCGACGGGGACTCACGTGGATGGGCCCAACGTGTTGCTTAATGTGCTTGAGGATCGTTCAGACCGCCTTCGCCGTCAGCCTTACCTTCTCCTCTTGCTGCAGCACCTTGAGAACCCCGACGATCCTGTCCATTCCGGGGTTGCAGTCCGGGCCGAACATGCGGTGCGGAGACAGTAACGTCCCCGGGCATACCCGGGCGAGCCAAACACTGGCGATAAACAGGCTTGCCTGAAAGTCTTTTGTACGCTATATTGTACGTACTTTATGCGAGGTGGAGCATGAAAAGACTCAAGGTCAATGAGGATATCCGGCCGATGTCCGAGTTCAGGACGGGGATCGCTTCTTTCTTGAAGCAGGTGCGCACGACGAAAAGACCCCTCATTATCACGCAGCACGGGAAGGGAGTGGCGGTGTTGCTGGACGCGGGGGAATACGAGGCGATGCAGGAGAGGATAGAGCTGCTTCAGGATGTCCACGCATCGATCGGCCAGATAGAGGACGGCAAGGGGATCGAGCACGATGACGCGATGGCGGCCGTGCTGAAACGGATCAAGAGGTGAAGGTCCTCTGGTCCCCCCTTGCAGTCGAGAGGGTTTCCGAGATAGCGCAGTACATAGCACGCGATAATCCCTCCGCCGCGGAAAAGTGGGTTAAGACCATCTTCAGCAAAGTGGGCCGCCTCAAGACATTCCCGCAGAGTGGCCGCCCTCTCCCGGAGACCAGCGATCAGAACATAAGAGAGCTGATACACGGCAACTACCGGATAATATACCGGATAGAGAAGATCAGAGTTTCCATCCTTACAGTCCGCCATGGAAAGCAGATGCTGCCGGTCGAAGAAATGGAAGGATGACAAACAAGGCAGGGCCGCTCCCATTGATCACAGACGTCCTGAAGACACGCGGAGATACGCGATCAGGTCTTGCGCTCCTGCATTATGGGTGATTGTCACGATCAAGGATTACTCTATGTCGGGAGATTCTCCGAAAACGGACTCTTATGAGCCAGGACAAAGTGGCATGGCAAGGCCTGACCCCGTGCCTTCCGGCCGCAATTCTTTAAAACATCTCATCAGTGGTCTAGCTTGACACAATAGATACAATTGAATATAATCGGATATAGCTAACTATATAGACAAGAGACTCTATGACCGGGACTAACCGCTTTGACAAAAGACTGACCCGCCTGCCTTCAGAGGTTTTGTCGAAGATAGCCAGGATCGACGAAATCAAGGGGCGCTGGATTGGCGGGCTGCAAATTAACCCGCAGACCCTGGGTCGCTTAAAGCGATCCGTGCTGGTTACTTCTACCGGGGCTTCCACCCGCATTGAAGGAGTGAAGCTCACCGACAGTGAAATCGAGAAATTGATGCAGGGCGTTACCGCGAAGAAGTTCACCGACAGGGACTCGCAGGAAGTGCAGGGATACTACGAACTGCTTCGCAACGTGTTCGATTCCTGGAAGTCTATCAAGTTCAGCGAGAACACGGTCAAACACTTTCACAACCAGCTGCTCAAGTACGTGGGCAAGGACCAAAGGCATCGCGGAGATTGCGTATTCCGATGAAGTCGGCCACGTATTATGATCCAAAGCGGCCACCTGTTCCGGGGCAATCCGGCCACC
>MVQP01000108.1 GCA_002067235.1 Syntrophorhabdus sp. PtaB.Bin047
GCCTTTCGGCAATCTTGCCAGCGTTACCAGTGTGAAATACAAGGACACGGACGGCACAGAAACGACCCTCGTTGAGAATACCGACTATCTTGTCGAGACCAACGGTGACGGGTGTGGGCGTCTCGTCCTGCCATACGGAATATCCTGGCCGTCCGTAAGCCTTTATCCGAGTAATCCCATCACCATCGAGTTTGTTTGTGGATGGACGGCAGCCGCATCTATCCCCAAGGCGGTCATTGCGGCCCTGAAAATGATCTGCGCGGACCTCTTCGAAAACCGGGAAGGGCAGATGATCAACCAGAGCGTGCAGACATATCAACCGAACCCGACCGTCATGGCTTTGCTGGCGTCATCGAGATTGTGGGAGGAGTTCGAATAGTGCGTATCGGAGACCTGAACAAGCGCATCTCCCTTGAGTATCCTACGAACGTGGCTGACGGCATGGGCGGTTTCACGGTGACGTGGGCCGAGGCCTTCTCCTGTTATGCCGCCGTGTGGCCCGTGTCGGCAAAGGAAACTGCTCAGGCCATGGCCGAGACCATGACGATCAGTCACCGGATACGGATTCGCTACAGGGACGGAATACGGTCAAGCTGGCGTCTGAAACTCGGCAACCGGTACTTCAACATCGTGAGCATTATCAACCCGAACGAGGCCGGGCGGTGGCTCGACATCATGTGTAAGGAGGCGGCGTGAAAAACCTCCTCACCGCTCTGATGACGAAGTTCTCCGGCTCCGCGTTCTCGACGGACGTGGGCGGGAGGATCTATTACAAAGGGAAAGTACCATCAAACCCGGAGTTCCCGTATTGCGTCTATTCTGTCGTATCGGCTCCAAAGGAGAAAACCTTTACCGAAGAGTACCGCGACAGCCTCATCCAGTTTTCTTTGTTCAGTGTGTCGGCAGGTGTGGCGGAAGTTACCACTATGTATAACGACCTTTCCACCTTATTTGATGAATGTTCTCTATCCATCACCGGAAGTACACTTGTTTGGTGCCGGGAACAGAACGTTCTTGATGTGTCTGGTGGCGATGATGACGTAATAACCACACCAGACGGTAGAACGGTAGAAGTCACGCATTGGGCCGTTGATTACGAGATAAGAACTTCACTTAATTGAAAGGAGATTTATGCTCTCAATAGTAATACCCGTTTTCAACCAGCATGACATGACTCACGAGTGTATCACCGCGATTCGTGAGACGACGCAGGATTGCGAGATTATCATCGTCGACAACGGTTCCGATCCCGCCTTCCGCGCCCCTTTTACGGGATTTATCGGTCTGACGATTATCCGCAATGAGAAGAACGAGGGTTTCCCGGTTGCGGTTAATCAGGGCATCAGGGCGGCGCAAGGCGAGATCGTCTGCCTGTTGAACAACGACGTCATAGTGACCCCGGGATGGTCCGAAAAGCTCACGGCGGCCCTTGACGAGTTCTCCATCGTCGGTCCCATGACAAACTACGTCGCCGGGATACAGAAAGCACATACTGCGAATTATACGAACAAGGACGAACTCAATGATGCGGCCCATGAATGGGCGCAGAACGTAGGGGATGAGGTCCAGGAAGTGAATTTTGTTATCGGCTTTTGCATGGCATTCAAGCGGGCATTGTTCGACGAGTTAGGCGACTTTGATGAATCCCTGTGGCCCTGTTCCGGTGAGGAAATAGACTTCTGTCTCAGCGCAAGGGAGGCCGGACATCGGGTAGGCATCGTCGCCGGGTGTTACGTCCATCACGAAGGCTCGCAGACGTTCAAGGCCATGGACGCCGACTACGAGGCCATCTGCAAACGGAACGACGCTCACCTTGCAGAAAAGTGGGGCAAGGATTTCTGGATGAGGCAGGCGATCGAGGCTGATCTTTACCCCGACGGCCCCATAAAACTGAACCTCGGATGCGGCCCCTTTCGGCTGTCCGGCTTTATCAATGTCGACGTGTCTGAGAATGTCCCGGCAGACCTTACCTGTGACGCCCTGGCGCTCCCCTACAGGGTGGGGACGGTGGACGAGATCTATTGTGGCCATATGCTTGAGCATCTGACCCTTGCCGAAGGTAAAAAGGCCCTGAAATATTGGAACTGTCTTTTGAAACCGTGTGGGAAGATAGCTGTCACCGTGCCCGACTTTGACGTGCTGGCAAAGAAGTATCTGGACAACCCCACGGTCGACGCCCTCAAGGAGATGAATGACCTGTATATCTATTCATACTGTCAGGAGTCACATCATCGGTACTGCTACAGCGGGGATTTGCTGAAACAGGTCATGGAGGAGGCGGGCTTCAAGGACGTGAGAAGGCTTCCCGTCGATCATCCCTATTTTGTGGACCCCGTTGATTGGCAGGTGGGTTTTGAGGGGGTGAAGGCGTGAGGATCAGCAATCAGAGGCTTGCTATCGGTGTCCCCTGCTCGTTCCCCTTTATCCCCGTGAGCTTCTTCAACTCGTTCGTGCTCATGGAGAAACCCGACTTCTCGTTCATCACTTCGGACAACGGCCCCATAGATACCCTGAGAAACGACATCGTGGAGACCGCGCTTAAAATCGACGCGACCCACCTGCTCATGATGGACGTGGACCAGGTGTACGACTCGAAGACCATCACGAAACTGCTGGCCCACAAACTCCCCGTCGTCGGGGCCAAGGTATGTAGGCGCTATCCTCCGTTCGACCCGATCATCATGAAGATCACCGACGAGGGATATCAACCCGTAACCGATTACGAGGACGGCTCCCTTGTCGAATGCGATGCGACCGGAACCGGATGTATTCTCTACGACATGGAGGTTTTCAGAAAACTCCCTTACCCCTGGTTCCGTTTCCAGAAGAACCCCGATAACGGGATGGTCATCGGTGAGGATATCGGTTTTTGTCAGGATTTGAAGGCGGAGGGGTATCGCATCTTTGTAGATACCTCCGTCGAGGCAGGGCATCTCACCACCATGATTGTCAATCAGGCAACACACGACCTTTACAAGGCCATGAAGGCCGAAAAGGCACGAAAGGACGCCGCATTAGGCGTAATGCAGGAATGATAAAAGGAGGAAATTACAATGGGTGACAGAGCGGTTACACTCTCAGGAGCATTCCAGAAAGTAACTCTGGGCGCAACATCAAAGATCTTGGGTGCGGGCAACTATACGATCACCGGCGCAACCCGCAAGATAGTTGAGTGTGGGGAATTCGGCGTTGATATCGACGTGTACGATTTCGCCAGTGCCAACGGCGGCACAATCAGCCTGACGGACGTTTCCTATGATCCGACCGACCCGCAGCAGTTGACGCTTGAGAACTGTGTGAAGAACGCGACGAAGTTGATATTCAGCGCCACAAGCGGCATCCGGTTCTGGATCAACTCCACGTCATACCTTCAGATCGGTACGAGCGGCACCATTCTCATGACAAAGGCCGGGGAAGTGAAAACAGACCGCAACGGCATAGCGAAGACCAGTTTTGAAGGCCAGGTGTCCGGCGCCTTCATGTACCTCGTGTAAGGGGGCTCAATGATATTTGATCTTACCGAAAACATCGGCGTATGGTTCGACTTTCCGGGAGGGGGCCGGGTACAACTCAAGGCCCCCACCACCTCGGATATTCTCAGGATCGAGAAGGAAACGACAGAGAACAAGCCGTTTCTTCTTCAGGAGGAGGCCAAGCCCCCCCGTGTTTTGAACCATGAGATTGTCGACGTGGACAAGCGGTCGAGGCTTTTCAACGATTGCACGATCCTAGCGTGGGAAGACTTCTTTGACGCTGACAAAAAGCCCATCCCCTGTACATCTGAAATGAAAACGGTCTTGATGCGCCTGAAAGACCCGACCTTTCGGGACTTTGTGAGCGAGAAATTGAAGGTGCTCGGGGAAGCGGAAAAGGCGAAGGCCGAGGAAGAAGTAAAAAACTCATAGCCTGGGTGGAGTTCTCTGACAATGAGGCTTCATCCAGGATTGAACTGGAGAACGGAATTGTACTCACTCGTTGCGATCAATGCCGGCAGATGTGGACAGAGCGAAACGAGCGCGGGGTTGCCGGGACTCCTCCGTGTGACACTTGCCGGGTCGACCTTATGCCCGAGAACCGAAACGCCGCCGAGGTCTACATAATGTGTCGTGGTCAGAAGATAACGCGAAGCCGGGGAATGGAAGGTGATGTTGTTGTTGATATCAGCATCCCGGCGGTTAAGGACTGTATGGACGCCTTCGGGGTGAGGGACCAGCGGGAATGCCTCGTAAAGGTGTGGCGGGTGTTTCATCACTTTTTGGCTGAGAGGAGCGGGCAATGAGGGTAGCACGTTGGAACCCCGAGAAGACGAACAAAGCCATCTATGGCAACGCCATGGACAGGCTTGAAACCCTTGGTGATGCGGTCGCTGATAAGGCCCGTTCACTCGTCCCGGTCGGCAAAAGCCGGGCACGGTACAAGAACGGCAAGGATTGGAGCGAGCGGGAGGCCGGGGCACTCAGGGCGTCCATTCGTGTTGTCCGTCTTAAGGGCGACCCGAAAAAGAACATCCGGGTGTATGCCGGGTCCCGAAAGACCTACTATGCGCGGTTCGTGGAGTACGGGACGGCGAAGATGAAAGCTCGGCCATTTTTGAGGCCTGCGTTGAAAGCTGCCAAGGCCATGGCCAAAGCCATTCTCATGGGAGGATAGGTGGCTAACGAGAGCATAGGCAAAATTTTCGTTGAGCTTGACCTCGATACTGACCGCTACACGAGGGCACAGCAGAGACTCTACAAGGACGCTACCACCACGTCCTTGTCCATAGAGGATAATTTCAAAAAGCTCGGCATAAAGACGAGCGCCGAATTTGACCTTATGCGGGCCAAGGTCACGAACGCCTACGAAGCAATAAAGCGGGACCACAGGGCCACCGCAAACGATATTGTCAGGGCCGAGGAAGCCAAGATAGCGCAACTTAGGCGCATCAATGACCAGCAGTACGGCGCCCACGTCTCGATGACGGACCGGATACGTCAGAACTGGATGGAAGTGACCGCCGCAATGGTTACTGCCTATGCCGCCTTTGCAGCGGGGAAAAGGGCAATAGATGCTTCCCTCCAGATGGAAAAGATCACCACGACCATGGGAGCCGTCACCAGTTCGGCCACCCTTGCCGCCCGTGAGATCCAGTATGTCAGGGAAGAATCCGAGCGCCTGGGCCTCGTGTTCGCCGACACGTCCGTCGCCTTCGCCAAGTTCAACGCCACGACCCGTAACACGTCCATCGAGGGTGAGCAGACGAGGAGAATCTTTTCTTACGTTGCCGAGGCGGCTACGGCCCTCAAGCTCTCCGGAGATGAGGTCAACGGCGTTTTCCTTGCTCTCGGTCAGATGATGTCAAAAGGAAAGGTACAGGCCGAGGAATTGCGCGGGCAATTGGGCGAGCGCCTTCCCGGTGCCTTCAAACTGGCCGCCGAGGCGATGGGTGCCAGCGAAGCCGAGCTCAACAAGATGCTCGAAGACGGAAAGGTTCTCGGTACTGATCTTCTCCCGAAACTCGCTGAAAAACTCCATGAGACATACGGCAAGGCGGCCACCGAAGCGGCAAAGCAGGGCCAGGCAGAGATAAACCGGTTCAACAACGCGGTGTTTGAGTCGAAGGCCGCACTCGGAACCGCGCTGATGCCCGCCCTCCTTTCTGTGTTGAGCACCTTGAAGGAGTTTACCCCCGTCATCAAGGACGTCATTGGCACGCTTCAATTCATGGCCATTAACACGGGGAGCTTCTTTGACAAGTTCGGGGTGGGTATCAAGAGCCTCGGCTATATGTTTGACAGCGATGCGAAGGCAAAGGAGCAGGCGCTACTCGACCCGATTCTAAAAGCAGAGGCGGCGGCGAAACAAAGCGTCGTGGACCAGATGATGGGGACGACGGGCACATCCTCAAAGAAGTCCATGCTTGAACTGTCTGCCGAGCAGAAGCGCACCGCAGAGGCCGCAAAACGTGAGGCCGATGCCCTCGCCAAAATGGGGAAGAAAAAAACGGGCGCCGACACCTACGCCAACACCCTCCGTCAAGTCACCGACGAAACGAAGGCGTGGAAGGACAGAATAGCCGAACTCAACCCCGCCCTCGACAAGGAAGACAACGCGATCCTCAAGCTCACCAATGATGCCGACACCCTGATAAAGAAACTCCAGGACCAGGGGAAGAAGGGCAAGGTGGACGTTGCCGAGCAGATCATCGCCGTCCGCGCCGGCCTCGAGCAGGGCATTTCCTACCTGTCCGAAAAGGAGATGACCCGCCTCCACGACGAGTACGCGAAGATGGTCTCCGATGAGGCCGATTGGGGCATGAACGAGAACGAACGGGCCGCGAACGCTATCCTTGCCAAGGAAGAAGAAAAGCTCCAAAAGCTCGCCGAACTGTGGGCGCGGGACGCTATCACCAATCAGGAGTATTACGACCTTGAAGCGAAGATCCACGCGAACTCCATAGCCGCCAAGCTCGACAAGGACACCGAATACGCGAGAAAACGTGCCGCGCTCAACTACGATGCCATACAGGACATCAAGGGCATGGAGGAGCAGGCCTTTGGTCTGAAAATGGAACTCATCGACGCAGAGGCGGCCCGCAGGGTGAAGGACGGTGCCGATGCCGTGGCGACGGACCTTTGGGTAAGAAAACAGAAGGAAAAAGCCCTCGTCGACTACGCCCGCAAGTCCAATTCCATCACCATGGGCATCAAAGCCGCATGGTACGACCTCTATCAGTCCCAGCTCACGTGGGGAGAGGCGGCCTACACCGTCACCGTCGACCTGTACCGCAACATGGGAGACGCCTTCGGTGACTCTTTCTATGACGTCATCACCGGCGACATGGAAGACCTTTCCGACGTGTGGGACAACGCCTGGAAATCAATGCTCCGGTCGATGACTGACCAACTCGGGCAGATGGTCGCTCAATGGCTCCTGTTCAACACCATCCTGTCCAATACGTCCATGGCAATGGGCGGAGGATACGGCGGCGGAATGTCCATGATGGGCGGGGGTGGAATGGGCGGTCTGATGAACCTTGCCAGCATGGGAAGTTCCGTGTATGGCCTGTCCGGTCTCCTCGGTGGCGGTGCAATGGCGGGCGGGGAACTGCTGTCAGGCATCCCCCTTGCTCTGTCGGCGGCCGAATATGTCCCGGCAGGAGCGGCGGCGAGCACAGGGATGTTGGGCGGGGCGGGAAGTCTTCTCGCAGCTATCCCCGGATGGGGATGGGCCTTGGGCGGCGGGGCGCTCCTTGCTGGCCTCTTTGCCGATGACATCGGCGGCTTCGTCTCTGACATCGGTTCAGGCATCGGTGACGTTTTTGACGATATAGGGGATTGGTTCCACGAGGGCGGTGTTGTCGGCGAGACCCACAAGAAAATGGGTTATGCCCCTGCATACCTCTTCCACAACGCGCCCCGGTTCCACAAGGGTCTTGCGGCTGATGAATTCCCGGCGATCCTCCAGAAGGGAGAGACGGTCATTCCGAAAGGGAAGGCGGCGGCCGCATCACAGATAGCTTTCAACCCTACAATCGTTGTCCAGATAGGAGATCAGGAGTTTGAGGGATACATCAAGTCGGTTTCTGATGGCGTTGTGGTCGAACGCGGGAAACGGAGCATATCGGCAACTCAGAGGGTGTACGGATAATGGCCCTTCTCGTTGAATTCTACAGAAACGGAACCCTGACATACTCCTCGATCGAGGGGCACGGCGGGACCGGTTTCACCCACAACTGGAAGCCCCGGGTCATCTCCTTTGACGCCCCGACGTTCACGACTCCGAGCAAACACGGCGGCTATGCAAGGCCTGCCTTCGGAAAGATCGTTTTCAACCCGGACCTATTCTATAACTCAGCCGAGAGCATCAACGATTGGCCCCCTCCCATATCAGGCACCATCAACGTCTATTACACAGACACGACGGAGGCGGCACGGGAGCTGGTCTTCTCGGGCACGGCACACCTTGCATCCTTTGACCTCAAGTCGGGCATCGCCTACGACCTGTACGGGCCCGCCTACGATGAGGAAAACGTCATCCTGTCATCGGGAACGGTCATCTCGGGCCGGAAGTACAAGATCACCAATTACGTTGCTGGGGACGATTTCAGTAACATCGGCGGGACGAACCTCACCGGATTCATCTTCACCGCATCCGGCACCACACCTACGACGTGGACGAACGGATCCACTCTCGCTCCTTACTACAACGACACCCTCAACGCCGTCATCACGACGATCCTCACGGACATCGAGGAGATCACATCGGTGGACACGACCTGTGCCCGCGCAGAATCGCCAACAGTCATCTATCCCGTTTCTTCGGACATCCTCAACATCAACCTCGCGTCCGATATCGCGGAGTTCTATTCGCACCTCATCTATATCGTGGACGCCACGGCATACCTCGTCGACATGAAGCTGAACAACGGGGCTCCACGGGAACTCGGCGAGGATGAATACTTTGTCGGCCCCAAATATGAGTACCCCGCGCCCCTGGCGGAGGTGACGACAGATTACGACGGAACCACCTACCGGCAGACATCGGCTTACCCCTACGGCTCCTCCCTGTCGGTCAACTGCTATCACACGACGCAGGAGAACATTGAGACGGCCCTTGCCGACATTCTCGACCTTGAGAACGCCCCGCGCATCACAATGGCCATACCCATGGCGGCGGGTAACTTCAACGCTATCGGCGCGAAACTGGAGTTTAGGGACACGCAGAACGCGGCGAATCTGTTCTCGTGGCTCCGGGTTCGGAAACTCACGTTTGATTTTCTTCAGGAATCCATCGGCATCGAAGGTGAAGGAGGGATAGCGGCAGGATGAAAGTGATCATTGACACAGACCTTGCAAGGGTGCCCGGAGCGGCGGTAGTCGACAATGTGACCGCGATTGTCGCGTCATCGGAAGATGCCTCTTTCCCGGCATCGAACCTTTTGAACGACTTCCCTACCGATTTGTGGAAAGCGGGTAGCGGGGTCAATGAGGCGACGCTTACGGTATCGGTATCCAAGGGTAGCGCGCTAATGGTCCACAACACCAACGCCGTGAGTGCCGTCGTGTCGGTACGGACGGGCGAGAACATGGAACTTGAGACGGGGTTTGAGCTTGAGACCGGGTTTGAATTCGTAACCGATGAGTACAACGCGAGCGCGGTCTACTTCCTCCCCGGCTACAATGGCCGCCTGTGGGCCGACTATGACGAGATGACATCCCCTCATACGGTCTACGTCACCCTCACCGCCGCCGCAGGGGAAACCGTCTATGCCGGGATAGTCCGCGCCGGGGTCGTCGAGGAGTTCAACGATCCCCACTACGGCCTTGACGAGGACAGCGTTGATTACAGCATCGAAAAAGAACTGAACAGCGGGTCGTGCTACGCGAAGAAGCGGAACATCGTGAGGACGTTCAACAATCTTGCGATGCTCGAGACCCGGGCGAACTGTCACGCCTTCAAGCACGATATTTTTGATCTCGTCGGTCCGAAACCCCTTGCTATTCGGCTCGTGCATAACAACATCACGGATTGGGAGTTCTGCCTGTTTGCCAAACGGAACGCCCCGCCGAAGATAGTCCATGACGCATCGTCAACCCATTCACGGATAAATTTCAGCCTCAAGGAGGTCGTGTAATGTCGAACAAGATTTATTATTCCAAAACAGCACTTACCGGGGGCGCAGAAGCCGCCCTTGATTACATCGACGGGGATCTGCTCACCGACGGGGATGTTGCCCACGTCATGGTCTCCGGCATCCTCTACACGTACAAGCTCAACGCCTCGTCCAGCGCCACGGAAGCGGCCCCGCACGTCATAACACCCGATACCAACCCAGGGACGAAGAGATGGCTGCTCCAGCAGACCATTCCGTACAACTCTCAGGGAGTGTTCAATCTCAAGCCCGTGGTGAACGCCGCCGTCAATAAGCTGGACATCTTTTCGAAGTCGGGCGGTGCGGCCCCCACCGATACCAACATGATCGCCGTGGCAATACCAGACGCAAACGGGCATACCGTCAGAACGAGAGGCGCGGCCTACCTCTCCGGCACGTCTCAGATAGTCATGGCGAACGCGACGAGCTACTGGAACAAGGGCAGCGTCGCCAGCGAAATAAAGACGGCATGGCTGTATGCC
>MVQP01000109.1 GCA_002067235.1 Syntrophorhabdus sp. PtaB.Bin047
AAGATCTTCGCCCCGATGATCATCGGCCTCGCCCTCATCGAATCACTGGTCATCTACGCTCTCGTTATCGCCTTCATTTTTGTAGGTAAACTCTAAGAAAAGCTCTCCAGGGATGGTCTTCGCAGAGGACCATCCCTGCAGTTTACGCCAGCCCATCCCGCGCAGACGCCCGTAGCACTTCGTTGCCTTCTCATTGAAACCGAACCTTATCGCATCCACAGCAGGGCTTTGTCGATACAAGAGATAGGAGTGGATAGGAGTGGATAGGACCTATAGGATGGATAGGACCTATAGGACATATTGGACTTATAGGACAGTATAGGACTTATCGAACTCCCGCGCCGGGCAGGCAGTCCTATGGGTCCTATTGGTCCTATGGGTCCTATTGGTCTTATTATCCTATAGGTCCTATCCAACCCCACGCCCTCTGCCCCCAGACATAAAAGTCCCGCCTTCGTTGCTGAAGGCGGGACTTTTATGATCGCTATCTTGAGTTAAGAGGTTATTTCTTTTCTTCCGGCTTTTCCTCTTTCTTCTCGTCCTTCTTTACCTTCTTGGCTTTCTTCGCAGGCTTCTTCTCATCCGCCGGCTTCTGCTCGTCAGCCGCGCCTTCTTTCTTCTCTTTCTTCGGTTTCGCTACGGCGTCTTTCTTGGCGGCCTTCGCCTTCTTGGCTCCTGCTATCTTGACCAGCGTCATGGCGCCCTTCTTGTACTGAACGGCAACTTTATCGCCGATGGTGATCTGGTCAAGGTTCTTGTAACCTTTCAGCTTCGCATCGCTGACATCAAACGAAACCTCATCCTTGCCGCGCTGAACGCTGATGGTCTTGAACACCGAGTCTGTCTTGGTGACCTTGCCGACGAAACCGGGGATCGGTTTTGGTTTCGGCGTTTCCGCTGCTTTTTCAGGCTCCTTCGCCTCTGCCGGTTTCTCCTCTTTTGCGGGTGCGGGTTTCTCTACCGCAGGTTTCTCGGCGGCCGGTTTCGGTTTCTCCGGGGCCTTCGCCTTTTCCTGGGCAAAACCGGCTCCGACAAATGCAATGCTGACAAGCATGACAAGTGCAAACAACAAAAGCTTTTTCATGACCCCTTCCTCCTAAGATTGATGATTTGGACTATTAATGATTAATCTTTAAACTTTTGCAGACGCCATGTCAAGAGCTTTTCTGCCCGGACGCGCCTCTACGCAACATTTTTCACCTTGTTGCGCTGAAAATCTTATCGGACACAACATCATCGGACTTTAAGAAAAAAAGAAACGGCTGTCCTTTTGACACCACGTAAAAAGGACATTAGACTATAGCGTTATGGAGAGGTTCAGGCTTGTCAGCGATTACGAGGCAAAGGGAGACCAACCCGAGGCGATCGAGAAGATCGCCGGGAACATCACGCGCGGAGTTGCCCACCAGGTCCTGCTCGGTGTCACCGGCTCGGGCAAGACCTTTACCATGGCCAACGTCATCGAGCGGGTGAACCGTCCGACCCTTGTCATCTCCCACAACAAGACCCTGGCGGCTCAGCTCTACGCGGAATTCAAGACGCTCTTCCCGGACAACGAGGTCCACTTCTTCGTGAGCTATTACGACTACTATCAACCCGAGGCCTACATCCCGTCCACGGATACCTTCATCGAGAAGGACTCCTCCATCAACGAGGAGATAGACAGGATGCGGCTCCTGGCAACGAACGCGCTCTTCGAACGTGAGGACATCATCATCGTCGCCAGCGTTTCCTGCATCTACGGCCTGGGCTCGCCCGAGACGTACTACGGGATGCTCCTTAACATCGAGGAAGGGCAGGCGATCGAACGGCAGGCCATCCTTCAAAGGCTCGTTCAGGGACAGTACGAGCGCAACGACATGGACTTCTACCGGGGAAGGTTCCGCGTTCGCGGCGGCACGATAGACGTCTTCCCCCCGTATGAGGAGGACAGGGCATTCAGGATCATCCACGACGAGGACAGGGTAGCGTCCATCTCCAGCATCGATCCGCTCACGGGAAAGACACTCGAACGATTCAGGCGCGTGACGATCTTCCCGACCACGCACTATGTCATGCCCCGCCAGACGATAGACCGGGCCATCGCTTCCATCGAGGAGGAGCTCGCCGGCCATCTCGACCTCTTGAGGTCCCACAACAAGCTCCTCGAGGCACAGCGCCTGGAGATGAGGACCAGGTACGATCTCGAGATGCTTCAGGAACTCGGCTATTGCTCGGGGATCGAGAACTATTCCCGCCATTTCACGGGCAGGGCTCCCGGCGAACCCCCTCCCACCCTCATGGATTATCTTCCGGAGAACGCCCTCGTCATGATCGACGAAAGCCACGTGTCCATACCCCAGCTCGCGGCCATGTACCGCGGAGACCGGTCACGCAAGACAACCCTGGTGGAACATGGATTCCGCCTTCCCTCGGCGCTGGACAACCGCCCTCTCACCTTCGAAGAGTTCGAGGCGAGGGAAAAGCAGGTCCTCTACATATCCGCCACTCCCGCTCAGTACGAGCTCATAAGGTCCCGGGGCTGCGTAGCCGAGCAGATCATCAGGCCCACGGGTCTCATGGACCCCGAAATAATCCTCAAACCGGCAACGGACCAGGTGGAGGCCCTTATCGTTGAGATAAAGAAGACCACGGAGGCAAAGGAGCGGGTCCTCGTCACAACTCTCACCAAGCGTTTTGCCGAGGACCTCACGGACTTCCTCATCGACAGGGGCATCAAGGCGAAGTACCTCCATTCCGACGTGGACACACTCGAGAGGGTCGCCATCGTGAGGGACCTGAGACTGGGAAAGTTCGATGTTCTCGTCGGTGTGAACCTCTTGCGGGAAGGCCTCGATCTTCCGGAGGTCTCCCTTGTCGCCATCCTCGACGCCGACAAGGAAGGCTTCCTGCGTTCCCAGACCTCTCTCATACAGACCTGCGGGCGGGCGGCCCGCAATCTCAACGGCAGGGTCATCATGTTCGCGGACACCATAACGCAATCAATGCGGCGGGCCATCGACGAGACCGAGCGGCGGCGGGCCGTCCAGAGCGCCTACAACGAGGAGAACGGGATAACCCCCGAGGGGATCCGCAAGTCCATCGTCGATGTCCTCTCGTCCATCTACGAGAAGGACTACTATGAGGTGCCCGTGGACGAACTGGATACAAAGGGGCTCAAACCGAAACAACTCTCAAAGATGGTGAAGAGGCTTAAGAAAGAGATAGCCGAGGCGGCAAAGAAATGGGACTTCGAGAAGGCGGCGCTGCTTCGCGACAGGCTGCTGGCCATCGAGAAGACGGAGCTCACCCTGTGATCCCCGGGATGAGGATCGACGGCCTGCCCGGATCACCGGGCGTCTACCTCTTCAAGGACGGCGACGACAGGATCATCTACATTGGCAAGGCCAGGAACATCCGCGACCGCGTCAGGAGCTACTTTCGCGACGACGTCAAGGACATCAAGACGCGGACACTGACGGAGACGATCCATACCGTTGACTTCATCCTCACCGCGAACGAGAAGGAGGCCTTTCTCCTGGAGAACAACCTCATCAAGCAGCACGCCCCGAAGTACAACATCGACCTGAAGGACGACAAATCCTACATATCTCTGAAGCTCACGGTCAAGGACGAGTACCCCGCCCTCTTCGCCACGAGGAAGATCGTCGATGACGGCTCACTCTATTTCGGGCCCTACCCCCACGCCCGAGACGTCCGGGACATCCTGAAGATCATCGAACGCCTCTATCCCGTCAGGAAATGCAAGATCACCGTCTTCCGGAAAAGGAAGAGGCCCTGCATGCTCTTTGAACTGGGCAAATGCCCGGGGCCATGCGTCATGCCCGTCGACGCAACCGAGTACGCGGGCACCATCGGTGAAGTGCGGGACTTCCTCTCCGGCAGGGACGAAAAGGTCCTGAAAGACATTGAGGGCCGCATAGCAAGGAAGGTGGCCGCCTGGGACTTTGAAGGGGCGCAGGCCCTGAAGGAACGTTACCAGGCCATCAAGGCCATGACGGAAAAACAGCATGTCCACGAGCATTTTGGAAAGAACCGTGACGCCTGGGCCTTCTCCGAGGGCACGGGGAGGGTTTCCCTTGTGGTGCTCACCTTCCGCCGCGGTGTCCTACTGTCCAGGCGCCTGTACAAGGAACGGTTCTTCGGGGAAGATCCGGGAGAGGCGATAATGACGTTCCTCTTCCAGTACTACGGTTCGCGGCCCATACCCGATGAGATCATCCTCTCAGAGGAGATGGAGGACAGCGACGTCCTGGAGAAATATCTCACAGAGAGGAACAAGGGCCCCGTGAAGATCATGGGACCTTCCCACAGCGGCGTGAGGGACATGGTGCGCCTCGCCGTGGAGAACCTCCACGAAACGGAGGTCCTGCCTCTCGACGAGTCCTTCCGGAATACCCTGCGCCTGAGAACGGTGCCGAGGCGCATAGAGATATACGACATCTCGCATATAGGCGGACAGAACCCGACGGGCGCTTTCACGGTCTTCAAGGATTTCAGGCCCGCGAAGGACCAGTACCGGGTCTTCCACGTCCGGTCCGCGGAAACTATGGATGACGTGGCCATGATAACGGAGGTGCTGACGAGGCGTGTGAAGAACCCCGACCTCGGCCCTCTGCCGGACCTCTTCATAATAGACGGGGGCAAGGGACAGCTCGCGGCGGCCCACCGGGTTCTCAGGGCCAACAACGTCGACAGGGACGTCATCTCCATAGCAAAAGGAGAGCGCCGCAGGAGAATGGAAGACGTCATCTACGTGCCGGCACGAAAGAACCCCCTCGCCCTGCCCCGGGCATCGGCCGTCTTCAAGGAGATAGTGAAAATGCGCGACGAAGCTCACCGCTTCGCCGTGTCCTCACACAGAAGGTGGAGAAGGAAGGAGAATTTGAAATAGGGAAAAGACGCACACGGGTCTGCACTTCGTGCAAACGGGTCGGCGCTCACGCGCCTAACGAGTGAACGGGCAAAAGCAGAAGAAGAAAAAGAGGTACGTTTTTCCCCGTGTGCCCGTTTGCCCGAAGTGCAGACCCGTGTGCCCGTCTACTCGGACAGCACTTCCTTTATCAGTGAGAGTGCGTCGTCGTCCTTGAAGGGTTTGTCGAGGAAACCGTCGACCCTCAATTCCTTCAGTTTTGCCCGTTGCTGTTCGCTCATAAACCCGCTGGAGATGACCACCTTCATGTCTCCATGGGTCTTCCGGATCCGCCTGAGCACCTCGTCCCCTTTCATTCCCGGCATGATGACGTCGAGGATCACGAGGTCGATCTCGTGCTGATGCCGCGCATATATCTCGAGCGCGTCTTCGCCATTCTCGGCCTCAAGAAGCCTCGCGCCCGTTTCTGAAAGGATGCCCTTGAGCAGCTCACGGACCAGATACTCATCATCCACGACAAGGATGGTCCTTCCGCTCAGGTTCTGGCCGAGGCGCGGCGCCTCCCTTGGCTTTGCCTCGGACACCCTCAGGGACGGGGCAGGCAGATAAAGGTAGAAGATGGTACCCTTTTCTTTCTCGCTGACGATCTCGATGAAGCCGCCGTGCTCCCTGACGACCTTGTCGACAAGGTACAGACCCATCCCCAGATTGGAGATGCTTTCCTTGGTGGAGAAATAGGGCTCGAATATCTTCTGCTGCAGCGCCTCATCGATCCCCTTGCCCGTGTCCTGTATCTCGACGCAGATGTAGCCTTTGTCCTGCCGCGAGGTTGAAACGCGCAACAGACCATCTCCGTCCATCGCGTCCCTGGCGTTGATGAAGAGGTTCAGAAAAACATTCTGCAATTCCGCCTCGTCGCCCTTTATGTTGGGGAGCGCGGCGTCAAAGTCCCTTTCGATGCGTACACTGAAAAAACTCTGCTTCAGCAGGAAGAGCACGTCGTCAAGAAGGGCATTGATATCGACAAGACCCGTCGACCTCTTCTGCCGGCGGGAGAAATTGAGGAGATGCTTCGTCAGTTTGGACGCACGCTGGGCCGAGTGCTCGATCGCCTCCGCGTAGCGGGACAGCTTCGCGTCTGAAAGAAGCTTTCTCATGAGTGCCGCGTAACCGAGGATGCCCGTGAGCATGTTGTTGAAGTCATGGGCGATGCCTCCCGCCAGCATTCCCACGCTCTCCGTCCGTTTCCTCAAAAGGTGTTCTTCTTCGCTGACCTTCATCTTCACCACGTCCTTGAAGATGATGGCCCGCCACTCCCCCTTCTCATCGGCGTTCTTGACGGCAAAGCTCTCGACGCGGAACATTTTGTAATCGTCCTGCAGTTTGTATCGTATCTCCCCGCGGAAGGGACGGTTCTTCTTGACGAGGTCCTCCGGGAGGCCCGGGATGGCCTTGTCGGCGCGTTCGCCGAGAAAGAAACCTTTTTTTGTCTCGAACTGCGCCTTCGCGTTCCTGTTCGCGTAGCAGATATAGCCCTTCCTGTCGATGAGAACCAGCGGGTCGGGGAAGACCTCGAGCACCTTCTCGAAGGTGGCCGCCGAATGCACCCCGATGCGGCGTGCCCCCCGGCTGCCGAGGAGCAACGACCTGTTGTATATGTCGCAGACGATATCGAGCTCCCTGAGGAGCCTCAACTCCACATCTATCCAGTACCTCTTGCCGAGGACAAGATACCCGATGGTCTTGAGCTCCCGGCGGAGGGGACATATGTAGAGGAGACCATATCCGAAGACGTCGTCGACCAGTGAGGCCGTGGTGGAGCTTCCGTTGAAGGCGGCCACGGTCGCGTAATCAAGGCTGTTCAGGGTCTCGTCGATGCTGTAGAATCCTTCGCGTATGATACCGTCCTCGTCGACCATGATCTTGCACGTGTCGAAGAAGGACTCTTCCACAAAAACCCTGGGCACATCGCTTATGAGCAGGTCGTCCTCCGCGCTCTGCATGATGCGCATTATGATGGAATAGTTGTTTATGGTCCTCTCGTAGAAGTTCCACTGGAGCTTCATCGACTCGGTATGTATGTCCTTCAGTTTCATGTCGTCAACCCAATTGGAGAAATTCCATTATCTTCTCAACTTCCAGCGCTATGGCGCCCCTTTCCTTATCCAGTATGAAGGCCTCCGTCGACTGACCGCTCAATGTTCGTGTGAAAAAACGGTCCGACGCGTTCACCGTCCGGAGCAGGGGATCCTGCTGGTCCGGGCCGTGACTGCCGTGGTGGCCGCGAATGACGCGGGCAAAGTCGTGGGGGAATTTCCACTTCACGGCTATGATGTAGCCCGTCTCCTGATGGTCGATACCAAAACGCTCGCGTTCGATGGCGACGATATCCCCGGCGCCCTTCGTCTCTTTCAGCATTTCCCCGTAGTCGGGAACGGCGAGATAGAATACGATCTTGCCGATATCGTGCAACAGCGACGCGGTGTAGGCCTTCTGGGGGTCTTCGATGCAAAGCCGTTCGGCAAGCACACGCGACGCCGAGGCCACCTCGATGGAATGCTTCCACAGATCCAGAAGGTCCTCCTCCCTGAGCTTGAGCATCTTTATGATGCCTTCCATCAGCAGGATGCAGCTGACAATGCTCCGAACCTCCTCAAAACCTATGGTTAGCATGGCCCGCTGGAGATTGAATATCTCGATCCCCCTGCTGTAATAGGCGGAGTTCGCGATGCTGATGATCTTTGAGGAGATGGCCTGATCGTACTTGACCACTTCGGAAAGATCGTTGAAGGAAGAGTTGTTGTTGCCAAGCACCGTGAACACCCTGTTCACGATGCTGTCCAGCGTCGGGATCACCTTGATCTCGCTTGCACAGTTGATCAGCTGTTCTCTTGGTATTGTCTGGGCCATAGTCGTATATTGGGGTTTTCGGTGAAAAATATAATTCATTAAGCTTTTTCTAATATTTCTCCCGGGAAGGCCAGGGCCTCTCTGAAAAACGCGCGTGACGGAATTCATCTTGACTTTCGGGGAGTTTTTGACTATGATGTTACAATTTTTTGGAGGTGTCCACCATGGGATTAGGTCTTATAGGCAAGAAGCTCGGCATGTCGCAGATATTTGATGAACACGGGAACGTCGTTCCCGTCACGGTCATAAAAGCCGGTCCGTGCTATGTGGTCCAGAAAAAAACCGCCGATAAGGAAGGCTACAACGCAGTCCAGATCGGTTTCGACGAAGTGATCAAGGTCCAGCGCCTCAACAAGCCCGACGCCGGCCATTTCAAGAAGGCCGATGTGACGCCTACGCAGGTTCTCAGGGAGTTCAAGGTGACACCTGAAGACCTCGAGGCGAATGAGGTGGGTGCCGTCTATTCCGTTGATATCTTCGAGCCCGGAGACTTTGTCGACGTCACCGGCACATCGAAGGGCAAAGGTTTCGCCGGAGTCGTCAAGCGCCACGGTTTCAAGGGGGCTCCCGCGTCACGCGGTTCCCACGAGTTCTTCCGGCACGGTGGTTCCATCGGGCAGAACATGACCCCCGGACGCACGATGAAAGGCAAGAAAATGCCCGGCCACATGGGTTCCAAGAAGATCACGGTCCAGAACCTCAAGATCATCGACGTGCGCGGTGATACCAACCTCCTGCTCGTCGAAGGCGCAGTTCCCGGCCCCGCAAAAGGCTACGTGGTCATCAGGAGAGCGGTGAAGAAACTGGGCTAGCACTCTCACCTTAACCGGAATCAACCAGACAGGCTTCGATGTTGAAGCCTGTTTTTGTTTGGCTGCGGGTGATGGGAAATGAATGCGGTTCCCGTAACCTATTACCCATTACCTATCACCCGTCTTCTTGACTTTCCCCCCTTCAGACGATATCTTATGGCATGTTCACACTCTGCGTGAAGGATTCATTTGCGGCCGCTCACCGCCTGGTCGGATACAAGGGCAAATGTGAGGAACTGCACGGCCACAACTTTGCGGTGGAGGTCTACCTGAGCGGCGACAGTCTGGGGGATGACGGTATGCTCGTCGACTTCAAGACCATCAAGGCGAACCTCCAGAAAGTCCTCGATGTCCTCGACCACAAATATATCAACGACATACCGTTCTTCGCCGGGCGGGCCAGCTCCGCTGAATACATAGCCATGTACATCTTCACGGAGATGGAAAGGCTCATGGGCGCGGAGCGGGTGTCCGTGGGCAGGGTCACAGTCTGGGAATCGGAAAAGGCCTGTGCAAGCTATGAACGATAGACAGAAGATGGCCGACGTTCAGAATATGCACGACAGCCGCGAGATAGAGATCGACAAGGTTGGGGTCAAGAACGTCAAATACCCCATCATCGTCCTCGACCGGGCGAACGGCCATCAGAACACCATCGCCACCATCGACATGTACGTGAACCTCCCCCATCACTACAAGGGGACCCACATGAGCAGGTTCGTCGAGATCCTGCATGAATACAAGAACATGATCAACATGAAGAACTTCCCCGACATCCTGAAGGAGATGAAGGCACGGCTCGACGCGGAAGCGGCGCACATGTCCGTGTCCTTCCCTTATTTCATCAAGAAAGAGGCCCCCGTCTCGAAGACACCGAGCTACATGGAATACCAGTGCGGGTTCAAGGGGTCCATGGGCGCGGACAACACCATGACGGAGTTCATCGTCTCGGTCTCCGTACCCATAAACACGCTCTGCCCCTGCTCCAAGGAGATCAGTGAACAGGGAGCCCACAACCAGAGAGGGATCACGAAGGTCGACGTGCATACGAAACGGTTCTTCTGGATCGAGGACCTTATCGATATTGTAGAAAAGAGTGCGAGCAGTGATATATACTCTATTCTAAAGAGAGAAGACGAGAAGTTCATCACCGAGCATGCCTTCGACAACCCAAAATTCGTCGAGGATGTGGTGAGGGACATATCCGAGCGATTATCACGGGATACGAACATCCGGTGGTTCGCCATCGAGGCGGAGAACTTCGAGAGCATCCATAACCACAGCGCGTACGCGTATCTCGAGAGAGACAATGAGGGAGGGAAAATATGAAGAAGATCGTGGTTCTGTGCTTTGCGTTGTCCCTGGTGTGCGCGGGGTGCGCAGCTTTCCAGAAACAGGGGTCTGAACCGGCGCCAGCCCCCAAGACCCAGGGATTCAACCAGGCCTTCTATGGCTTTCCCGATGTGCCTGTCCCGAAG
>MVQP01000110.1 GCA_002067235.1 Syntrophorhabdus sp. PtaB.Bin047
TTCGCCGGTGGTGCAGATCGATCGTGATATTTACAGCAGGATGACGGTCAACAAACTGACGGAGTTATTGAAAAACTATGAATAAGCTCGTTAAGAAGATCGATACGGCAAAGGGTAAATGGGACAAGCTGAAGGACAACAGGGAGCCCATCGTTTACATCGGCGCCGCGTCCTGCGGCAGGGCCGCCGGGGCCCTCGAGCTCAAGGAGGCGGCGAAGGCCTTCCTTGACGACAACAAGAAGTCCGCGCGGGTCATCGAGGTGGGCTGCATCGGGCCGTGCTACCTTGAACCCCTCGTGGACATCAAGATGCCCGGCCAGCCCCGCGTGAGCTACAACAACGTGAATGCGAAGACCCTCCAGATGATCCTGAAGTCCCACTTCGTGAATGGAGAACCGCACAAGAAGCTCGCCCTCGGACACTTCGGGACCGATGATCTCGACGGCATCCCCCGTTTCTGGGACCTGCCCATGCTGAAGCCCCAGGTCCGCATAGTCCTGCGCAACTGCGGTCTCATCGACCCCGAGGAGATCGACCAGTACCTCGCGGTGGACGGTTACCAGGGCTTCATGAAGGCGCTCAAGTCGACGGCTGAGGACGTCATCGCGACGGTCCGGCAGGCGGGCCTGAGGGGTCGCGGCGGCGCCGGTTTCCCGACGTTCAGGAAATGGACGGTATGCAGGGAGTCCCCGGGCGAACAGAAATACCTCATCTGCAACGCCGACGAAGGCGACCCCGGGGCTTTCATGAACCGGTCTCTCATCGAGTCCGACCCGCATGCGGTGCTGGAGGGTATGCTCATCGCCGGCTACGCCATCGGCGCGAGCAAAGGCATCGTCTATATCCGCGCCGAGTATCCTCTGGCCATCGAAAGGCTCAAGAGGGCCATAGGCCAGATGCGGGAGTACGGACTCCTGGGGAAGAATATTCTCGGCTCGGATTTCAGTTTCGAGATAAAGATCAAGGAAGGGGCAGGGGCCTTCGTCTGCGGTGAGGAGACGGCGCTTATCGGCTCCATCGAGGGGAAACGGGGCATGCCCCGCTCGCGCCCGCCCTTCCCGGCAATAGCGGGTCTCTTCGGAGCGCCCACCATCATCAACAACGTGGAAACCCTGGGTACGTTGCCGAACATCCTGAGGAACGGGCCCGAATGGTATACCCGGTTCGGGAAGGAGGGCAACAGGGGGACGAAGACCTTCTCGCTCGTCGGCAAGATCCGCCGGCCCGGCCTCATAGAGGTCCAGCTCGGAACCACCCTGAGGGAGATCATCTTCGATATCGGAGGCGGCGTGCAGAAGCCCTTCAAGGCCATCCAGACGGGAGGGCCCTCGGGGGGGTGCCTGTCGGAGGAGTTCCTCGATCTCACCGTCGACTACGAATCGCTGGCCAGCGCCGGATCCATCATGGGTTCCGGAGGGCTCATCGTCATGGATGAGGACACCTGCATCGTCGACCTGGCGAAGTACTTCCTCGATTTCACCCAGAAGGAGTCCTGCGGGAAGTGCGTGCCCTGCAGGGTGGGCACGAAGCACATCCTGGAGATCCTTCAAAAGATAACCAACGGCGAGGGGACGCCCGACGACCTCCTCGCGTTGAGGACGCTTGGCGACACGATCAAGAAGGGGGCGCTGTGCGGCCTCGGCCAGACGGCGCCGAACCCGGTCCTTACGACCCTGAGGTACTTCCGCAACGAGTACCTGGAGCACATCAAGGACCACAGGTGCCGCGCCACCGTGTGCAAGCCCCTCATCGAATACCGCGTTATCAAGGAAAAATGCACCGGATGTCAATCATGTGTCCGTGTTTGCCCAACGGGGGCAATAACAGGTCCGAGGTCGGAACCACACAACCTCGATGCCACCAAGTGCATAAAATGCCGTTCTTGCTATGAGGTCTGCCGTTACGAAGCTATCGCGGGCGACGCCATCGTGATCAGGACAGCGGAGAGTAAATCATGACCAGGGAGAAAAAGGTAACCATCACAATCGACAACAGGAAAGTCGAAGCAAAGGCAAACGTGACCATCCTCCAGGCCGCACGGGAGAACTCGATCGATATACCCTCGCTTTGTGCTCTGGAGCACCTGCCCTCCTACGGCGCATGCCGCCTGTGCGTTGTGGAGGTTGACGGGATACGTGGTTTTCCGACATCCTGCACCACCCCTGTAGAGGACGGCATGGTGATCCGCACCGACACGGCGGAGGTGAGAACGCTGCGGCAGGAGGTGCTCAAACTCCTCTTGAGCGAGCATCCTGCCAGCTGCCTGTTCTGCGAGGAGCAGACTGACTGCAAGAACTTCCAGGGGACGATCCGCAAGGTCGGTGTCACCACGGGCTGCCGGTACTGTCCCAACGACGACATGTGCGAGCTTCAGGAGATAACGAAGAAGGTGGGTCTCACGGAGACGTCCTACCCGGTCTATTACAGGAACTTCGCCGTAGAAAAGGAAGACCCTTTCTATGACAGGGACTACAACCTGTGCCTTCTGTGCGGCCGCTGCGTCAGGGTCTGCAACGACATACGCCTGAACGGGACCTTGAGCTTCAAGCAGCGCGGAAAGCTGACCACCATAGGGCCGGCCTTCGGACGTACCCATCTCGAGGCGGGCTGCGAGTTCTGCGGGGCCTGCGTCGCCGTGTGCCCCACGGGCGCGCTGTCCGCCAAGACCAGCAAGTGGGCTGGCAAACCCGACGAGATCGTGGAATCCACCTGTCCCTACTGTCCCGTCGGATGCACCCTCGACCTCAAGGTGAAGGGGGGAGAGGTTGTCGACGTCAGCGCCGACTATGATTCGCCGACGGAGCATGGGCTCATCTGTGTGAAGGGGCGCTTCGCGATCCCCGAGTACATCCTCAGCCCCGACAGGCTTGCTGCGCCGACGATACTCAAGCCCGAGGGGTACGATCTTCTCCCCTGGGAGAAAGCCCTTGACGAGGCCGCGGCAAAGCTCAAGACCGCCGGCCCGAAAGGCTCCTTCATCGTCGTCTCACCCCAGCTTTCCAACGAGGACCTTTTCGTCGCCCAGCGGTTCGCGAGAGAGGCCTTGGGGACGGAGGCGATCCTCTCGCCCGTCATATTCGATCTCGGCAGCGACCTGAGGTCCTTCGTTGACCTCGCCGTTCTTTCCGAACCCGTGGATACCATCGACACGGCTGCGGGCATCCTGACCGTCGGCCTCGACACCACCTACGGTTTTACCCCCGTGGGCATTGCCGCCAAGAAGGCGGCGAAAAGGGGCGCGATCCTGGTCACCATCAGCGCCGACGAATGCAACCTCGACATACTCTCCGAGGAGGTCATCCAGTCCGACCCGGCGAAGTGGCCCGACTTCATGGAGGGCATCATGAAGTCCATGTCCGGCAACGGGACCCGGAAGAAGGCGCCGCCCTCCCTTTTCAAGAAGGGCGACAGGAACGTCCTCGTCATAGGGCCCGACGCGATATTCTCGGGCAAGCGCAGGGAGATATTCGAGAACGCCCTCACGATGAGAGACAGCCTCGGATGGAAGGTGATCCTGTGTCATCCCTACACGAACCTCATGGGCATGCTTGCGATGGGCGTCTTTCCCGGCCTGAAACCGGGAGGGATGAGGTCCGACGGGGGACTCAAGCTCAAAGACCCGGCGGCCGTCATCGACCTCAAGCACAACTGGAAGGTCGGTTACTTCATCGGCGAGGTGCCCACGCCTCAGATGCCGAAGTGTGATTACCTCATCTATGAGAACGCCCTTCCCGCGCCTTCGGGGACCGACCCCGACCTCATCCTCCCCGCCAGCCTCTTCACCGAGGTATCGGGGACAACGATAAGTTGTGAGGGCAAGATACTCGCTTTCAACAAGGCATCGGCTCCCTTCGCCGACTCAAAGCCTGACTGGTGGATCATGTCGTCCATCGCGGCGAGGATCCGGAAGGGCGCCCTGAAATATGCTTCTGTCGCAGCGATACAGTCGGAGATCAAGAAATCGGTCCCCGGTTTTTCGGGCAAGGACAGACGGGTCCCGAGGAAAAAGGTTGTCATGGACGGCAAGGCGGCGGTGGCGCGCAACCCCCATGGGGCAGGCCGGGTGATGGCCCCCCTTGAAGCGTTCCGCGGTGTGCCCCTTCACGATCATGTGGCCGGCATGAAGGCGATAGAGGAAAGGAGGCGCAAGTGAAGAAGGTCATAGAACGGTCGATGATCGTTCCCAATATGCATCTGCTTGTAATCGAGGCACCGGAGATCGCCTCCAAGGTAAAGCCCGGACAGTTCGTCATCGTCCGGGGCGGCGACGAAGGCGAGCGCATTCCTCTCTCGATAGCCGATTACGATGCCGAGAAGGGAACCATCTCCATAGTCTTCATGGAGGTGGGGGCCTCGACGGCAGCCCTCGCGCGGCTAGAAGCAGGGGACGCGGTGGCAACGTGCGTCGGCCCCCTGGGGAACGCGACAACCATCGATACATTCGGAAATGTCATGCTCGTGGGAGGATGTTACGGGATAGGAAGCCTCTATCCCGTGGCAAGGGAGTTGAAGGCGAAGGGGAACAAGGTGAGCGTTGTGCTCGAGGCCAGGAGCTCCTACCTGATCTACTGGCTCAACAAATATGTCCCGCTGGTGGAGAAGGTTTACACCATCACGCGGGATGGGAGCCTGGGTCAGAAAGGCCATATCAGCCGTCTGCCCGACGTTATACACAGCATGCCCCGGAAGCCCGACAGGATAATCGTCAATGGATGCACCTATCTTATGGCGCATACGTCGGAGGTCACGAAGGACCTCGACATACCGGTGGTGGTCAATCTGAACCCGATCATGATCGACGGCACCGGGATGTGCGGCGTGTGCCGGGTCACCGTCGCGGGCCAGATGAAATTCGCCTGCGTTGACGGTCCCGAGTTCGATGGACACGACATTGACTGGAAGGAATTTCTCGCGCGCAGGAAGGCGTACGTGACGGAAGAGGCCATCTTTTTCCGCAGGAGCGACGCGCCCGCGCATAACGAAGGGAAGTGTGTCTGGCATGAATGAAGACAAGACCCAAGAAAAGACAAGCAAGATAGACCTCAACCGCAGGGACATGCCAAGGCAGTCTCCGGAGATGAGGCGGAACAACTTCGATGAGGTGGCGCTGGGTTACACGGAGGAACTGGCACGGCTGGAGGCTTCGCGTTGTCTCCAGTGCAAGAAGCCGAGATGCGTCACCGGGTGCCCCGTCGAGATAGACATCCCCGGCTTCATCGGGTGTATCACCAGGGGCGATTTCAAGGGGGGTATAAAGAAACTGAAAGAGAAGAACTGCCTGCCTGCGGTTTCGGGGCGGGTCTGCCCGCAGGAGTCCCAGTGCGAGTCGAAGTGCATCCTCGGCAACAAGAAGGCGGAGATCGCCATCGGTCGCCTTGAACGCTTCCTCGCCGACTGGGAGGCGGCGCAGGGGAAGGTGGACCTGCCGCCGAAGGCGAAGCCCACGGGCAAGAAGGTGGCTGTCGTGGGTTCCGGTCCCGCGGGACTGACCGTTGCCGGCGACCTCATCCTTCTCGGCCACGAAGTGACCATCTTCGAGGCGCTTCACAAGGCCGGTGGAGTTCTCGTTTACGGTATCCCCGAATTCCGTCTTCCCAAGGCGATCGTTCAACGGGAAGTGGATTACCTGAAGGCCCTCGGGGTGAAGGTATTCACCGATTTCGTCGTGGGAAAGACGCGGTCCATAGACGAACTGCTCGAGGAGTTCGACGCCGTCTTCGTAGGGACCGGGGCGGGGCTCCCCTGGTTCATGAACATACCAGGGGAAAACCTGAACGGTGTCTATTCGGCGAACGAGTACCTGACGCGTATGAACCTCATGAAGGGCTACCTCTATCCGAAGTCGTCGACGCCGGTCAAGAAGCATGTGAAGGTCGCGGTGGTCGGCGGAGGCAACGTGGCGATGGACTCAGCCCGGACGGCCCTGCGCATGGGCGCCGCGGAATCGCACATCGTCTACCGGCGCTCCCACGCGGAGTTGCCGGCGCGCGCCGAGGAGGCCGAGAACGCAGAGGAAGAAGGGGTGATCTTCGATCTGCTCACCCTGCCGCTTGCCTACATAGGGGACGAGAACGGCTGGGTCAAAGAGATCGAATGCGTCAAAATGGAGCTCGGCGAACCCGATGCATCAGGGCGGCGCACCCCCGTCGAGAAGAAAGGCTCCAATTTCCGGATGCAGACGGACGCGGTGGTATGCGCCATCGGGAACAGCCCGAATCCCCTGGTGCCGGCGACTACGCCGGGCCTTGACACGACGAAGCGGGGAACACTCGTTGCCGACCCCGAAACGGGAAAGACGACCCGCGACAGGGTGTGGGCGGGAGGCGACATCGTAACCGGTGCGGCGACGGTCATCCTCGCCATGGGCGCCGGCAGAAAGGCCGCCCGCGCCATGCACGAGTACCTGACGACGGGAAAACAGTAAGAAACGGCTTGAATAGCTTGAGAGCTTGAGTCGTTTGAGAGTGGAGAAGGCAATACAGAAGAACACGGTTTGGACTGCTTGAGCCGTTCGAACCGCTTGAACGTGCAGAGGACGTAAGGACTGTCGTTTCTTCTTTATGTCCGATGTGTTCAGTCGCGACGCGACGTTGTGGAACGTGGGGGGGCGCGGAAACAACGGGGCTCGCAATGATGGGCCCCGGGTGTTGCACGAGGGGGGTTTTATATACGCGCTGTCATACGTTCAAGCGGTTCGAGCGGCTCAGGCCAAAAACCGGTCTCAGGCCACGACCAGAGACCGCCACAGGTCTCAAGGTCTTTTCTGGCGAAAAGACCGCCACAGGTCGCAAGTCCCACGTCACAAGTCCAAAGGCAAAAAAGATTCGCTTCCGGGTCAACAATTATGTTGAGAGCCGGTCCCCCTTCGCGGTCTTTTCTTTGGCGACCTGCGACCTGCGACCTGCGACCTGCGACCTGCGACCTGCGACCTGCGACCTGCGACCTGCGACCTGCGACCTGCGACCTGCGACCTGCGACCTGCGACCGTCTTTCTCTTTACCACAGATCCGGCGTCGTTCCCTCTTCGAGGTGGCGCTTGAGTTCCCGTTTCCAGTATTCTTTGTCCCGCGCACCGAGGCCCTGAAGTGAGACCTTCCTGATCTTTCTGATGTAGAGTGCGTAATCGTGGGTGTCGAAATGGACGACCCTGCCGAGGTCGCCGCCCAGGTCCGAGGAGACGATGGTGATGCCGTCATTGCGGAGAAATTCCTGGATGAAGGTGCAGTTCACCCTGCCGACGCACCGGAAGTTGTCTTCATCCTTCTGTGTCTTGAGCAATGAACTGCCGCCGCAGACCTTTGCCTTCAGGTACTTGCGCTGGGCGCCGAGCTTCAACATGCCGTTTATGATGATCTCCATGGCGTGCACGCCATAACGGCCCGCCTCGGAGAGGACGAGCGGCACATCGTCGGTGTAACGCTTCGTACTGAGCAGGAAATGGTTCATCCCCACGACCCGGTTCACCGGGTCATAGAGGCACGCGGAGACGCAGGAGCCGAGAAGAGTGGATATCCTGAGCTTCTTGTCTGTCACAAAATAATCGCCGGGAAACAACACTACCCGCTTCCCGTATGATTCCTCGCGGACTATCATTCCTCATTGCCGCCTTTACCTCCACCCGGCAGGAGCCCCCCAGGACTGCGCCCCTGCACACAAGTAATCGGCTGACCGGCGGGAAGCTTAAACGGCGAAAGAGGTTCTGCGTTCTACGTTTTAGGTTTTAGACTAAAGGAGCCGGGATGACGGAGGAAGATAGCCGCGGCCTTGCAATCATGATCACCGCGTAATAGTATTGAACTTAAAACGTAACACCTAAAACTTAAAACATCTTTCGGAGGTTTCCATGGAGAGTGTGTTTGCGGAGATGAAGGCGGAGGATATCGGGCGCAATCCTTTCAAGCTCATCGGGACGGACTGGATGCTGATCACGGCGGGGACGAAAGAGTCCTTCAACACCATGACCGGCGCCTGGGGCGGTCTTGGCGTTGCCTGGGACAAACGTGTCGCCACCTGTCTCGTTCGTCCGACCCGCTACACCTATGAGTTTATGGAGCGTTCATGGTCGTTCAGTCTCTGTTTTTTCGACGAACAGTACCGTGACGCGCTGACCTACTGTGGGACGACGTCGGGCAGGGACGTGAACAAGGTTGCCGAGGCGGGGCTCACCCCTGTCTTCGGCGAGGACACGATCTACTTCGCCGAGGCGCGCCTTGTTATCGAGTGCAGGAAGATCTATTACCAGGACATTGAGCCGCAGAACTTTCTCGTACCGGAGATAGACGGCTTCTACCCGAAAAAGGACTATCACAGGATGTACGTGGGCGAGATCATCCGCTGCCTGTCGAGGTAGGAGAAACGGGAACCTCCCTGTTGCCAGAGGTCCTGCGGGGAGAAGATAGGACCTATAGGAGAAGATAGGACCAATTGGACATATAGGACCTATAGGACACAAGGAGACTAGTGCGGGACCACAGCCCCATCGATTAGTCCTATAAGTCCTATGCTGTCCTATGGGTCCGATTGGTCCTATAGGTCTTATTTCCTATAGGTCCTATCCCGTCCTATCCGGTCTTAGAGCCCCCATCACTTCACCCCGGGTTTGCCCTGCCCTCCCAATCCCCGACCCGGCCGGGTGTTGACAGCAGGCACAGGTTGTATTATAGTTGCGATATTATGAAACTGCGCAATAAGGAAACCGAAGGAGATCATTATGGGGTTTGAGGAGGAAATGGAGGTCTTTGAGCTGCAGGCGGAGGTCTGCCTGGCGCTGGCGAATCCGCGTCGGCTGCAGATATTGGGGTTGCTCAAGGAGGGCGAAAGGTCGGTGGCGCAGATGCTTGAAAAGATGGGGATAAACAAGGCGAACCTGTCTCAGCATCTTTCCGTCTTGAAACAAAAAGGGCTGGTCATGTCGAGGAGAGAGGGCGGTGCGGTGTACTACAGGCTCGCCAGCCCCCGGATAACGGAGGCCTGTTCGATAATGCGCGATGTTCTCCTTGAAACCCTGCGGAGTAAGGAGCGCATCTCGAGGAGTATGGTTGAGGGGATGGGAGCCGTGGGTCAGGGATAGGACCTATAGGAGTTGATAGAACCAATGGGACGTATGGGACCTATAGGACGCATAAGGAATGAGAGGAAGCCATGGGTGAGAGAGGAGAGAGGGGCTCGGAGAAGGAAAGAAGACCGGTCAAGGCGGCGTTTGATGGGGCGAAGCGGTCGCGGCGCCTGAAACAGGTGGTGCTGGGGAGCATCTTCGTTGTACTTCTTGTTGGTGGGTGGTTTTATTCGCTGGTCGGGTATTTCATTCCCCTGTGCATGGTGGCCGGCGTGGGTCTGGCCTCCGTTCGGGGCAGGAAGTGGTGCAACTGGATGTGCCCGCGGGGATCCTTCGCGGATACCTATATGAAGGTCATCAGCCCGGGACGGAAGATCCCAGGCTGGCTGAGGGGCACGCCCGTGAGAATGGGTGTTCTGGCGTTCCTCATGGCGATGCTCGTCTTCCAGATCGCGCGGCTGTGGCCGGACCCCTATGCGATAGGGAGGTTCTTTGTCATGCTCCTCACCATCACGACCGTCGTCGGCCTTTTCATGGCCCTTTTCCTCCACCAGCGTGCCTGGTGTTCCATCTGCCCCATAGGGAGCCTCTCGAGCTGGGTAGGGAAGGACCGTTATCCGCTGGATATGGACAAGGATGCATGCGTGAGCTGCGGCCTCTGCGCGAAGACCTGCCCCATGCAGCTTGCCCCCCAGGAAATGAAGGAGAACGAGACCATGTCCTTCAAAGGCGATTGTCTCAAGTGCGGCCTCTGCGTCAGAGCCTGCCCGAAACAGGCCCTCCACTTCCCGGCGTAAAGACGGTCACAGGTCCCAAGTCGCAAGCCTCAGGTTAGAAACCTTAAGAGAAAAAGTTTTTCCCGGGAACTTCAGAGCCTCAGAATTGGGGTTTTTTTTACAGCCTGATACCTGAGACTTGGAACCTTGTATGTTACTCCCAATGGAATATCACAGGCAGTCCATGATAAGAAGAATGAAAGTAAGGTTACCGGCGT
>MVQP01000111.1 GCA_002067235.1 Syntrophorhabdus sp. PtaB.Bin047
GGTGAACCTTCCCTCCGGCGACAAGGCCTACACCAGGGCGGGTGCCTTGAAGACCGACGCCGACGGCAAGATAGTAACCAGCGACGGTTACACCATCGAGCCGAACCTCACCATACCTGCCAAGACGACGAGCATATCCATTGAGAGCGACGGAACGGTGACGGTCCAGATCCAGGGCCAGTCCTCTCCCCAGCAGATAGGCCGCCTCGAACTCGCCAATTTCATCAACCCCACGGGGCTTCGGGCCATAGGGAAGAACCTCTTTATGGAAAGCGACGCGAGCGGCTCACCCACCACGGGCAGGCCGGGAGAGAACGGCATGGGCACGGTCCTCCAGGGTTTTCTCGAAATGTCCAACGTCAACGTCATGCAGGAAATGATCAACATGATCATCGGCCAGCGCGCCTACGAGGTCAACTCCAAGGCCATCCAGGCGGCGGACGAGATGCTTCAGATGACCAACAACCTGAGGAGATAGCGTGGATACCCCGATAAACACGAGCCGTGATGGAAAGATTCCCTGGGGGCCGGAGGCGGTAAAGGCTCTGTGTGCGGCCCTCCTGATACTGTTCTTCCTCATTGCTGCCGCGGCCGGGTCCTTGAGGACGGTGCATGCCGCCGGCGAATCCGCGGCGGAGGCGAGAATAATCAAGTTCGTCAAGGAGATATATCCCGGAGGCGACGCCGTCCGGGTGAAGCTGACAACGGTCCCCGCCCAACTCAGGGAAAACGTGAAGATCGTCAATCTCAGCTTCGTGCGCATACCGGATGTCGGCGGCGACGGTGTCTGTTCTGTCGAGATCGAGACCGCTCCGGGCAGGCTGCGGACCGTGCAGGTGCCCTTCAGGGTTTTCGCGAAGCGCGAGCTTTACGTGCTGAAGGGGGCGGGACAAAAGGGCGATACCATCGGTCCCAAGGACGTTGTGGTCCGCGAGACTTACATGAACGGGAAGGGCGTCGGCTACCCGACTTCCATGGAAGACGTGGTCGGCAAGGTCCTCAAGAGGGACGTGCCGGCCAATACGCTTGTCACCGACCAGATCCTCGAGGACCGGATCGTCCTCAAGCGGGGTGACATGGTGACCATAATCGCCGAGAGCGACAAGCTGGTCGTGCGCGCGAGGGGCAAGACCGTCGACAAGGGACGGATGGGTGACGTGATACGGGTGAAGAACATTGCCTCCGGCAAAGAGGTGATGGCGAAGGTCGTGAGCAGCAGCTCGGTCAAGGTCGAGTTCTAGGAGCGTGAGTTTATGAAGACGAGCACCGTATTGTTGTTGGGCATCCTGGCGGCAGTCCTCCTCACGGGTTGCCAGAGCACCAGTCAATCGGCGATAAAGGACGAGCCCTTTATCATAGACAATACCTACAAGAACGTGAAACCCGCTCCGCAGCCACCCGCGGGGACCATCTACCGCGGTGTCAACGCCAACAGCAACTTTCTGGGCGATCACAGGGCCCGGGGAGTGGGCGACATCATTACCGTCAAGATCTTCGAGGTGACGAACGCCTCGGAGAAAGCGGGCACGAAGACGGCGAAGACGGCCACGACAACGGCCGGCATTCCCAATTTCCTGGGGCTCGAGTCCAACTTCTACCCCTCGAGCATCACCCCCGACAAGATGATAAACGCCAACACGAAGAACGACTTTGACGGCTCCGGCGAGACCACCCGGGGCGGGTCTCTCACCGCCACCATCACGGCGCGCGTCGTTGACGTGCTTCCCAACGGCAACCTCGCCATCGAAGGGAAGAGGGAGATCAGCATCAATAACGAGAAGAAGGAGATCCTGGTCCAGGGCATCGTAAGGCCCAGGGACCTCGATTATGACAATTCCGTGTACTCGACACAGGTCGCGGACGCCAAGATCATCTACACCGGCGTGGGGGTCCTGGGAGAGAAGCAGAAACCGGGCTGGCTGGCGCGCGTCATGGACGCCGTGTGGCCATTCTGACGGGGGACGGCATGAGTTACCGGGAACGTGTCCATCGCAACACGATGATAGTCTGCACGCTCTTCTTCATCGTCGCTTTCCTCCTGTTCATGGCGGGGATGGCGGGTGCGGCCCGCATCAAGGAGATGGGTTACATCAATGGAGCGAGGACCAACCAGCTCATCGGTTACGGGCTCGTCACCGGCCTTTCGGGTACGGGGGACAAGTCGAATACGATCTTCACGAACCAGTCCCTGGCCAACATGCTTGAAACCATGGGGATCAGGGTTGACCCCAAAACGACGAAGGTGAACAACGTCGCCGCCGTCATGGTCACCTGCAACCTGCCTCCCTTCGCGCGGATAGGCAGCAAGATCGACGTGACGGTCTCTTCCATCGGCGACGCCAAGAGCATTGAAGGCGGCGTTCTGGTGACGACCCCCCTCAAGGGTGCCGACGGCCAGGTGTACGCCATGGCGCAGGGCCCGATGGTGGTCGGCGGTTTTCTGGCATCGGGGCAGGGCGCCTCGGTGCAGAAGAACCATCCGACTGTGGGCCGGATAGTGAACGGTGCCACCATAGAGCGGGAGGTCATCTCTGAGCAGTACAAGGGGAGCGAGGTCATGATAGCCCTGAAGATGCCCGACTTCACGAATGCCCGAAGGATAGCCGACCGCATCAACGAGACCTTCGGCGGCGCCGCCCATGCGAAGGACGCCGGGACCGTCAACGTGACGATACCGATGAACATGAGGGGCAACCCCGTGCAATTCCTGTCCGTCGTGGAAAACCTTGATGTGAAGACCGACATGCAGGCGAAGATCGTGGTTGACGAGAAGACGGGGACGGTCGTCATCGGCGAGAATGTGCGCGTCTCCACGGTCGTCATCTCCCACGGCAACATAAGCGTCCAGGTCAAGGAAGACGCACGCGTGAGCCAACCCATGCCGTTCGGACAGGGCCAGACGGTTGTGACGCCCGATACGCAAGTGAAGGTGCGCGAGGACCGCGGGAAGTTCTATCTCCTGGAGGCAGGCATTTCCATCCGGGAGCTGGTCAATGCCCTCAACGCGACGGGGATATCGACACGCGATGTTATAACGATACTGCAGACCATCAAGGCGTCAGGCGCTCTTCACGCCGACCTTGAGGTGATATAGGAGGCCGCTCACTGTGTCTGAAAGCGTAAGATCGGTAATGACGGGTTTGCCGCCCGCAATCTCGATGGGGGTCAGCACGATGGAACGTGATCTGTCAGGTTCGTCGGAAGGTGACAAGGAAAAGGTTTGCCGGAGCTTCGAGTCCTTCATGATCTACAGTATGATCAAGCATCTGGAAAAAACGACGAAAATGTCGAAAAAGGGATATGCCGAGGAAACCTACATGGCCATGGTCTACGAAAAAGTCGCGGATTTCCTTGCAGAAAAGGGTGTCGGCATAAAAGAGATGCTCATGAAGTATTCCGAGAGGGAAAATGCTAAAGTGATTCCTGACAGCGGCGATAATACCGGTAAGCGATAGAGGAGGTGGACCATGAAAATTGAGAACGGCAACAAACCCGACCTGCTTGACAGCCTTGTCAAGACCTCTCAGGTAAAGCCGCAGCAGCAGAAAGACCTTTCCGTGGAGCAAAGGAAGGACCAGGGCGCAGCCTATGACAGGGTGGAGATCTCATCCAGGAAGCTGGAAGTAGACCGCCTCGCCGAGAAGGCCAAGGCCCAGTCCGTGGTCCGGGAAGAGAAGGTCGAAGAGCTCAAGGCGAAGATCGAGGACGGGACTTACAACGCCAGGGGCCAGATAGTCGCTGCGAGCATACTGAAGGCCAATATCCTGGACGAGTTGCTCTAATGATGACAGACGCCATCATCGAAATGACGAAGAGAGAGGAAAAGACCCTGAAGGAGTTTCTGACGGCCCTTCAGATGGAGCGCGACGCCATCATATCCTTTTCACTGGATGGCATAATCGCGGGGAACAACAAAAAGGAAGAGATCTTGCGAAAGCTCGAATACCTGAAGGCGGAAAAGGAAAAGTTGCTGGAGGGTGCGGGGGACAGGGAGGCCATCGTGGCCGACGAGACGATACAGTCCCTCAACAGGCGCCTGGCCGTGGTGATGAAAGATGTTAAGACCGCCATGGACAAGAACATGAAGCTTCTCTCCTTCTCCATCGACCACGTCAGATCGTCGATAGAGAACATTATCGGACATATTAGCGGAAACATGGGTTACGGAAAAAAGAGAGAGGACCTCTCTTCCGTACTTCTCTCCAAAGTCATCTAACGTACGAAGAAGGGTAACATGGGTATCACCTCTATCCTGAATATCGCTAGAAACGCCCTCTTTGCACAGCAGACCTCGCTGCAGGTCCTGTCGAACAACATTGCCAATGTGAACACAAAAGGTTACGCGCGCCAGGAAGCGGTCCTCATGGAGGCCGACGCCGTGATGGGCGATACCGGGCTCCTTCTGGGCAATGGCGTCAGGGTTGAGAAGGTAGCGAGCTACTACGACAAGTACCTGGAATTCTCCGTGGCGAAGCAGTACACGTCCATGGAGGAGCAGAAGACATACGAGAAGTTCTTCACCCGAATCGAGAGCGTTCTCGATGAGACGAATTCCCAGCTCACATCGAACATCACCGCCTTCTTCAATTCGTGGCAGAGTCTGTCCGCCGATCCCTTGAGTGGTGTCGCGCGGGCCGACGTGGCGCTGAAGGCGACCAACCTCGCACAGAGCATCCGCAACACCTACGGTGAACTGAAGACCCTTCAGGTGGAGACAGACAACAACGTCTCCAGTGAAGTGACGGAGATAAACAACATCCTTGCCTCCATCGCCGCGTTGAACGAGAAGATCTATGAATCGTCGGCGGGCGGAAGCGAGAGCGCGAGTTTCGCGAGCCAGAGGATGATGCAGTTGCAGAAGCTTTCGGGAAAACTGGATCTCCAGTACTTCGAGGACGAGAACGGCGGCCTTACGGTCATGACGGCCGATGGAAAGCTCCTCGTCGAAAAGGGGATTTCCTATGAACTGACCGCCGAGAAGACAGGTGCCGACAACTTCTATCACGTGTACTGGAAGGGGACCTCGCTGTATTCCATCGATATCACCAATTCCATAGGCGGGGGGACTCTCAAGAGCCTCGTCGACCTGAGGGACACCCAGCTTGTCGGCTTCATCGACGATATCAACGATCTCGCTGAGTCCCTCATGACGGAGGTGAACACCGTCCACGCCACCGGCTACAATCCCGGCGGGACGACGGGTGTCAACTTCTTCGAGAACATGACCCAGGACTATGCCGCCAACATCGACCTCAGCGATGAGATCAAGACGGATGTGAACTACATAGCCGTGACCTCGTCGGCATCGAACATGTCGGGCAACGACATAGCACTCGCCATCGCCAACCTCGGCAGCGCTGACGTGACGATCGGCGGGACGACCACGACCTATGTGACCTACACCGCGTCCATAGCAAGCACGGTGGGGAACCTTTCGCAGAACGCGCAGAACCTGTCCGAGTACCATCAGAACCTGATGGAAATGGTGTCCAACCAGAGGGAGACGGTATCCGGCGTTTCCATAGATGAGGAGATGTCAAACCTCATCAAGTTCCAGTACGCCTATCAGGCCGCGGCGCGCCTCATCAACACGGCGGACACCCTGATGAGCGCCCTCATGGAGATCGGACGATGAGAATATCTGAGACAATGAGATACAGACTGTTCCAGACCTGCATCAACAAGCTGGGGCAACAGCTCACCGATATAGAGAAGAGGATCTCCACGCAGAGGAGTATAAATTCGCCGTCCGACAACCCCCTCATCTTTGCCAGATCCGTCGAGTATGATGCCGAACTGAGCATGGGGACGCAGTACAGCGACAACCTGCAGAGGCTCAAGACCCTGGTTGGCATGTATGATTCGTCTCTGACGAGTGTGGACAGCCAGCTTGCGACCCTGGGAGAGATGGCGGCAGGATTCGACACGGCCGACTCGAGCATCCGCCAGGCTTACGTGGCGGAACTGGAGAGTATCATCGAACACCTGGTCACCGTGGGCAACTCGAAACTGGGCAACACGTACATATACGGCGGGCAACAGGCCGAAAGCGCGCCATTCCGCTTGAACAGCGACTACTCGGTGACGTACACCGTGTCCTCGGACGGTGAGGACGCGACGAACATCTATGTCGACAACTCGCAACTCGGACAGTACGGGGTCTCGGGCAGGGATGCTTTTTACAGCACGACTAAAATAGCCTTTGGCGACGTGTCCAACACGTACGCAGGCGACATATACTCAAACACCGGGAGCTTCGCCTATGTCCTTAACGCGACGAACAGGACGATGTATGTCGACGGTGCCGCTGTCAACCTGACGGCGGGCGTCTACACGGGAAACACGCTGGCGCAGGAGATTCAGACCCGCCTCGGTGCCAATTACTCCGTTGCCTTCGATTCCACGACACGAAAGTTCGTGATAACGAACAATACGACAGCTTCGGTTACCTTGAACTGGTCCAATGCCGGCGCCACCGCCGCCGGGGTGCTCGGCTTCGACGCCGTCGATTCCATTGTTGCCAGCGGCAAGACGGAAATGAGCGACCTCGACACGGGCAGGAAGTCCTTCCTTGTCAGGATAGCCGCGAGTGGGGCCACAACGGGGGTTGTCGCGTCCCGGGCCACCTATACCTACTCCACCGACGGAGGCGCCACGTGGTCCGCCGCGCTGCCCGTGCGGACGGGCGGGGCCGACCTGACGGCAGACATCGTGATCGACGGGACGAACAACACTTTCTACCGCAACGGTGCGGCGATAACGCTCACGAATGGGACCTACACGGGCCACCAGCTTGCCGCCGAGATCTCGACCCAACTCGGGGCAGGTTACTCCGTGACGTACAGCGCCGAGACAAGGAAATACACGATCACCAACAATACAGGCAGCGTCGCGACTTTCAACTGGTCGAACACCGCGTCGACCGCCGCCGGAGTCCTTGGGTTCGATAACGTGGATTCCGTCGTGAGCAGCGCAGGTACCGATGTGGGCGACTATGACGCGGGCATGTTCATAGACGGGGCGGGTGTGGCGAACACCACGAACAACCGCATTAAACTGGCTTTCGGCACGACGGACACACCGTTGGCCGCCGGCGACACCTTTCAGGTCAAGGACCTGAGCATTTTCGAGATGCTCAAGAATTTCAAGGATGCCTTCGATGCCGGTGATACCACGTGGATCTCCAAGAACATCGATTACATCGAAACGGCCCGCAGCTCCGTCGTGAAGAACAACGCCATCGTTGCTTTCCAGGGCACTCAGGCGGACATGCTCATCGAGAACAACGCCACCAAGAAGGCGCGGATCGAAGAAGAACAATCGGAACTCGTCGGTGCCGACACCGCCCAGCTCGGCACGGAATTCACCGTTCTCCTCAACACCTACCAGACCCTCCTGGCGGCCTTCTCAAAGATGCAGTCCATCAGCATCCTCAACTATCTGAATTAGAACCGGTTTCAGGGATAGAAAACCGTTTCAAGTCTCAGGCTTCAAGTTTCAGGTTAAAGACAGAAACAAGGAATAGCGGAAGATGTCGGAAACTGTAATCTCCTATAAGTCCTATACTGCACCTATACACCTTATGGTCCGTCTTTGTCTTTGGCTTGAAACGTGCAACCTGGAACCTGGAACCGTCTTTACCTCTTGAAACCTGGAACCGTCTTCTGTATCCTTGTTCTGGAGGTTTGCGGTGGGAGATGTGCGTGAGGTTTCCGTGATGAAGCGTTCCGGTGAGGACGTTGTCCGCAAGGTTGAGCGCGTTGCCATGGAAGAGCCTCTTGAAGTGTATATCGATAACGAGCCTTTCTACACGACGATGCGGCTGCCGGGGGAGGAGATACCCCTTGCCCTGGGACTCTGTTTTACCGACGGGTTCATAAGCTCCATGGACGACATCGCCGGTGCCAATTACTGCAGCGACCTGTCGGTGAACAAGGTCAACCTCTTCCTGAGCGATGCAAGGAAGGGGGAGGGACCTCTCCCGCAGAAGCGGCGGCAGCTGACCGTGTACTCGAGTTGCGGAGTCTGCGGGTCGGACCTGATCGGTGACCTGACGAAGTCCATACCGGCCGTGGCGAAGAGGATGACGGTGCCATTCTCCGACCTCTTCTTAATGCAGAAGACGATGGTCGACAAGCAGAAGGCCCACCATCTGACGGGGGCGACCCACGCCGCCTCACTTTTCGACGGGCAGGGTGGCTTCCTGGCCTTCGCCGAGGACGTGGGACGCCACAACGCCCTTGACAAGGCCATCGGCAAGCTTCTCCTTGAAGGAAGGGTCCATGAGGCGGTCATCGTCCACTTAAGCTCGCGCCTGAGCTACGAGATGGTCGTGAAGGCCGCGAGGCTCGGGGCAGAGATCGTGACGGGCGTGTCCGCCGCCACGTCACTGGCGATAGAGACCGCGGACTCCCTCGGCATTACCCTCATCGGCACCCTCAGGAACCCCAGGGGGAATATCTTTACCCATCCCGAGCGGATTCTCTGAACGCGGATAATGACCAATTGAAAAAAGGTCGGAGCATAACGAACTGCCCGTATCGTTCTTTTCGGTCATTGGCTATTTTCTGTTTATCCGGTCATTGGAATTTGGTTAATTGGTTATTCTCCCCTGAAGGGTGTGCGACCCGGGGCGGTTATTGCGCGGTATACCAGTCTATGGTCTTTTTCAACCCTTCTTTGAAAGAGGTCGCCGTCCGGAAGTCGAATTCCTGCCGGGCCTTTGCGGTGTCGAGCATCCGGCGGGGCTGGCCGTCCGGTTTGGTGTGGTCCCAGACCACGGCGCCGTGAAAATCCATGAGGCTGACGATAAGGGACACGAGGTCCTTTATGGAGATCTCGAAGCCCGCGCCGATATTAACGGGGTCACTCCCGTCATAGCGCTCAGTGGCGGCGACGATGGCTTCCGCCGCGTCCTCCACGTAGAAGAACTCGCGCGTTGCCAGACCCGTGCCCCAGACCCCGACGGAGACAGGAGGATATTCCGGGTTACGGGTTCCGGGTTGCGGGTTGGAGTCGGATGGACGGGTGATGCCGAAGTGTTTCAGGACGGCCAGGATGTCCTCGAGGGGGGAATCTCTGGTTATCACGATGGGCGAACCATTGATGACAGCCTCCCCGTCGTCGCTGCGGAGGAAGTCGTGGACAATGCCGTCGAAGTCGCCGCGGGAAAGGAGGTTGCCGAGGTGAAACTTCCTGATGAGCGCCGGGATGACGTGGGAGGATCTGAAGCTGAAGTTGTCACCCGGGCCGTAGAGGTTCACCGGGAGCAGAAAGATGGAGTTGAATCCGTACTGCTGCCGGTAGGCCTGGGACTGGACCAGCATCATCTTCTTGGCGAGGCCGTAAGGCGCGTTGGTTTCCTCGGGGTAGCCGTCCCAGAGACTATCTTCCCTGAAAGGGACGGGGGTGAACTTGGGATAGGCACAGATAGTCCCAAGGGCGACGAACTTGCCGATGCCGTGGAGGTACCCTTCATGGATGAGCTGGATGCCCATCATGGCGTTCTCATAGAAGAGGGAGGCGGGGTTTTCCTGGTTGAAACCGATGCCGCCCACCTTTGCCGCAAGATGGATGACGATGTCCGGTCTTTGTTCCTCGTACATCCGTCGTATGTCGGCGAGGTTGACAAGGTTGTACTCGGGGAGGTCGGCGATGAGGACCTTGCCGCACCCGCGTGCCTCGAGAGCGCGCACAAGGTGCCCTCCGAGGAAGCCCCTGCCGCCGGTGACGGTGACGGTCTTCTCCTGAAGGTCAGTGGTTGTCCTCATTCCCCCTCCCGTATCCTCTCATAGAGGGAGTAGGTGTGGTCCGTGTAGAGAAACCCCTTGGACCGGCATGCCTCGATGCCCTCGCAGGGGGCCTGAAGGCCTGCCATCCTGAGGTCGTAGTCGACCATTATCTTTGTAAGTTCGGTGAAG
>MVQP01000112.1 GCA_002067235.1 Syntrophorhabdus sp. PtaB.Bin047
ACGGGACGGATGGAACGCTTTTAAAGTTCGTACATAGATTTCGATGTTGCCGGACAACCTGAAGGTTCCCTGCCATTCCGGCAACTTACCCCTCAGTCATCCCCGCCACTTCCTCCTCCGCCATTCCGGCCCAGAGCCGGAGTGGCGGTCAGCGAGGGTTGAGGTCAGGAGCCGGCACGACGGGCCTTAAGGTGTCAGGCCCGGCCGGGACTTCCAGAACCCCTCTCCTGTCAAGGACTTAAGACGGCGTCTCCGATTCGTATATGTATTCGACGAGCATCCAGTCCGACACCCGCAGCCTGTGACTTATCATCTGGGCGAGTCTTCGGAAGAGGGCGACCCCCAGTTTGGGGTTGTCATTAAGGAGGAGCTCGAAGTTTTCCTTGGTGAGGACGAGGACGGTGGTCTCTTCCACCGCCACCGCCGAAGCGGACCGGGGCAGACCGTCGATGATGCTCATTTCGCCGACCGTCCTGCCGGGGCCGATCTCGCATATGGTCTTGACATTTTTCTTGGAGTCTCCCTTGGTGACTTTGACGAGCCCGTCAGCGACGAAACACATGTAGGGTTCGATAGCCCCTTCATTGAAGATGGGTTCGCTCGGCTGCGCCCTGGCGACGTAAAGGTACTGCGCGAACCGCTCCATGTCCTCGCGGCTCAATCCCTCCCCCCACTGCGACTTCTCGATCATGGATATACGTTCTTCAACGGATGACAACGCGTGGTGCAGCATGGCCTCTCCTGGACCTCAGCATTCTTGGATCTGTTAACAGTTATGCTCCCACCTGGTTGTATCAACTGTATACTATAGTTGCCTTTCCTTTTGCAATCTTTTCAGAGCCACGTTGGCGGCGACAAGTATCGGGTCCCATACCGTGGCGAAAGGCGGCGCGTAGGCGAGGTCCAGGCGGGCGATGTCCTCGATTGTCATCCTGTTGTACAGGGCCGTCGCGAGCGTGTCTATCCTGTGGGCGACGCCCTCGTTGCCGGCCATCTGGGCGCCGAGAAGCCTGCCCGACGCTTTCTCGACCACATAGGTCACCGTGATCGGCTTGCCCTCAGGATACGCGGTGCTCCTCGACCTGCCCTTTATGGTGGACACGAAATAGCCGATCCCTTCTCTCTCGGCTTCCAGGGGAGACAGGCCCGTGCGGGCCACTTCGAGATCGAAGATCTTTGTAACGGCCGTTCCCACCACGCCTTCAAAGACGTTGTTCATGCCGGCGGCGTTCTCTCCGGCTATTCGACCCTGCTTGTTGGCGGTTGCACCCAGAGGAATGTAGGCCTTCTTCCCGGTGACCATCTGCGTCGCTTCGGCACAGTCGCCGGCAGCATAGATACCGGGAATATTCGTCCTCAGATGATCATCCACCTTTATCGCACCGCCCGCGCCAAGCTCGATCCCGGCATCTACGGCAATCTTCGTGTTCGGCCTCGCTCCGATCACCAGGAGGACCATGTCGGTTTCAAACGTTCCCTTGTCGGTGATGACGCGGGCAACGTTGCCGTTGTCTCCTTCAAAGCTCTGGACGGACACCCCTTTCATGAGGTTCACGCCCCCGGCGGCCAGTCTTTCCTCGACGATGCTCGTTATGCTCGTGTCCATGGTGCCGAGGACGCGGTCCATCTTCTCGAAGACGATCGCCTCGACCCCTCTTTTCCTCAGGGACTCGCACATCTCCATACCAATGGAGCCGCCTCCGACGATAGAGGCCTGCATGGCCCTCTTCTCGTCTCCGAAGGGGTTCATGTAGACGCATTGCGGCCCGACGCAGGGTTCGAACGTTGTCCACCGGTCTATGAATTTCTTGATCTCGATACCGTCATGGAGGGTCCTCAGTGTGAAGATGCGGCCGAGGTCGATCCCGGGGAAAGGGGGACGTACCGGCAACCCTCCTGTCGCGATGACGAGATGGTCATAAGATATGGTCTTCTCGTTGTTCCTGTCGAGGTCCACAGCAGTCACCGTTCTTCTTGCGGGGTCTATGGACAGGGCCTCGTGACGGGTAAGCACCGTGATGCCCCGTTCTTTTGTGGCGACCTCCGGGGACAGGGATATAAGTCTGTTGATATCCTTGACGTCGTCGGATATGTAATAGGGCAGGCTGCAGGCCCCGTAAGAGATGAAATGGTCGTTCTGCAGCACTATCGCCTCCGCCTCCGGCTTCAGCCTCTTGAAACTGCTCGCCGCGCTCATCCCCGCGGCAACCCCGCCGATAACAACAAGACTCTCAACGGACATGGCACACTCCTTTAAAGGATCGGGTTATGGGTAATAGGTCATAGGTCAAGGATCCGGTTATGGGCAATAGGTCATGGGTCATGGGAAAAGCGCATTTTTGCGCGAGTATCCAATTGTCGTCTATCTGGTCTATGTTAGTCATTCCCGCAACCCTCTCCTCTCGTCATTCCGGCGAAGGCCGGAATCCAGGAGAGATAACACACTGAAACAACCAGGCAAAAGATGATCCAAGACCCTTCCCGCGTAATTGCCGTTACCCTGCAGGCACGCTCTCTGCTGCGGCAAAGGTTTTTCTGGATTCCGGCCTTCGCCGGAATGACGAAGGGTAGAATACCCGGAAAACTCCGATTCTCGCACCCGTCATCCGTTACCCATCACCTATCTTCTACAGTCCTTTTTTCTCAAAGAACCGGAACATCAGGATGCCCAGTATTATCATTATTACAATTACTATCCAGTGATTGACACCCAGGATTCCCGGGATGGTGATCTTGCCGAGGCTTCCCCAGGTCAGGACCGTTCTCTTCATGAGGGGGAAGAGTTCGGCAAATGCCGCCGCCCCTGCCAGCATGCCCACGATCCCCCATATGGAATCGTAGCGCCCTTCACCGAGGGCACCGAGGGATGTTCCGGGGCAGTACCCCAGAAGCGCCCACCCCGCGCCGAAGATGAGTCCGCCGATGATATTTCCGCCCAGGACGGTCGGTTTGATGGAAAGTTTCACCAGTCCCAGGTCCTTGAGAAGGTAGACGCCCACCATGGCTACGAGCACCGTGGTGAACATGTACTTGACGATGGTCATGTCCATGAGCCGCAAGGCCGCCAGTTGCTTGTCGTAGCGTATGACCCGGGCCTTCTGGAGGAGAAAACCGAAGATGATACCCGTTATGATGCCGTAGAGGAGATCGTTCATTGTCTGGCACCTCCCCGGTAGAGGATACGGGCGACGATGAGGCCGCCAACGAAGAAACAAATGAGGGAAATGAAGCCACTTACAGCCAGCTGGAGCGAACCGCTCAGCCCGTGGCCGCTCGGTCACCCGTCGGCGAGGCGCGCCCCGAACATGGCTATGGCGCCGCCCAAGAATGCCGTGACGGCGCGCTTTGCCCTCCCCGGCCCGAACCTTCCCTCCCACATCGTAGGAACGCCCTGCCACCGAAAGGATTTCGATGTCGTGGAGGCGATCAGGGAGCCGAAGAATATGCCGATGACGAACATCCACTGCCAGTCGATCTTGGGAAGCTCTTTGATGAAGTATTCCATCCGGGCGACCCTTTCCTGGGAGAAGACCTTTTCGACAAGCCCGGCGCTCCGGACAAAGGTTGTGGAGGCTCCGAAATACTTGCCTGCCACCCATACCGAGAGGATGAGGAGAAGTCCCGTCAGCGCACCGGCAAGATAAGGATTCCAGCCTTTCAGTCTTTCATTGTTGTCCATAGCCGTGACCTCCTTTTCCAATTTTCATTCGACAAAAGCCTCGGCAGCCTTGATGAGGTACATTATAAGGCCGTGTAAGCGTTCCCGCAAGAGGTTGAATGACGAGAATGACCAATGACCAGGGAAGAAGATAATGACCAATTGACCAAACTCCAATAACCAGATAAGAAGAAAATGACCAATAGCCAAATTCCAATAAACAAAAAAATGATATAGGCGGTCCGTTCCGTCCTTCTTCTTTGTTCAATTGGTTATTGGTGAATTGGTTATTATCATTTTCATTGGTCATTGGAATTTGGTCATTGGTCATTTTTGTTTCCCTGCATTGCTCCGGAGAGTCAGCATGTCCGTTGCTGTAGATCTATTTCGGACAGCCCATGGGTCATTGTCTTTTGAATTGGCGTTTGTTTTCTGCTACAATGAGGGGGCTTTGAAGACCGTGGTGCTATAGGAAAATGGACAGTATATTCGTAAAAGGTGCGAGAGAGCATAACCTCAAGGGCATCGACGTAACCATTCCCCGCAACAAGATGGTCATTGTCACAGGACCGAGCGGTTCCGGCAAGTCGACACTCGCCTTCGACACGATCTATGCCGAAGGCCAGCGCAGGTACGTGGAATCCCTGTCCTCTTACGCCCGCCAGTTCCTTGAATTGATGGAAAAGCCCGATGTGGACTATATCGAAGGATTGTCACCGGCGATCAGCATCGAGCAGAAGAGCATCAGCAAGAACCCGCGGAGCACCGTGGGCACCGTCACGGAGATATACGATTATCTCCGGCTTCTCTTTGCACGCGTGGGCCATGTGTTCTGTTACGGGTGCGGCAAGGAGATCAAGAGCCAGCACGCCCCGCAGATCGTCGACGCTATCCTGTCCCTCGGCCAGGGGAAGGGCCTCACCATCCTTGCCCCCATCGTGCGGGGCCGAAAGGGCGAGTACCGCAAGGAGATCGAGGAACTCAGGGAGCATGGCTTCACGAAGGTGAGGATCGACGGCGCCATCATGGACCTTGCCGACGATATCGAACTCGACAAGAACAGGAAGCACGAGATAGAAGTGGTGGTTGACAGGATCACCATCCGCGATGGTGTGGAGCGCAGGCTCTTCGAGGCGGTGGAGCTGGCTCTTTCCCGGGCGGGCGGACTCGTAAAGGTCGAGACCGGCAGTCAGGTGCGCGTCTTCAGCGAGAAGTTTGCCTGTCCCGACTGCGGCATCAGTTACCCCGAGATAGCCCCGCGGATGTTCTCCTTCAACAACCCTTACGGGGCCTGTCCGGCATGCGCGGGGCTGGGGGTCAAAGAGTACTTCGACCCCGCCCTTATCGTTCCCAACCAGGACCTTTCGCTCCGTGACGGCGCCGTTGTGCCCTGGGCCGAAAAGAACCCCGTCCATTTCCTGCCTTTTCTCGAGGCCCTCGTCAAGCATTACAGGATCGACATCAGGAAGCCCTTCAGGGACCTCCCGAAGGACGTGCGTGACGCCATCCTCTATGGTTCGAAGGGCGAAGAAATAGAGTTCTTCCACGACCATGGCGGCCGCCGCAGCTTCAGCAGGAGGGCCTTCGAGGGGGTCATCGGGGAACTCACACGGGATTATGAGGATGCCGACTTCTACGAGCGTGAGAAGCTGGAGCGGTTCATCAACCTCATTCCCTGTCCGGAATGCAACGGTGCCCGGCTCAGGAAGGAGATGCTCTGGGTCAGGGTCGGAGGGCTCAATATCTTTGAGGTGTCCCGGATGACCATCGAGGAATGCGCCGCCTTTTTCGACGGATTGGAGCTTCCCGAGAAGGAGCAGGAGATCGCCCGGACGATACTCAAGGAGGTTGCATCACGGCTCAAGTTCCTTCTCGACGTCGGTCTCGATTACATCAGTCTCAGCCGCAATTCCGCGACCCTGTCCTCCGGTGAATCGCAGAGGATCCGTCTTGCCACGCAGATAGGCTCGGGCCTCACCGGGGTGCTTTACGTGCTTGATGAGCCCAGCATCGGGCTTCACCAGAGGGACAACGACAGGCTCCTGCAGACGCTGCGGCGGCTTCGCGACCTCGACAATACCGTTATTGTTGTCGAGCACGACTACGACGCGATCGTTTCTTCCGACTATGTCGTCGACCTCGGTCCCGGGGCCGGTGAGAAGGGCGGCCACCTCGTCTTCGAGGGAACACCCGCGGAGTTGAAGATGCATCCCGAGTCGGTAACGGGCCTTTACGTGTCGGGGCGCCGCTCTATCGAAAGGCCGGCCGGCAGGAGGCAGCCGCGGGGTTTTCTCACGGTCAAGGGGGCACGGGCCAACAACCTGAAGAATATCGACGTCGCCATACCCCTCGGGGTCTTCACCGCAGTTACGGGTGTGTCGGGTTCCGGCAAGAGTACCCTTGTCGTCGATACGCTCTATCCTTTGTTGAAACAGAAACTATACAGGTCGAAGGAGAGGGTGGGCGAATCCGACGGCATACTCGGGTTCGAGGCCGTCGACCGCGTCATTGACATCGACCAGTCCCCCATCGGGCGGACCCCGAGATCCAACCCCGCCACCTACACCGGTGTCTTCACCCATATCCGGGAGCTTTTCACGCGTCTTCCGGAATCGCGGATGAGGGGATACAGGGAGGGAAGGTTCAGTTTCAACGTCAAGGGCGGAAGGTGCGAGACCTGCGCCGGAGAGGGTTTCGTCAAGATAGAGATGCAGTTTCTCCCTGACGTTTACATAGTCTGCGAGGCGTGCAAGGGGAAGCGTTACAACCGTGACACGCTGGAGATCCTTTACCGCGGAAAGAGCATCGCCGATGTCCTGGAGATGACGGTCACGCAGGCGATGGAGTTCTTCGACGCCCATCCCCATATCAAGGCAAAGCTCAAGGTCCTGTACGAGGTGGGTCTCGGGTATATCCGCCTGGGTCAGGCGGCGACCACCCTCTCCGGCGGAGAGGCCCAGAGGATCAAGCTTTCCCGCGAGCTTTCAAAGCGGGATACGGGAAAGACCTTCTACATTCTCGATGAACCGACGACGGGTCTGCACTTCGTCGACATCGAGAAACTGCTCCACGTTCTCAATGAACTTATCGAGAGAGGCAACACCGTCGTCGTCATCGAGCACAACCTCGATGTCATCAAGAGCGCCGATTACGTGATCGACCTCGGTCCCGAGGGTGGCGGCCGGGGAGGGACGATCATCGCTCAGGGCACCCCCGAAGACGTCATGTCCGTGAAGAAGAGCTACACGGGTCTGTTCCTCAAGCGGTATCTCGAAGGCAGCGCGGGACCTGACGGTGAGCAAACGGTGGCCGGTAACGCTGCAAAGTCCCGGGGCTCCCGGGCTTCAAGGTAAGGACCCGGTATCGGTCTTCCGGCACGGGGTCCCTTTAGACTTCACACGAAAGATGCGATAAAGGAGATATGACAGGGCCACGAAGAACACTGCGGCGGCTTGCGGCCGTCGCGCTCTGCCTTTTGCCGGTTCTGCTGCCTTTCCTGTGCGGAGGGGTTCAGGCGAAGGGGATGTGGTCGGTCGTTGCCGGGACCAGACAGGATGACAACTGGTACATCGATCAGACCCTCGCATACTCGACCCATAACAAGGTGACCACGTCGCGGGCCGTCCTGAAATTCGTCCCCGGTCCGGGAAGCGCTCTCAACGAGGAGGTCAGGGAATGCCTCGATCTGAACGGGATCGTCCCGAAGGACCTTTCCTATATGCTGGTTTTTGTCTCCGCCGACTGCCGGCGGGACATGCTCCATTTTTCGAGTATGGCATTCTTCGATTCCGAGGACAACGTGATCTGGCGGCAGCAATACGAAGAAACTTATCTTATCGCACCCACGGCGGATACGTCGACGGGCGTCATCAGCGACTATCTGTGCCTAAACCGACCAGGTTTTCTTGACACCCTCAAGAAAAAGAAGCCTTTTCTTTATCTTTTCCCCCAGGCCGAATCCGCCAAGTGACCCATCGTGGCGGATGACCCTGTGACAGGGGATGATGATGGGAATAGGGTTTCTCTTGACCGCCTGGCCGACCGCCCGTCCCCCTGAGGGGCGCCCGGCGCATCTCGCGATGTCGAGATAGCTTCTCGTTTCGCCGAAGGGGATCTTGCGAAGTTCTTCCAGGACCCGCCGGGTGAACTCCGGCAGGTCCGATATATCGATCTCGACATCACGGAAGTCCACAGTCTGTCCTTTCAGGTACCGGTGGAGAAGGGTTCGCACCGTTTTGAACGGTCGGTCCGATTCGACAGCGTCGGGAAAACGTTTCAGCACGGCCCGGTGCTCCTGGTACATGTCGTTCTCCGAAAGATCGAGACGTACCACCCGGCCGTTCCTCATCACGACGGAGATAGTGCCGAACCATGATTCAAAGATGGCAAATTCGATGAGATCCACGGGTTTCCCTGCCGTATATTGACGGTTCTCACGAGGGCGTCTGCCCCGGTCTGCTCCTACCCTCCGGACGTTTGCGGGAAAGCGGCGTTCGCGTAGTAGTATTCCATCTTTTCCTTGTGCTTCAGCTCCTCTTGGGCCATCGTGAGGAGCATGTCCCTCGTCGGTCCCGCCGGGTGAATGGAGGCAAGTCCCAGGTAGAACTCGTTCGAGCTCTTCTCACGATGGGCCGCTATGAGGAAAACATCCTTGCTTTCCATGCCGGTCTTGGGTTCTGGCGCCTCGAGGTGCTCCGCTATCTTGTAGTCGACAACGGACGTCATCCTCAGGCCCGTGTCGCCGTAGCCCTTGTCGCGATAGTTCACCAGGAACTCCCTGTGTTTCTTTTCCTCGCCGGCGACGACCTGCAGTGCATCCTTTGCGGCCCTGTCATCCACCATCTTCACGAGTTCCATGTAAAAATCGTAAGCTTCCTCTTCTTTTGATATCGCCAGATCGATGATGGCTGAAAATTCTCGTGTCTCCATAACCCCTCCTCTGTTTTGTTGTGCCTATAGAATGGCATATTCACCCCGGGCGCGCAAGGTCTCGAAGCGGCGGGCCCCATATTGAACGGTAGAAAAGAAAGCCCCCGAGGGGTGGATTTCGGGGGCTTTGAGGATATTCGTCACTGTTGTGACCGGTATGTTGTTCGTTTGTCCTACACCTTTTCCACCGCAACGGCACAGGCCTTGTACTCCGCGGTAAGGGTTGCAGGGTCATACACCGCGTTGGTGAGCCAGTTTGCCGATCCTTCCCTGAAATGGAAGGACATCCAGACCATGCCGGGGGGCACCTCTTTGGTGACTCTGGCCTTGACCTCCACTTCTCCGCGGCGCGACCGGACCTTTACGCGTTCGTCCGGCTGGATACCGAGCCTTTGCGCGTCGGCGATGGAGATATCAGCAGTCTCCTCGGGCATCAGGAAATCGAGGCCCGAGCGGCCCGTCTGGGTCCTTGTGTGGTACTGGTAGAGCCTGCGGCCCGTGCTGAGGACGAAAGGATATTCCTTGTCGGGAACCTCCGCCGGCGCTTTCCAGTCGACGGGATTGAATATTCCTTTGCCATGGGTGAACACGCCGTCGCGATGGAGGAAAGCTGTTCCCGGATGGTCCGTGTTGGGGCAGGGCCACTGGAGCCCATCTTTCTCGATGCGGCTGTACTTGATCCCTCCGAGTGCCGGTGCAAGGACAGACACCTCGTTGTCCCATATCTCGGGCCCGCTGTTCGATGCCCATTCCTGTCCCATTCTCCTGGCGATTTCCTTGAATATCCACCAGTTCGGTTTCGCATCGCCGGGCGGGTTCTTGACCTTGCGGACGCGGTTCACCCTTCTTTCGCTGCTTGTGAAGGTCCCGTCGTCCTCGCACCATGATGCGGCGGGGAGGATGACATGGGCAAAGCGCGTGGTTTCCGTGGGGAAGATGTCCTGACAGACCAGGAATTCCGCGGAGGAGAGCTCGTGCTCGACCTTGTGTATATCGGGTTCGGTGTTGGCGAGGTTCTCGCCGAAGACGTAGAACGCCCTGACCTTCTTGTCGACAAGGCCCTCCATCATCTGGGGCATCATGAGACCGTTGTTCTCGGGCAGTTTTTTGACGTTCCACGCCTTTTCGAACTTCTCCCGTGCCGCGGGGTCGATGACCCTCTGGTAACCGGGGAAGACGTTGGGCAGCGCGCCCATGTCGCAGGCGCCCTGGACGTTGTTCTGGCCGCGCAGGG
>MVQP01000113.1 GCA_002067235.1 Syntrophorhabdus sp. PtaB.Bin047
ACGCCGGTAACCTTACTTTCATTCTTCTTATCATGGACTGCCTGTGATATTCCATTGGGAGTAACATACAAGGTTTCAAGTCTCGGGCTCAAGACACCGATCCGAGAGGGACTGACTGTCCGGTAAAACCGCAACCCTAATCTCTTCTGTCTCTAACCTGAAACTTGGAACTTGAAACCTGAAACAGTCTTTTCTCTGTCTTATTCCGACTTTTGGAAGATCTCCACCGCCTCCCGGGGGATGTAGACTTTGCCGGTCGCGGGGGCGAGGACGGTGATGCCTTCCAGAGTGCGGGTGGTTTCCGTCCTTCCCTTTATTCTCATGGTATTCTTGCTCAGCGGCAACTCGGCTCTCTTCCCCTCCGATTCAACGATGAGGACCATGTTGCGGGGGTCCTTGCGGTCGAGGGTCACCGATGCCCCGATCCTCTTGAAAACCTCTTCGGCGGGGACGAAGAGCCGCCTGTCCGCATCGGCTAGGTCGAATCCCATGGCCTTTGCCATGATGCGGGCTATATCGGAGTTCTCTATCATCGGCAGGGGTCTGTCCATGCCATAATAATAGAAGAAAAGGTCTTCACCCGTGTGCCCGTGGGTCGTCCAGCCCACGCAGCTTCGCATGCTTACCAGTGGGCCTGTCGCCTCGTTCATCTTTCCGGGCTTCGCGGACCGAACCGCGGCCATCTCCCCCGGGGTCAGGTCGTCTATCCCGAGGTATTTCGCTATCACCCTCTTCACGTTGTCCTCTGACCTGTCGCCTTTCAATGCTTCCTCGATGCCCTCGCCGGTGAGAGACGCCTTCCTGAGGGGACCGACAACCCGCTCGTGCCGGAGGCGGGAGTACGCCTTGTCCGTTCCCCGGTTCCCTATGGACATTCCTCCGTTTCCATGGTCCGACAGCGCGATCACCATGGTACCGCCATTCTTGCGCGCAAAATCGAGGGCAATCCCAACGGCCTCATCGAAGGCAAGGACATCGCTTATCACCCCCACAGGGTCGTTCGCGTGGGAGGCCCAGTCGATCTTGCTTCCTTCCACGAACAGAAAAAAACCCTTCGGGTTCTTCGACAGGACCTCTATCGCCTTGGCAGTCATTTCCGACAGGCCCGGTTCGCCCGGCAAGAGGCTCTTTCTGTCGAGATCGTATGCCAGTGCGTCATCCGCGAACATGCCCCAGAGCTTCGGGGATGCGGCTTTCAGCATCTCCTCCCTGTTCGCCGCGAAAGCGTAGCCTTTCGACCGGAGGACATCGATGAGGTTCTCGTCGTCCTTTCGCGTACCGCCCTTACCCGTGGGAAGCAGGTATTGCCTCCCGCCCCCCAGGACCACGTCGATGTCCTGGTATACCTGCTGTCTTGCGATCTCGCTGTAGTCCGCCCTGTCGGGCCAATGAGAAGAGAAGGCGGCGGGCGTCGCATGCTGGACGTTGGAGGTCGCCACAAGACCGACGGACCTTCCGCTCAGTTTCGCTCCTTCCAGCACGGACGCTATCGGTTTGCACCGGGACTCTCCGGGATCGGGAACCCCCGGTATGGTCGCCCCGCAGGCCATTATGCCCACGGACTTATCCATGGATTTGAAGCCGCATGCAAAGGCCGTCGCGGCAGGGGCCGAATCGGTTATCAGGGAATCCGCGGCATAGGTCCGCACCCCTCCCACATACATAGCATCGAACGAAAGCGGGGCGCCCTTGTACCACCTGGTCAAGGTCGTATGAGTAGAGCCCATTCCATCCCCCACAAGCACGATGACGTTCCTGAAGACCCTTTCCGCACAGATCGCAATGCCGCTCACGGAAAGAAAAGCCGCGAGAGACAGGAGGTACACAGCCAGCAGCGGCAGTATCGCCATCGTATTCCTGTTCTTCGTCACTTCAGCCTCCTTCCGACAATCGTCGCCCGAACGGGTACCGTAATATATTACTTTCCAGACTTTCTTTTTGGGAATTATTTTCATTTCTCATCCGCATCGTGTCATACTATTTCAGCACCCATCACAACAAGGAGGCCAGAGGATCATGGAAACGCCACAGAACCCGGTTCACGCCCAGTTGGAACAACTCCCGAGGGAAACGCTCATAGAGCTCATCAAGATGTACTCATGGAACTGGCACACCTGCGACGGTCTATGGTTCTCCGGGGTTGAGGACAGATACGGGACGGAAAAGGCCCTCGAGATCGATATCCGCATGTGGGACGTGTCCTCCAGGCTGGAAGCCCGGCGGATAAAGGAGGTCCTTGCCCTGCCGGAGAACGCGGGGCTCGACGCGGTCCTTCGCACCATAAACCTTATGAGCTGGGCAGCGAAATGCTCCTACAGCATCGAACAGGACGGAGAAAGAGCGCTTCTGACGGTCCTTTCCTGTCCTCCCCAGGAGGCAAGGCTCCGGTCGGGCAAGGAGGTCTTCGCCTGCCGGCCCACCTTCGAGCATGGCTTCACGAACGTCGCCGCGATCATTGATCCCAGGATAACGGTGTCCTGCAAATACTGTCCCCCGGGCCCTCATCCCCCTGACAGCTGGTGCCAGTGGGAGTTCGCCGGACCGCAAACGGCGCTATGACAGCGACGGGTCGGCCCTTATGCTGAGCCCCTGTGAGGGTTTTTCTCTCCATCCCTCCAGAACGGAACGCCTCACCTGAGGTACGTCGTCTTGTCCTTCACGGCCTTTCTCGGAATCTCACGGATATCCGAGGCCCGTTTGCCCAGGCACACGAGGGCAAGAGGCACCTTCGCCCCGTCGATCCCCAGTATCTCCCTCAAGACCTTCTTGTCGAACAGGGTGAACCAGAGCGAACTCAGTTCGAGGGAGTACGCGGCAAGGTGCATGTTCTGGACCGCGGCGGCACATGCCGCCTGGTATCCCATGTTGCCCTCTTCCATGAACATGTCCACGCCCGTCTTCCCGGGGTCGCCCACCACCGCAACTATGACGGGCGCCTGTTTCAGGAAATCCACCCTGTATGAATCGAGCCACTTCCAGCCGCTCTTCTCGAGGGCCCACAGCCGACACCTCTGTGCCTCCTCGTAGATCCTCTCCCTCACCGCCGCATTCGTGACCACGAAGAATTCCCATGGCTGCATGTTGAGCGGTGATGGGGCCCATGTTGCGGCCTCCAGAACCTTTTCGATCGCATCTTCTCCCACCGGGTCCGGCAGGTAATCCCGGCAGCTTCTCCTTCCGCGCATAGCCGCGAACAGATCCATGTCATCCCCCTTTCTTGCTGCATATGTTCTGTTACCACTGATGGTATCAGTCGGTCAGGATTGTGTCAATGACATCCTAGCATCACGGCAAAAGATTGACATCGCGGGCAGAGCATTGTAATATTGAACATGATGCCGGGGCGCACATGAACGTCCGGCCAAATTGCATCTCTCACCGGCTTGCGTTGAGACGTACTCTCACCTTTACTAATCCCACAACGAAGGTGGCTCAACAACGGGAAAGGTCTGTGTTCGAGGTCTCTCGTCCTCAAGACCGGAAACCGGGGGTTTGGGCCTGGAACGGTTACGGGGCAGGTAATGACCATGAAGAAGAAGCTTGCACAGACAGTGCTGACATCGCGGGGCGGTCTCGAGCAGAAACTGCTGAACATGTCGGATACCAGCGAAACAGAACTCTATAAGACGCTCGCCAACAATCTGCAGGTGGGCGTGTATATCACCGTGAACAAGAGGTTCCAGTTCGTCAATCTCCATATCCAGGAATATACAGGTTATGCGGAAGCGGAACTCCTGGAGATGGATCCCCTCAGCGTGGTCCATCCTGACGACCGGACAACGGCCGTCAGGGAAGCTGTCGACATGCTCAAGGGCCGCCGCCTCACCCCCTTCGAATACCGGCTCATAACAAAAGGGGGCGAGGTCAAGTGGATTATGGAGACGGTGACCCCCATCTTCTTCAAGGGGCGGAAGGCCGTTCTCGGCAATTCGATGGATATCACGGAACACAAGGTGGCAAAGGAAAGCCTTCAGGAACTGGACGCCCTCAAGTCATCCATCCTCGATGCCATTCCGCAGGCTATCGTCGGCCTTGAGGACAGGCGGATCAACTTCGCCAACACGGCAGTCGAAGAGGTCTTCGGCTGGCGCCCGGAGGAGCTTATCGGCAAGAGTGTCACCCTCTTCTACCGGAACGAGAAGGAGGCGGAGGAGATCGGCAGTCACTTCTACAGCACCCTGGAGCATCAGCGCACCTTCGTCGCCGAGTTCCGCTGCCGACGCAAGGACGGCAGGGACATACTCTGCCGCATGAGGTCCGCCCGCATCGGTGACGCGCTGAAACAGCGACGGATAGTCATCACCTACGAAGACATCACCGAACAGAGACGGGCGGTTCAGGAGCTGGCAGATTCCCGGGAGCAGCTCCGGGAGCTGTCGATCTACCTTCAGTCAGTTCGCGAGAAGGAAAGCACCCGGATAGCCCGGGAGATACATGACGAACTGGGACAATCGCTCACGGCCCTCCAGATGGACCTTGCCTGGCTCAGCTCTTCGATGCCGCCGGGAGACCTGTCGCTCGCCGGCAAGGTGCAGCGGATGCGCGGCCTCGTCGACAGGACGATAGACAGCGTGCATCGGATCTCCACGGAGCTTCGTCCCATACTTCTCGACGACCTTGGCCTTATCGCCGCCATGGAATGGCAGGTCGGGGAGTTCCAGGGGAGGACCGGCGTTCAGTGCGACGCCCGTTTCGACTGTAAGGACAGCTCCGTCGACAAGGACCGGGCCACCGCACTTTTTCGCATATTCCAGGAGACATTGACGAACGTGGCCCGCCATTCCGGAGCGACACTCGTCCGCGTCCGCTTTGTTGAGAAAGGCGGCAACCTTCACCTCGAGGTCACCGATAACGGAAGAGGCATCACCCGGGAGGAGATAGACAATCCGAAGTCATTCGGGATCATAGGCATCCGTGAGCGGGTCAACCTGTGGGGAGGCAGCGTAGGTATCAGCGGCAAACCGCGCAAGGGAACGACGATAAAGGTCCGGATACCCATGCGCAACAGGAGGAGATGACATGATACGGATCCTTGTTGCTGACGATCACTCGGTGGTCCGGGAAGGCATCAAGCAGATACTCGCCGGCCTCGATGACATGATCGTCGAGGATGAGGCGGAAAGCGGGCAGGAGGTACTGCTCAAGATGCAGTCAAAGGACTACGACCTCGTTCTCCTCGATATCTCCATGCCGGGAAAGAGCGGACTCGAGGTCCTCGAAGAGATCAAGGTCATGAAACCCAGGGTACCCGTCCTCATCCTCAGCATGCATCCCGAGGAACAGTACGCCGTTCGGATGCTCCGCGCCGGAGCCTCCGGTTATCTCACCAAGGCCAGCGCCCCCCAGGAGCTGATAAGCGCGATCCGTAAAGTCTCCCGCGGCGGCAAGTATGTCACTGTTTCCCTTGCCGAGAAGCTTGCCTTCGAACTCGACGCGGGCGCGGAGAAACCCCGCCACGAAAGGCTCTCCAACCGTGAATACCAGGTCATGCTCCTGCTTGCCTCCGGCATGTCCGTAAGCGAGGTGGCTGACGAGCTCTGTCTCAGCGCGAAGACCATCAGCACCTACCGGACAAGGATACTCGACAAGATGGACATGAAGAAGAATGCGGAACTGACCCTCTACGCGGTGAAGAACAACCTCATCATCTAGCGACCCATCCTCTCGTCAGGCTTCATCCTATGCGGCTGCCCGCCGCATGACCCCACCATGTAAGCCGGAGACCGTCACGACATCCCTTTCACTCTCCGACAGAAGAAACAGATTGCAGCCGATACCACCCGCCCTCCTGTCATGCAATAATAAACTACCGCCATTCGCGGACACATTCACACGCGACGGGGGCAGACAAATGGAGACGAACCAAAAAAAGAGCACACGGAGCGGCCGCAACGGGCGCAGTATCATACCGCGAATACTGGGTCTTTCACGGTCGGAAGGCCGCGATCACCTCATGGAGCACGAGAGCAAGGCGATCCTCGAGAGCGCCGGCATCAGGACAACGGGTGCGACCGTCGTCACCTCCGGGGAAGAGGCCGTCGAGACCGCGCGGAACCTGGGCTACCCCGTCGTCCTCAAGATCGTCTCGCCCGATGTCATCCACAAGACCGACGGGGGAGGCGTAAAGCTGAACCTCGCGAACGACGGCGATGTCAGGCAAGCCTGCCACGAGATTTTCTCGTCCTTCAGTGACAGGAACATCACGGGGGTGTCGGTGCAGAAGATGGCCCCGCCGGGGGTGGAGGCGATCGTCGGATTCACGCGCGACGACAGTTTTGGGCCCGTCCTCATGTTCGGACTCGGCGGGATCTTTGCCGAGGTTATGAAAGATGTGACGTTCAGGGTCCTGCCGGTCACCGCGGACTCCGCCCGGGAGATGATGGAGGAGATCAAGGGCTTCCCCATCCTGAAGGGATACCGGGGTGTCTCCGTCGACCTCGCGGCCCTCGGGGAAATGCTCCTCAATGTCTCCTCCCTTGCCATGCAGCACCCGGAGCTCAAGGAGCTCGATATCAATCCCGTTCTTCTCTACCCCACCGGTTGCGTTGCCGTGGATGCACGTATATTCGTCGACCATTCCCCCCGGATCTCTCCTCAAGCGGCTCCCAGGGCAAAGGACGATCTTCGCAGGCTCTTCTACCCCAAAAGTATCGCCGTGCTGGGAGCTACCGATTCCGGGGGAAAACTGGGATACAACGTGATGCGCAACCTGCTTTCCCACCGGTTCGAAGGCAAGATCTATCCCATAAATCCCCGGAAGGGTTCCGTGCTGGGGGTCAGTGCCTATCCGTCGATCCTCGATGTTGAAGGCCCGGTGGACACGGCGATCATAATTGTCCCGGCCGCGGCGGCCCCGCAAGCCATTGAAGACTGCTGCACGAAGGGTGTCAGGCATCTCGTGGTGGAGACGGCGGGCTTCGCGGAAACGGGGGAAGCAGGTAGAAAAACACAGGCCCGCATCAAAGACCTTGTCGTGGAAAAGGGATGCCGCCTGCTCGGCCCCAATTGTTCCGGCATCATCAATACCCATCACAACATGGTCCAATCGATTGGGCTCCTTGGTGAATTGCGGAGGGGGAATGTGGGGCTCATCGCCCAGGCCGGGGTCTATGCGGCGGGAATGCTCACGGGACTGCATAATGTGATCGACTTCGGGATAATCGCCACCATCGGCAATAAGATGGACATCAGTGAGGCCGATATCCTCGAATTCATGGGGGAGGATCCAGGTATAGGTGTGGTGGGGATGTACATGGAGGATGTGACGAGCGGCCGACGCCTTATTGAAGTGGCGGGACGGGTCTCTGCAAAAAAGCCCGTCATCGCCCTCAAGACAGGCCGGACCGAGGCGGGAAAGAAGGCCGTCTCGTCACTCGACGATGAGCTGGCCGGTAACGACGAGATCAATTCCGCCGCATTCCGGCAAAGCGGCATCATCCGGGCCCGGGACAACGAACATCTCTTCTCACTTGTGCGGGCCTTTTCAAAGCAACCCCTGCCACGGGGACCCGCCGTCTTCGTCGTGACATACACGGGGTCCCTCGGTGTCGCCGCTACGGACATGCTTTACATGACAGGGCTCAAGCTCGCCGAGCTCGAACCCCGTTTGAAGGAGAGGCTGGCACCCTATCTCGATGACTACCTCAACGTCCAGAACCCCGTGGACTGTTCCTTCAACATGGATGCCGCGCAAGTACGCGAACTCATCAGGATCGGGATTGAGAGCGCCCAGGTCCATGCCGTTGTCCTCATCGTTCAGGGCGAGATACTCGGGTCCTACGTGGACACCCTGACTTCCATCGATTACAGGGGGAAACCGGTGTTGTGCTGCGTGGCGTGCAAGGAATTCATGATGGACCACGTCATTGAGATGGAACAGAAGGGCATTCCCGTCTTTTCCACTCCCGAAATGGCCGTCGAGGTCCTGTCGGAGATGTACAGACACGGCCGCAGGCGCAGCGCGGCGCGCCTTGCCGATCTCAACGGCTTCCTGGCGGACCGTTCCTTCGAGATGGCAGGCCTGCGGGTACACCTCAGACTGCTCACACAGAACGATATCGACCTCTGGACCGACTTCGTGAAGGGTTGCTCTCCCCGCTCTTTGTGGATGCGCTTCCTCTCCCCCTTCGACCCCACGCCTGAGGCCGCCCGCCGTTACTGTGTCATAGACCCTGAGGAAGAGGTCGCGGTAGTCGCCGAAACAGTGGACGGGGACAGCCGGAAACTCGTGGCCATAGCCCGCCTTATCAAGTGCGGCACGACGGGCCAGGCGGAATACGCCGTCATTGTCACCGATTCCTGGCAGAAAAAGACCCTGGGGCGCCTCCTCCTCGAGGCCTGCCTCGACCTTTCGAAATACCTCGGCATCCGCGTCGTCAACGCGGAGATAGTGCAGGAAAACTTCCCCATGAACAAGGTCCTCAACCACTGCAACTTCACAATGCACGCCAAGGAACGCAACATGCTCCTCATGTCGAAAAGCCTGGAGTAGAGGCGGTTTCAAGTTCCAGCAACTGTGTTGAATGTCAATTGATTTCTTTTTCATGAACGGGCCTCCGCCCATGTTGCTTTGTTCTTCATCATGGTATTGAGGATGGTCAGGAGTTTCCTCATGCAGGCGGTGACGGCAAGTTTCTTGACCTTTCCGGCATCGACGAGCCTTTTGTAGAAAGCCCTGATGACAGGATTGAACCTGATCGCACTGAGGGTTCCCATGTACAGTACGGCCCTGACATGCGACCTGCCTCCCCAGATGGTCCTTTTGCCCCTGTGCTTTCCACTGTCCCGGTTGAAGGGGGCAACCCCGACGAGTGCCGCAATTTCTTTCCGGTTCAGCATCCCCAGTTCGGGAAGGGCTGCGATAAGGGTACAGGAGATGACGGGGCCGATGCCGGGCGTGCTTGTCAGGATCGTTTCCTTTTCCTTCCAGAGGGGGCTCTTCCTGATGGTCCGCGAGATGTCCCTGTCGATCTTCTTCAGGGCCTCGGTGAGATAGTATATGTGGTTCCTGATGTCCTTGCTTCCGGCAGGGGGTGATTTCTCGAGGCGGCTCTTCTCCATCGTCAGCATCTGGACGAGCTGCCGCCTGCGGGCTACGAGCGCACGGAACACCTGGGCCTCTTTCTCGGGGAGGGGCCGTATGTCAGGCTGAATGGCCTTCGCGAACTGCGCGAGGACATCCGCGTCAATGGTGTCGGTCTTTGCGAGCCTGCCCGTTGCCTTTGCAAAATCCCTCACCTGCCGGGGGTTGACGGCTACGATCGGGAGCAGGTTGTCTGCGAGGACCCGCACCACTCCCATCTCGTACCCCCCCGTCGCCTCAATGACGATCCGGCCGGGCTTAAGGGGAAGCATGAAGGCAGCGACAGCCTCCTGGCCTTCCTCGTCATTGGTGAACCTCTTCCGCGTCCCGTCCGGAATGACCGCCACGTCGCAATACTCCTTCGATACGTCGATGCCAATGAAAACGTCGTCCATGATATGGCCCCCTTTTCCCTTGTCCCGACCTTGTGCAATGCGGGATCTCCTGTGAGTCCCTGGCAACTGTCCGGGCTTGTACGGAGATGGCGTGGCGACCCGAGCTGGAACACGGGATAGGATCCCCTGGTTTAAACGGCCTGCCACGCCGGTAACCTTACTTTCATTCTTCTTATCATGGACTGCCTGTGATATTCCATTGGGAGTAACATACAAGG
>MVQP01000114.1 GCA_002067235.1 Syntrophorhabdus sp. PtaB.Bin047
GGCATGGAGGGAACGGCGCTTCGTGTTGTTGCCGCTGAGGACACGGTGGTCTACGGGGGCGTGGCCCCTGGGACAGCGGGATACACGACCCGTATCGTCGAAGACGAAGAGGTCCCTGCCTGCCACATCATCACCGAGCCTGCTGCGGTTGACGGGGGCGACAAGCTCGATCCCCTGCTCCCTGATCTTCAATGCGGAAGGAACGGAGGGGTACCCGCCGTCGGCGAAGAGGACCTGCGGTTTGAGTCCGGCGGCATCGAGGCGCTCGATGACGGTGAGGGTCTTGCCGATATCGGACCGGGCGGCGCCGTGCACCTCGTAGTCGGTGATGATCTCCGTCTTCCTGTCGTTGTTGCATGTCTCCGTTATATGAAGGCTGTATCCCGGCCCCTTGTGGCCGCAGGACGCATCGGGGTCATAGGGGGACTGGAGGGTGGCGCCCGCGCTCTTCTTCTTCACCTGAACCCCGGATGATCCGGCGAGTTCGCACTGCTCGGAGAGAAGGCGGTCAAGGAGCCGGTAGGGCTCACCGGTTGTAACGTCCCCGTCCTTCCCGAAGAGAATGACAAGTTCGTGGAGGTACCCTGCAAGCTCATCGAGTTCGGTCCTCTGCTCCGCCGGACCCAGCCCGAACCATCCCTCGGGTTCCCGTGCATGCCATTGCCGTATCTCCTCCGGTACCCGTGAGAGGTGCTCCTCGTCGAGGCTTTTGAGGAAGAGGGTGAGGGTGTGGGAGATAAGGGCCAGTCTTCCCCGGACCTGTATGTTGGAGATGATATGCGTGGAATCGAGCCTCTGGTTCGTGGCGGAGAGGCCCATCTTCTCCATGGCCGAGTCCCTTATGGCATCGAAGAGATCGCGGATGAGCCTCATGTCGGGATCAGAGGCGGCAAGGCGCCTGCGGAACTCCACGAGGGAGCGGCGGGAGAGGTAGTCCTCTTCCTCATCTGCATCGAGGGCATAGCGCCACCTGACATCGAAGCTGAAGGTGTCGAGGGCCTCCTGGTCGCTCAGATCGTTCCACTCCTCAAGAAGGCACAGGCCGAGAAGGCGGGCGACGCTGAAGTTGGGGCGGCCCGTCGTGCCGTAGAGCATGGCATACTTGTCCTCGTTCCTGAAGAGGATGGGAAGGATCTCGATCCTGAACAGATGCGCCCATGAGGACTCAAGGCGCCTGCGCAGTGAGGGGGATATCCGTGTCTCTATAGCGAAGAGCTTCTGCTGGGGGGATGTCTTTCTATACATGTGTTATTATAGCAGTATCTATAAGGTAACACAATCCAAATGGTTGTTGGGGAGTTGCTTCTCAGGAATCCGATATCCACAACGTCCTTGCAGCACGAAACGTAATCACGCAGGCTTTCCTCGATGAACTGGGGGTAGTTCGCTTTGGACAACGCCAAGTGACTGCATGGTCGGCCCCGGGTATGGCAAATGTCGCTCAGCTTGTTGTAGTACTCGTCAATGCCTTGCTTGATGTGGATGTGCTGGTCAAGTTCACGGAAATCCTCGCTCTCAAAGAGAACGGCAAGTATCTGTCTCTTGAAGGGAGTAGGCGCTTCACCTTTAACCCATTCTATGGCTCTTCTTGAAGTCAGCATGTAATGAAAGCAAACCAAGCTCAGTTCCATGAAGTTCCGCAAACACATGTAAGCCATTTTGTATATGCCGGCCTTTGCGAAGAAAAGGGAGTACTCTAACTCCAACTCAGCTTCTACTACTGGGAATAACCCGATCTTGCGGAGGCTTTCAAAATCAGCCGGGAAACAGTTCGCCAACAATTGCGTTGAAAAGAACCTGATAAGGTGGAAGTCTTCCGAGAGGCTCGCATCTTTGCCAATAACCTTGTCGGTTGCTTCATAAGCGGATAGAAAGGAATGATAGAGACGGTCATCTATTTTGTTCATTATCTCATAGAGCCTCAATATCTCGGCTAGGTGTATCCTTACTGTTTCTCATGTCTCAAAGAGGAGCCGCTTCCGGGTCTTACCGTATATGGGATCGCCGAACTTGTCTCTATTAACCACACAGCTCCGGCTATTCGATCTCCTCATATTCCTCTTTCCCCTGGATGAAAGTTGCTTTCAGCAACTCGTCCTTGTCAAAAGCGACCTTGCCATTGTCATCGAGAAATACCGGGGTCACGCCCGCCGCCGCAAAGATGGGCAGCCTGACACTCCAAGGACCTTCGGGGCTGTCGGGCTCTCTGCACCAACCAGGCAGAAGTCCCTGGTCAATCAGCCGGGCAAGCGCTTCCATCCTGAACACAATTGAGAGGACTTTACCTGGTCTTCCCTCAAGCACACGGATAGCGGTGATGGCATGCCCCTCAAAGCCCCTGTCTTCAGGGGACAATTTCGCCACTTCTGTAACGAACGCGATGACCTCCTCACGAGACAGCGGGTTATCGTTGATCTCCCGGAGGATAGAGTCTTTCTTGCCAGACTTAGCCATGAGGACGCCCCCATCTTGTTGATCTAAAGGCCCTGGTGGATGAATTGTCCGTGGATTTGACCCGCCTTGATATAGGTAATTGTCTATCAGACCCGGGGAATTTGCAAGGCATTTTGAACCGTTGCGATATCTCAGGCTTCGGCTTCTTGTAGTGAAAAATCCGACATTTCACCACCGAATGCGGACGGGAGAGAGGAAGTTTTATACTTCAAATCTTCGATTCCGCCAGGACCCACTTCTCCCGTTCATGGCCCCTTTAAGCAAGTCCCTTCTCCACTACCATCTCGTCGAGTTGCTGTATCAAAGCTTCCGACACTTTCTCCCTATCTAACTGGCTGGTTATGTCCTTGAAGCCGTGCCAGAAGTATACCGGAAACTGGCATTTCAGCAGATATATAAGGAGGTTGACAGAAGGCTCTGGATACTGGGCAATGAAGTTGCCTTTTGCTAGATCACGGACTATGGACGAATGATGAAATTCTGCGGGATGCATCTGAATAACAAGATCAACCACTTGGTTGAATACCGGTTCAAACCTGGGAGCCCACTCGACCATCTTTGCAATCTCTCCTCCCGCAAGCGGTTCTGGTATACCTTGGAGACGCTTCTCCCAGTAACTCTTGATCCAACGTTCCCACTGTTCTCGTTGTTGATCGGCGTTCATTCCGCGGAGAAATCGCTCAATCTGGCTAGCGAATATCTTTCTATCGTCTGGTGTCGCAAAGCGGAAGAAGGCGGGAATCCATTCTTCTCTAGGATCAGGAACAAGAAAACAGATTATGAAGGCAAGATACTCGATAAAGCGATCCCTGTGCGAAGCAAGTTCACGGTCGAGTCGCGTTAGGGCCTTTTCGAAGTATGGGCCTATCTCTTCTACCACGAGTGAGTTCAACCTCCCCCATCCAAGAAATCCGTCCCAGGCCTGTTGAAAGCTCCTGGAATCGTTGTCAGGGTCAAAATACTTGACCAGATTGGTCTTGGTCCATTCGTAGTCAACGTAAAGCATAAAAGCTAGCTGACTGGACAGAATGGTAAGCGCCATACCCAATGCTTTGCTCTTTGAGTGTATCATCTCTGACAGCACGGTTCGATAATACTCGCTCAAGGCTTCTGGCTTTGGTTCCTGTTTCTTTCTCCATATCTGGATACTCTCTAACCAATACTCAGCAAGAATACCTGCTGATCTGTTAATTGCCATCTGAAGCCAGTCATTTCTGCTTTCGGGGATATCTTGATCCAGTTCCGCTCTTGACCACAGAGCGCGTGCCGTCTCGTTGGCCTCTTCCAGAATCAAAGCCGCGCAGCCTTTACCGCCATCGCGTACTAGGCTGTGGAGAAGCGATATCACATTATAAAGGTTGTTCTCCCACAGATCTTCGATCTTCAACCACTTCAGAATGGACAGACACTCGCCTTCATTTGCTGACCAACCCTCCCAAGACAGCAACAATGCTCCCCACAAGTCCGTTGACCATTCCGATCGCTTGGCCAGTTCCTCGGCAAGATCTAGGCCCCAGCGAAGATCCTTCCTTGCCGCGTCTCGTACTGTCAGTCGCAGACCGTCCCTGTCGGGTCCGAAGAACTCATCGCCCTTGAAGACTAGGAGGTTTTCAACCCATTCCGACGGCGACATCCCTATAAGCTGTTCCACGGTATAGGGGCTTGACGGACCAGTACGTACTGGTCCTGCCCAGTGTGTGAAATCGGGATGCTCCCTTGGCTGCCACCCAGGGTGTTCCGCAAGTACCTTGTCCCTTGCCGCAACCGCGAGATCGCATTTAGGGTCAGCGTCGACCAGCCATTGGAGCCAATCATAATGGTTCCATGCGGTTCGCTCTGCAAAGCGCTTATCATCTCTATCTGGCCATTCATATGACAAGATTACCGTGATGAGGTCACTGCGTCCTTTCTCGGGTAAGGCCGGGTAAAGGCTGGCGATAAGTCTATAAATCTCGTGGTGGGCCTGCACATCATGTAAACTATGTCTGTCGAGAAAGAAACGAAGCTTTTCTTCCGCAGACTTGTCTCGTCTTTCACCCAGGGCGTGAACAAACAGGCGCCGCACTAAAAAGGATTGTGACCTGCACAAAATGTCCAACCAGCCATCGGATGTTCCTGGATTCATTTCGCCTATGGCCACGAGACTGTCACGAGCCGCATCGATAAGAGTGTCTTCTGCGTGACGAATTTCATCCTGCTTATGAGGCTCGATGGCTGAACGACGGTACGATGTGGGATCCCACTCTTTATTGGCCTTACCCCAAGCCGTCAAGAGCGAATTCATCATCTCCAGTTCTCTTACGACAATGTTTAGCACTTGAGGAGCTATATCCTGCAGCAGTGGCTTTATATGCGTGGTGTACACTTGATCAAGTTCCCAGTCATCGGAAAGTGAACTCAGTTCCACGTCGAGGTCAATGGCCGGGGTCTCGTCCTGTTCTTCATCCGGCCAGGGAAGTCTCTTTTTTATTTCTAATCGATGCGAAAGCAACCTACTGAAGATCAAAAGGAGGCTGTTGATCTCCCGCAAAGAAGCGCAACGCTCTCCCAACCACCTAAGTACAGATGGGTCCGGGTACCTTGGCATAGTATCGAGGAGCAAAGAAACCCATCGAGACAGATGAGCTTTATCTACTTCAAAGTCTTTGTTAAGGCCTATTCTTGAACCAATCCGATCCCACAAGAAAGGACTTAGACGCAACTGATGGCCGGAGAGAAGCAAGATCAGTTCATCTGGGTGTAGGAGTACAAAATTCTCGGCCAACCAGAGTCCGAGAAGCTCATCTACCGGCGTCAAGTCTCTTTGCGAGAAAAGCGGATCCAGAAGGTGCCTGCTATCGAACCAGCTAATCCAAGCTGGTTCTCGAGCTGCCTGAGTAATGAACCTGGTCGTGCTCTCCTCTGCAAAAGCGTCGAGTACCTGATCCACTGCTTCATCGTCGGACGGGGGCATTCCCGATGCAATTGTCACCAAGCTCTTTCGTCTGTCCAATATGTTCTGAGATACATAGTCAGCTAAAGCTTTGACGCCATCATTGAGAATACTGTAATCGTCTTTACTCTTCTTTGCGTAAGACACCGGGCGAATGCCTCGGAATAGCCAATCATCGAAGTTTGAGGCATCAGCAACCAGAGCAAACCTATTGGCCGTATCGGCCGCAGGCAACGCTCTGGACAAGTAATGCATCACTACATCATCGTGGCTGTATCCCACGAACAGAACAGCATGAGTCCGGAACATATCCAGAAGAAAGCGACGCGCCCAACCTTCGATCAAGTAAGCCCTTCCAAAATCTGCGTCTGTCAGAACCATTCCATCAGTTTCCACACAACACCCGTGAACGTGCACGATACCGGAGAAATCGTGACCAAGAGGAAGCGCGGGTGACGTGTAGACTTTGATGGATTCACTAAATAATGAGTTGCTGGCGTCTTCAAATAACGTGTCGAAGTTGGTGGTAACAACCCTAACTTTCAGACCATTCTTGAACAATCGGAGTAGATCACGATGCAGCGACGTGTGAGAACCAGGTGCCTTGCAAAGTCGGTCAGCAACCAATTCATGAACTCTATGTCCTTTTTCGAATAGTCGACCAAAGAATCGGTCCTCTGGCTCGGGGCGGCCCCCTGGCTCGGGGCTGATCCTTGGTTGGTTTGTCTCCTTCCCGATCATCTCAGCGAGCCCCGCGAAACTTGGTAGTTCAGCCGGCGGTCCCATGGATACTCCGGCACCCGCAAAGACAACTAAGCTCTCTCTTCGGATTGCCTCGATCAGTTCAATTGGAAAATCTATCGATCTGATTTTCATCCTGGATCATTCCCACTCATAAAATAGGTGTAGGCCCTTCCTTATTCTCTGTTCGGCCAAATCCTTCAGGAACTCCCCTACTACCACGTCGTCTGCTCCATCATCGCGTATATGGGGCGCACGATGCTCGTTAGGACGTACGCCTGGTGTGCCTTGACCGCCTCCTGGAATTTGAACCAGTGGCTCTCCCTGTAGTTGTCCTTCCATATCCACCGCGTCTCCGTCCCTGGCACCGTGTCCCCTCCGCCAGAGGTGTCCGCGGTCGTGAAACCCACGGTCTCCTTGAACCAGGCGTCCTCGTCGTACTTCGTGAACTCTGCCCCGATAAGGGCCTTGTAGTTCCCGACGCGCTGCGTCTTCGTGCTCGCGCTGTCCCCTATGGCATTGCCGAGATCCGTAAGAAGAGAGCTCCTCGCGTCATCGTCGACAGAGCGGCCCCGGTAGAGGTCGAAGAGGCATCCCGCCGCATCGAGAAAGCGCGGCTTGTTGTCGATCGAGGCGCGGCTCGGCACGAGGCGCTTGTCCTTCCAGAGCTCGTTGGGTACGTCCGGGCTGTGCTTGGCATCGGCATGACCCACGCTGGGGATGAGCTTCTCGAGGAGCCCCGCCATGTTGTTGAAGCCGTCATCGGCCCCCACGAAGTTCTGATGGGCGAACGTGTCGGCGAAGGCATGGGTCGCTATCCCGATGCGGTAGAGGTCATGGAGGCCGAGGGCCTCAGCGAGGACCTGTTGAGCGCTCAAGCTGTTGGGAATCGTGTTCATGAGGTGGAGCTTCCCGTCAGCGCGCCTGGCTGAATCGCCGGCTATCTCGGGGAGAGATCCGGGAAGGAAGTGGAACACGGGGTATATGCGCATGAGTTCCTTCTGGGGTTTCAGGATGTTGACGGTCTGGCTGATGTAGCTCTCATACGCATCGGGGGTGTCCTGGCTGATATACCGGTGTTCGGTGTTGTCATCTGTGTACTGGGAGGAGTAGGCGATGATGGAGCAGTCATCAGGGCTGAAGCCGGCCCTCCTTGCGATGATGTAGGTCATGTAGTAGTGGAATTCTATGTCCATGGTGATCTCCTTGTCCCTCCTTCTCCCCTCTATCCCTGGATAATCTGATCCAGCCTCTGGCTCTCGATGTCCGTGTTGATCTGTATCCACAGGGGCAGGTGGTCGGATATCTGGTAGGTGAAGACTGTCTTCTCCATGCCCGGGAACAGGGGTTCGATGTCCCCGGCGTAGAAGTCCACCACACCGCCGGTGTTGGTGAAGTTCTCCGGGTAGATGGGACAGTGGAGGATCTGGTCGTACCTCTTGTTCTTCTCGAGGTTCGACCCGGGATCCTTCTTGAGGAGCGCAGTGGGTATCACGAGGCCTTTTGCCGTGACCGCATCGAACAGCGGGCTCCTCCGGCTCGGGATGTTGAAATCGCCCATGACGATGATGTCTTTGTCCTCTGCGTTCTTTTCCTTCCGTTTTGCGTCCACCCATTCAGCAACGAGGGATATCTCCTTCTCCCGGTCCTTCTCACTCTCTCCCCACCGGATATGGACGGTAAGGAGCACAAAATCGAAGTTGCCGGACCGGAAGGACGCGTAGTAGGGGCTTCTCCACCAGGAGATATCGCTTAAGTATTCCTTCCCCCTCTTCGTGCGGGGAGGGTTCGCCTCCGCTGCCAGGCCGTTGAACACCACGGCACGCTTGTCATAGATGTATGCGATGCGCTCCCAGTTGCCGCCACCGTCCCGGATCATGTCGGAATAGACGGTGCGCCAGTAGGGCCCCAGGATATCGAGGACCCGTTTGAGGTCACCGAGATCGTCCCGAAGCTCCACGATGCCTATGAGATCGAACTGCCCCAGAACCTCGGCAATGTAGTGTATGGCCGCCTCATTTCTTTTCTTCTTTCCGAAATCCCGAATGTTCCAGGTGGCCACGTTGATCGACTCATCGAGCTTCGATGCAGGTATCCCGGCCTGCGAAATACGCTTTTGAAGCTCTACCAGACCCTGCGCAATGTCTTTGGAAATCTTGCCGTGGAACATAATGGCACCCCCTTTGCTTGGAATTCGCATTCCCTTCTGACATGTTTGAACCTGTTCAGCGAGATAGGGCCTCTAATTTTTCCTCAAACCGGGTTTTTTGTAACCGGGATACTCAAACAGTCTTTTCATGTTTCTAATCCTAGCCCGCACTAATGTCGTATCCCCCGTTATCGTCAAACCCTGTTGGTCTGCGATTTCAACCCTCGGTTTAGAGTCACCGGGGACAAATCCATATGAAACGTGATAAACCTCAAGCACTTCAACACCCGCTAATCTGGGCATCCGTTGCGGTATCTTTGCAATGAACTCCTTGATCTCGTCGGCAGACAGCTTGCGAAGCTGAAGAATCGGCTGCAGCTTCTCGTCAACTATCTCAATAGCTTCCATATCGGAATTGACATCGTAATTCATCCCAGGGGAAACATAAAGATTTGAGTCTTGCAGATGAGCAACGACGCGACCCTGAATGTCCTTGACCTCTCCAGCGAGCAGAATCGTTCCGTCTCTGGAAACCTCGTAAGTATATGGTGATATGTTGGAAATCTTCATTCGTTGGCCAGGACCGTTTAGTAGAACGAGATTGGTGCCCACCTTGAAGAAGGCGGGTAGAGTCTGCAATTGAGGGATTTTACGCTGCATAGCAACGTGAACAAGTGATCGAGAGCGTTCGAAGTATACCTGACTGAAAACCCACGTAATGACGCCTCCAATAACTGCACCAAGTATCAAAAAACACACGTCTCGCACCATCGGTGTCCTCGCCATCCTATGAATCCAGCGCCTTATTGGATCAAGTGCGCCCTTTGATTCTCTTGCGACTGAATGAAGCTCGAGTTTCCTTTTTGCTGTTCTTCGTTTCCCCATGCTGGCCACCCACCATGAACCATCACCCAAAACAACGCTAATGTCAAGAAATGAGTATAATATGCTGATGGTTCAGCTGGCAATCACGGATACATTCCGTCACCGATAAATCCTCCACTTCAAGAAGGAAGCAAACCCGGTGGACTGCCGGACCCTATAGAGCAAGCTCTCTTCCCTCCCCTACCCTCTTACCACAAACGGCCTCAAATGCAGATACTGAGTCGTGTGGTGTATCTTCATGTGACAGCTCCTGCAGACCTGGATGGTTATCTCCGGGTCGTAGCATACGTGGTGAGGGATCAGCTCCACTTCTCTCCCGGGAACGTCGCATACGACGCATTTCACGGGGGTTGTTTCATCGTGAAGATCCCGGCACCTTACGCTGCAGAATATCTCATCGCTCTGTATATCCTTCCCGCAGTGAAGACAATAACCGTCACCCCCGTCTATCCATA
>MVQP01000115.1 GCA_002067235.1 Syntrophorhabdus sp. PtaB.Bin047
CCGGGAGACGCCAACCGCCTTGACATAGACCGTTACGAGAACGTAAAATGGGTGGGCATCGTAGCAGGGTACTATGACCTTACACCGGGACAGGTCACGCGAAGCTATGAAATGCCCGTGCTCATCGAGACAAAAGGGATGATCTTCAAGACCAACGAAGCGAAGATGGGGCTGTTGGGGATGAACCTCTTTTTCGGTCCCACCAGCATTCAGGAGGTGCCAGGCCCATGACGGAACCCAGGAAACCGGTTATGTGGTACCAGGGGCTTTTTCTGCAGCCCCAGCATTTCCAGCAGACGGACCTCTTTCACCAGGCATCGCTCACGCCGCTTCGCAGTTACATCCAACCCTTTTTCTACGGGACCTGCGGGCATGTGGTGGATGAAGGGGCCCTCAGGGAAATGACCTTCAACCTCAGGGAGGGCGAATTCCTTTTCCAGGACGGGACCTGGGTCAAGACCACTCAGAACGTGAAGCTTGAGGCAAGGTCCTTCAAGGACGCCTGGACGGACATGGACAAGCCTTTCAAGGTCTTCCTCGGGTTGCGCCGCTGGGACCAGGCGGGAACGAACGTCGCCCCGCGCGGTGCCCATGACGAGCGGCGGCGGTATATCGAAGAGACAGCGGGGGGCATGAGGGACATCTACCATGGCGACAGCACGGTGGAGATAAAGTTCCTCGACCATCTGCTCAGGTTCTTCTGGGAAGACGAGATAAGCGATGCCGCCGATTATCATCTTATTCCGCTGGCCGTCCTCACCTTCAACGGACAGGATGTCGTCCTTTCCCGGGACTTTGTCGCACCCGCCGTCACTCTGGCTGCATCGGAGCCGCTACTCACCATCATGCGCAACGTCAGGGAGCTTATCCTTTCCCGCTGCCGCATCCTCGAAGAGTACAAAAACCCGCGGGGCTTCCAGAAAGCCGACCTGCAGGCGGCATACCTCAACTTCTTCCTCGCCCTGCACACGCTCAACCGTCATGCCCCCGTGCTTCACCATGTCACCGAGGTCTCCACGGTCCACCCCTTTATGGCCTACGGGATATTGCGGCAATGCGCCGGCGAGCTCAGCACCTTCACCGACCGCGTGGACGCGCTGGGGAGGCTGCAGAACGGCACGGAGCTCATCCCTCCTTACGACCACGAGGATCTCCTTTTCTGCTTCCGGCAGGTGCAGCTTCTCATCGAGGAGATTGTGGCCTCGATGATCCTCGGGATGGAGAACATCATCCACTTCGCACGGGACAACCATTACTTCCGCGCCCAGGTGCCGCAGGAACTCCTGGACAACAGGAATTTCTTCTACCTTGTCCTCAAATCGGCCACAGAGACCCAGGACATCCGTGACATGGTACACCACATTGTGAAGCTCGGACCCGAGGAGGAGGTCCCCGTGCTCATCACGAGGGCGCTGCCCGGCATTCCCCTCGAGGAGAAGCGCGAAATGCCGCCGGGCCTGCCGAAGAAACCGGGCATGCTCTGTTTCGAGATAGACCGGACTAACCGGTACTGGCTGGACGTACTGAAGAACGGCAGAATAGCCCTCTACTGGCCTGACGCCCCGGAGGATACGCTCATCGAGCTTGCGATACTGAAACCATGAGCTGGCGCATATGAGACTCATCGACTGCTACACTGAACTCCTTGCCTACACGGCCTATCTCACGGGCCCCGACACCGCTGCGGCGGCATTGTCATACGAAGAGGTGAACGAGCGTTACAGCGAACTGTGCCAGCGGGCGAAAACCTTGCGGGTCCGGGAGGACGTGCCCGACAGGCATTGGGAGGAGGGTCTTTTCGCGGTATGCGCGCTCATAGATGAGATGATCCTCTGCAGCGGCTGGCCCGGCAGGGAGACCTGGCAGACGGCACAGCTCCAGCACCGGTTCTTCAACACAACGAACGCTGGCGAGGAGTTCTTTGACCATCTCGCGAAACTCGACCCCGATCAGGGAGAGGTGCGCGAGGTCTACGGGTGGTGCCTGGCCATGGGGTTTAAGGGGAGGTACTTCAGACCCGAGGACGGTGCCGAGCTGGAACGGATAACGCGGCTCAGCATCGATGGGGCAGGAGACCACGGCGTGGAAGAGACGCTGCACATGTTCCCCGGGGCATACGGTTCCCAGGGAAAAGCATACAGGAAGGGCAGGGCGGCAACCCTCGCATTCACCGTGATCGTAGGGATCATCCCCGTTCTCGTTTTCATTGCCCTTTTCGTCTTTTACAACAACGTTCTCAACGGCATCCTGGCTGGCTACTTCCGGTAAGCGACCGGCCACAGGAGGGTTGTCACAGGACATAAAGGCCCGATATGATAAAGAAGATACTGAAGATAGCACTCATTGTCCTCGTGCTGGCCGCTCTGGCCGCCGCGGAGTTCTGGTTCGTCTGGAAAAAGGGTCTTCCCCTGTGGGTGGCGGGCGTTATCTTCGCGGGCATCATCGGCCTCTTCGTGGGGTTCCTGTTCCTCAAGAAGTATCTCCTGCGGCGCAGGGAGAAGAAATTCGTCCAGCGGGTGGTGCAACTCGACGAAAGCGCCATCAAGGGCGCTCCGCTCCATGAGAGACGCGAGCTCCAGGACCTTCAGGAGCACTGGAAGGAGTCCCTCGACCTCCTCAAGAGGTCCTCCCTCAAGAGATACGGCAATCCGCTCTATGCCCTGCCCTGGTACCTCGTCATCGGCGAATCGGGCTCCGGCAAGACCACGGCGATCAGGAACGCAAGGCTTGAATCACCCGTCGCCTACCCTGACCGGGCCGCCACGATCTCCGCCACGATCAACTGCGACTGGTGGTTCTTCGAGAACTCCATCGTCCTCGATACGGCCGGGCGCTACAGCATTCCCCTTGACGAGACCCTCGACAGGGAAGAGTGGGAAAAGTTCCTCACCCTCCTTGCGAAGTATCGCCACAGGGAACCGATAAACGGTATCGTGGCGACGATCCCCGCCGACAAGCTTCTCGGCTCCGACAGGAACGTCCTGAGAGAGGACGGCCAGAACATACGGAAGAGGATCGACCAGCTCATGCGCGTCGTGGGGGCACGCTTCCCTGTCTACATCCTCGTAACCAAGATGGACACGGTCTACGGGTTCAACGACACCTTCGAGAACCTGTCGGCCGAGGACGCGAGCCAGGCCATGGGCCATATGAACAGGGACGGAAAGGCCTACTGGGACACGCTCGTCGAGGACACGTTCGGGATTGTGGCGGACCGCATCCTCGAGCTGTCGCTGATCGCGGTCCGGGGCAAGGGGGCGGCGAAACCCGGTGCCGTCGTGTTCCGCAACGAGTTCCTGCGTCTCAAGGCCCCTTTTGTAGAGTTCATGAGGGCCGTCTTCGGAGACAACCCTTACCAGGAAACGCCGCTGTTGCGCGGCATATTCTTCTCAAGCGGCCGCCAGACCGGCACCCCTTCCTCGGAATTTCTGGACAGGGCGGGGATCACCCTCGTCGGCGAGGAGGCGCACGGACCCGAAAGGGGAATGTTCCTGAGCGACATATTCGCGAGGGTCCTCCCCGGCGACAGGTCCCTTTACACCCACACTCACGACTTCCTGCGCTGGAGGCGCATCACCCGCAGCCTGGCCTTCACCTCCTGGCTCTGCCTGTGGGCCGCCGTCATCGGCCTGCTCACTCTCTCCTTCTGGCACAGCATGGGTACGCTGCACAGGTTCACCGACGTCTTCGGGAGGCTTCCGGAACTCCCCGGCACGGTGACGCGGAACCTCATGACCATCGAGAAGTTCAGGATCGAGATAGAGGAACTGGAATGGGACAACAGGCGCTGGTTCCTGCCCAGTTTCGGCCTGACTGCCCGTTACGCTGTGGAGCAGATGGCGAAGGAGCGCTACATCACCTTTGTGAAGAAAGGTTTCATCTACGACTTCGACAGGGCTTTCGGCAATAAGCTGGACGCCGTCAACCGCGAGACCGACCCCGACACGATAGCGGTCTACGTGAACTACCTCGTCACGCGCACGGAACTACTTGACGGTATGATAGAAAAAGGTAAGCTCCCCGACATAAAGACCTTCACCGACGCCGCGGGGGAGGCGGTGGACCTCATCTACGACACCGTTCCCTACGAGGTCTCGCAGACCTTCGGCAGCATCTACAGGGACTACCTCAGGTGGCACAACAACCCGGCCGACCTCGTGCGCTCCCGCGGGCTTGCCCAGGCCGGGCTCGTATCGCTGATCGCGAGGCATGGAAGCCTTGAGTGGCTCGTCCACAAGTCCATCCCCGACGCGCCCGACGTCAGGCTCGATGATTTCTGGGGAGCGGCGGAGGTCGGTCAACACGATGATGCCGTTGTAGTTTCCGGTGCCTACACGAAGCTGGGCCACAAGCACATAACGGAGTTCATCAAGGACCTCGAAGAGGTGCTGGCAAAGGGCAACATCTTTGAGAGAATGGTCCCCTCTTTCTGGAAATGGTACCAGGAGGAATACTATAAAGCATGGTACGATTTTGCCGACAACTTCCACAAGGGCGCCGACGGGTACCAGACGGAAAAAGCCCGGAGGAACATGGCCGTCCTCATGACGACGGACCACAACCCTTATTGGAAACTCATCCTGCGCATCAATGAGGAGACGATGCAGTCCGATCCCCAGACAAAGCCCCCGAAATGGACGAAGCTGCCCACGGAGCTTGTCAAGATCGCGAAACTGTCCATAACGGCGAACGACAAGGCCAAGAAGGATCAGGGTCTGATGGAGAGGATCGGTAAGGGTTTGAAGAAGGCCGAGGCCACCGGCGAACAGCAGCTGGGGAAAGTGGATGAGGAAATGAAAAAGATCATAGAGCAACGTCCCTCCCGGGCAAAGGTCTACGCCGAATATGCCAAAGCCCTCGCCCAGATCGCTCCGCTGGCTACCACGGGCGATACGGCCCTGCGCATGGTCTCTGATCTTTTCGCCGGCCAGGCGGCCCTGGCGGAGGACAAATCCCCCTTCAACCTGTCCTTCACCCAGTACCTGTCCCTGAAGAACATGATGAAAGGTGACGACTACGGCGATTCCGATTTCATCTGGTCCCTCGTCGGCGGACCCCTCAACTACCTTGTCGCCTTCGGCATTCAGAAGACCTCCTGCTCGCTCCAGGACAGATGGGAAGGGGATGTCATGGCCAAGATGGACGGCGTTCCGAAGGAGAAGGTCCTCAAGTCCCTCTTCGACAAGACCGACGGGGTCGTGATCAAGTACAGGGAAGGGCCGGCAAAGCCCTTCCTCGCCGACTCAAAACTCGGGTATGTTCCGAGAAAGGCATATGAGAAGACGATCTTCGAAGGGTCCATTCCCTTCAAGCCCGATTTTCTCAAGTTCCTCAATGCCGCGCCGGCCGGCCCGGTGGAGTTCCAGTCGGACCATTCCGTCGCGGTTCAGACGGTTCCCATCGAGGTCAACAGCGACGCGGTGGTACGGCCGGTGGGGAACGTGTTGTCCCTGCAATGCTCGGACGGTACGGCCATTCTGAAGAACTACAACTATCCCGACGCCCGCTCGTTCGTCTGGTCGCCTGAAAAATGCGGCGATACCATACTCAAGGTGATGTTCCCCGACTTCACCCTCACAAAGATCTACAGGGGACGCACGGGCTTCCCGACGTTCCTCTCCGATTTCTCCTCGGGTGCCAGGACCTTCAAGGCGACCGACTTTCCGGAGAGCAGGACGGCCCTTACTAAGGCCGGCGTCACGTGGATAAAGGTGCGATACAGGATCGACAACGCGCAGCCGGTGATCACGGCGTTGAAGAAGAGCTCGAAGAAGGCGCCGGCAGTCGTCGCCGATTGCCCGCTTAAGTAGTCTCTTCACAAGGATGCGAAAGGTCTCGACCATGGAACTCAAGGAACTGGGAATCACCCCGATACCGGGAGACTCGCCGGCGGGCGCTGACATGCGTTCCGAGGAGGCGTTCGAGAGGCTCTCCACGGAGATCGAGAAGATGTCCTCGCCCTCCGCGTCAGGTGCCCTCGATTGGGAGAGGGTCCTCGTCATGTCCTCCGACATCCTTGCCGGCAGTTCCAAGGACCTCCTCGTGGCGAGCTATCTGTCCATCGCACTTCTCAAGACCAGCGGGCTCAAGGGACTCGCGACGGGGGTCCGCATCTGGCGGGACATGCTGACAGCATACTGGGACGAGCTTTTTCCCGCAAAGTCCCGCATGAGGGGACGGCGCAATGCCGTCGACTGGTGGGTTGAGAAGACCTCCGCGGCGTTGCGCGGCTTGCCTCCGGAGCAGTGGAAGAAGGAGGAGATAGACACCCTCTATGCCGATCTCGACGCCATCGACACCTTCCTGAGGAACAACATGGAAGAAGCCCCGGCGGTGGGAACTCTCACGTCCATCATCGGCTCCGTTCTGACAACCGCCGACGAGCCGCCTCATCAGGAGGCGGCCCCGGAGCAACCGACGAAGGTGTCGGAAACCAGGCGGCCCACCCCGACGCCGGCTGCGCCCCCGGTAGAGACCGTGCCCGCGGGAGACGATCCTGAACCGCTCATCAGGCACGCGCTGGAAACGCTGAGGGCGGCCGCGGCTCTTCTCGTCGAGAACAATGCACCCGACGGACTCTATTTCCGGATAAACAGGGCCATCGCGTGGATGACGGTGACGGCGCCGCCGCCGAGCCACGGCGGAAGGACGATGATAGAACCTCCCGACGAGGAGGTGCGGGATTCCATAAAGAGCATGTATCGCTCCGGCAGCTGGAAGAACCTTCTTTCCGCCTGCGAGTCCCGGATACCGCAGTTCCTTTTCTGGCTCGACCTCAGCCGTTACGTGGCGGAGGCCCTTGCGAACCTGGGGATGAAGGCCGTTTCCGCCGAGGTCGCCGGCCTCACGGCCCTCTACGTGAAACGTCTGCCGGGAATCGAGAGGCTCACGTTTGCCGACGGCACGCCCTTTGCCGACGCGGACACGAAAAGGTGGCTCGCCGAGGAGGATTCGGTCCCGGCGCCGGATGAGTCCGAGGGCCTTGCGAAACGGGTGGAGGACGACACGGGCAAGGCCAGAGCGATGGCTCAGGCGGGCAACCTCCCCGCGGCGATAGCGTCGCTGAGGGACGCCCTTACGAGGTCGGCGTCGGCGCGGGAACGTTTCCTGCGCCAGGTCCACCTGTGCCGGTTCCTGGTCGAGAACGGACAGGCCAGGGTATCGGGTCCGTTCTTCCGCGAGCTCCTCGGGCTCATAGACTCCCACAGGCTGGGCGAGTGGGAACCATCTCTCGCCGTCGAGGCATACGAGGTGATGCTGGCGGGGGCCACAGGGCAAGGGTTCGAGGACCTCGTCCCCGACGTCTTCAGACGCCTCAGCCTCCTCGACCCGGTGAAGGCCATGGAGTATGCGTAGCGCAAAGTGTGATGCGCGCGTGAAAGTGTTTGTTTTATTTTAGTGAAATCTACACTATAATAGTGGTGATCTTCACGTTCATCATAAATTGTAGTCGATTCACCAGAAAGTACTCTTTGTGAAGGAGGGCTGTAAAATGGCTAAAGAAGGTTCTGTTGCACCGAAGGAACGTGTCAATATCATCTATCGTCCGGCAACCGGCGATCAGAAAGAGGAGATCGAGCTTCCTCTCAAGGTCCTCGTGATGGGTGATTTCACGCTTCAGAAGGACTCGCGGAGCGTCGAAGACCGGCAACCCGTCAACATCGACAAGGACAATTTCAACGACGTCCTCGGCGCCCACAACGTCCGGCTGGAGACGGTCGTCGAGAACAAGCTCTCCGACGAGCCCGACGCGCAGATGAGCATCAACCTCGATTTCAAGAAAATGAAGGACTTCGAGCCCGATACCATCATACAGAAGATACCGGAACTGAAAAAACTCATGGAGCTCAGGGACGCCCTCAAGGCCCTTAAAGGGCCCCTCGGGAACATCCCTGAATTCAGGAAGAAGATCCAGGACATCGTGAAGGACGAGGAAGTGAAGGCGCGTCTGCTGAAAGAACTCGGGATCGAAGGGTAGGGGGTGAAAAGTGGCTGAAGAGAAGAAAGATGTGCAGCAGAAGCAGCAGGCCGAGGGACAAATGTCCCTCCTCGACGAGATCGTCGCCGCGACGCGTCTGAAACCTTCCGAAGAGGCCTATTCCATCACGAAGCAGGGCCTCCAGGCATTCATCGACGAGATGCTCAAGCCCGGCAAGGAGGTCCGCGTGACGGCCTCCGCCGTGGACGAGATGATCGCCAACCTCGACCAGAAGCTGTCGAGGCAGGTGGACGTCATCCTTCACAACAAGGACTTCCAGCAACTCGAAGCGGCATGGACGTCCCTCAAATTCCTCGTCGACAAGACCGATTTCCGCGAGAACATCAAGGTCGAGGTGATGAACGCGACAAAGACGGACCTCCTCGATGACTTCGAGGACGCCCCGGAGATCACGAAGAGCGGCCTGTACAAACTCGCTTACACCCAGGAATACGGCCAGTTCGGCGGCAAACCCTACGGCCTCATGGTGGGGAACTTCGAGTTCGGCCCCTCCGCGCCGGACATCAAGCTCCTCCAGAACCTGGCGAGCGTCGCCACCATGTCTCACGCGCCTTTCGTCGCGGCGGCGGGCGCGCAGTTCTTCGGCATAGACAGCTTCACGGGCCTTCCGAACCTCAAGGACCTGAAGTCCATCTTCGAGATGCCCCAGTACATCAAGTGGCAGTCCTTCCGGGAATCAGAGGATTCGCGGAACGTGGCCCTGGCCCTGCCTCATTTTCTCCTCCGCATACCCTACGGCCCCGACACGAAGCCCGTGAAGGGCTTCAACTACAGGGAAGACACGTCAGGCGGGGACGGCAACTTCCTCTGGGGCAACGCCGCTTTCGCCTTTGCCTCGCGGATAACGGACAGCTTCGCCAAGTACCGCTGGTGCGCCAACATCATAGGGCCCCAGGGCGGCGGTGCCGTCGAGGACCTCCCCGTCTACCAGTACGAGGCTATGGGCGAGCTCCAGACAAAGATCCCCACGGAGGTCCTCATCTCCGAACGCCGGGAATTCGAGCTGGCCGAGGAGGGCTTCATCGCCCTGACAATGCGCAAGGGAAGCGACAACGCTGCCTTCTTCTCCGCCAACTCGACGCAGAAACCGAAGGTCTTTGCCAACACGCCGGAGGGCAAGCAGGCGGAGCTCAACTACAAGCTCGGCACGCAGCTTCCCTACACCTTCATCGTGAGCCGTCTCGCCCATTACATCAAGGTCATCCAGCGCGAGAACATCGGCACCTGGAAGGAAAGGGGAGACCTCGAAACAGAACTCAACAACTGGATCCGCCAGTACGTAGCCGACCAGGATAATCCTTCGCCGGGGGTCCGTTCACGGCGCCCCCTGAGAAAGGCAAACATCCAGGTCACCGATGTGGAAGGCGAACCCGGATGGTACAGGGTGAACATGCAGGTGCAGCCCCACTTCAAGTACATGGGAGCATCCTTCACGCTATCCCTGGTAGGCAAACTCGACAAGGAGTAACGATATCGAGTGTAGGATTGCAGTCCAAAAAAGGAGGGAAATTTTATGGCAATGACCTGTTACATGACCATCAAGGCAAAGAACCAGGGCGACATCCAGGGCGACTGCACCCAGCAGGGC
>MVQP01000116.1 GCA_002067235.1 Syntrophorhabdus sp. PtaB.Bin047
GTGTGCCACGCGATCGGGCCAGACGTGGGTATGGAAGTCGATCTTCACGGTGTGATTTCTATACGCCATTCCACCCTTCTTTTCAAGACATAATCATTCCCCTTCCATGGACCCTGTCGCTTTCCGCGAGAGCCGCCCGCTGCCTCCTTTTTGCAGGACCCCACTTCTATCCTGTGAAATATGGTCAGAAGCGGAACCGGGTGCGTTTCCGCTCGAGAAGGTTTGGCCCTTCATTGATAGTTTTCCTATTGCATAAGGCTAAGAAGTCAGTTAAGAAATAGTAGCAGCAAGGACGCGGAATTCCACACACAAGACAGGCACCGACCCGCGGCAGACATATCGCCCTCCTTGACCAGGGGGGTTGAAGAGGCACTGCCGCACGGAGACCGCGCCGGGGGAATCCCTTGAAAAACGGAACCTGACCAGTATCGGGGAGGACACTCGCTATGACACGCTCAAGATCGTTGGTCGCATCATTTCTTGCATTCTTGTGGGTCTTCGGTTTGGCCCTGCTTTCCGGGTGCGGTGAGTCCAAACCCTCCAGGAGCGAGGCCGCGAAGGTGCTTGAAACGTACCTGGCAAGATGTTACGGGCTGGCTGTGCCGGCGAACCTGACGCTCACATCCACCTCGGACCCCCGGTACATACATATCAACCTGGCACGAGACCTTGAACTGGTGGAGACGAACCAGACCACCGGCCCAAATGGACGGGCAGTTCTCGAGATCACCCTCACCCAGAAGGGCAGCTCCACCGGGATCTTTGAAGACATCCACAAAAACACCCTCTTCCTTGTATCGGAGAACAAGATAGATGAGATAGTGGAGATCGTTAAGCAACCCGGCAACACCAGGCAGTTCGTCGTCTCTTTCGCCTATACGCAAAGCTACAACGAACTGGGGAGGAAGATAGCCGCCGAGATGGGTCAATACGGCTACTCCTGGATCGACGACAACACGAAGCTTCGCGGCAAGGCCACCATGGCCTACGATACATATCTGAAGCGTTACGTGATCCAGAACATGGTGTGGAGTGAATGGGAGCAACAGAGGTGGAGGCCGGCATATTTCGTCGTTAACGCCAACAAGGAAACAGCGCTCTATTACAGCTACGAACACCGGGAGCAACTGATTGGAGCACCCGCCGCGCAGGAGCCTCCGGTCAACCAGGATCGCCAGTGGGAGATGGAAAGGAGAAATGCCGAGAGGGCGGAGAGGTTTCAGCAGCAGCGCGCCGAAGCGGAAAAGAGGACGGAGGCGATGCGCCAGGCCCAGGAAGAACGCCAGAGGGAGATGGAAAGGCAGCGGACCTCCCGGGAGCTCAGGCAACTCGAGCGTGAGGCGGAGATGCAGAGAAGAAATCAGGAACGGGCTGAAAAGATCCAGCAGCAGCGCGAGGAATATGAGCGCCGGAGAACGGAACGGGAACTGAACAAGAAGCTCTTGAGATGATCCGGAGTGCATTCTGTTGCGCCGGACGGACGAAAGGGATGGTCCCCGCCTGTCACGATCAGTTACACCCTGAACGGCTCGCGTTTCTGCAGCGCACTATCCACTCAGGCAATGGCCTTAACGTCCTCGGGGTCACATTCTCGCTTTCACAACCGGGACATTTGAGGTTCTTCGTCTCCTCTTCACGCACCAGGAAGGCACGACCGCAATCCCTGCACTCATACTCTTTGCCAAACACCTTTGCACGCCTCCGCGACTTCGTTCTCATTCCTGCCGCATTATAAAGCAGAAAATGCTTGCATTGTTTGAAAATTGTAGTACTATTACTCGCATATTGGTCAACTAAGCGATGATACATGGTACAGGCACAGGATGTTCGTCTGTTGATTATAGATACACCTATACTTTATCCAAGGAGGTATCAAGCATGACCAAGGCAGAGTTAGTTGAGAAGATCGCGGGAGAGATCAAGATCTCCAAAGCGGCAGCGGCAAAGGCACTTGCGGTGGTCACAGGCAGCATCACACAGGCAATGAAGAAAGGCGACAAGGTGACCCTTGTTGGGTTCGGTACGTTCTCTGTTGCCAGCCGTGCGGCCCGGAAGGGAAGAAACCCCCGGACAGGAAAAGAGATCAAGATAGCGGCGAAGAAGGTTCCCAGGTTCTCCGCTGGAGCAACGCTGAAGGCCGTGGTCAACGGCAAGGCGGTTGCAAAACCGGCCAAGAAGAAACCGGCGGCCAAACCAAAAAAGAAATAGATCAAACGAAGCGGGCCTTCGGGCCCGCTTTTCTTTCCGACCTCAAAAACTTCCCACACCGCACTTGTCATTGACATTCTAAGGACAGAGTAATACCATTTGCCTGATACCACCCGCAATCATCATTGCCTGTTCAGACCTGGGGAAAGAAAGGGCACGAGACCATGAACGGTGTTCCCAAGGTTGGTAGCAGTTTATATATGCCTTGCGTTCAGAAAGGCAAACGGATTCCATCACACACTAGAGGAGGTGTAATGATATGAAGAAGGCATTGGTGTTTCTCTTTGCAGTTGCAATCGGTCTCTCCTTCGCATTCGCGGGATTTGCACAGGAGAATACGACATCCGGACCTGCTAAACAGGGAAAGCAGCTTACGAAAGGGAAATATGTGAAGACCAAGAAGACGCAGCAGACCGGCGGGACTTCCTCCGCGCAGCAGCCGGCCCAGGCGGCGACGAACACGACACCCGCAAAACCCACGACACCCGCAAAACCCACCGCATCCTCATCGTCCACGGCGCCGACCAAGGTGCAGAATGGGACCGTGGGACCCGGCAGCGCCGAGGGGAAGAAGCTGACCAAAGGAAAGTTCACGAAGCAGAAGAAGAGTACCGGCGGAGCTCCCTCCGCGCAGTGACCGGCCGAAACGAAGCGGGCAGGCAAGCGAATACCTGGAGAGTTGTTTCAGGAAAAAGAAGGGGGGAGAGGCTCTCCCCCCTCTTCCATTGGTCCCGGTCAAACCGGAATGTCCATCCCACCTCTTTTGTTCTCAGGGAAATACCTGCTGAAAATCAGGGAAACCCCGATTGCTATAGTTTCTGACCACGGCTACATTAAACTAAGAGACACAGCCCTGTTCAAAGGAGAAGACGCCATAATGGAGCTGACCCGGGTAACGCAGGACGAACTGGAGATGATCCTGTTCAGGCATGAGCAATGGACGAAGGGTGCCGGTGAGGGCGTACGCGCCGATTTCTCCGGTATTGACCTGTCCGGTATTGACCTTTCCGGTGTCAGGCTTTGCGGCGCCAATCTGGCCTTTGCCAGGCTTTGCGGCGCCAGTCTTATCGGAGCCAATCTGGCCCGCGCGAGCTTCATAGGGGCCGACCTCAGTCACGCCAGGCTCACCGAAGCCGACTTTTACCGCGCCAACCTCTACCGCGCATTCTTCGTGAATGCCGACCTCACCGGCGCGCAGCTGAACTGCGCCAAGCTCGCCCATGCGAGCTTTGCCGGTGCCGACCTTACCCGTGCAAACCTCACAGATGCCAATCTGACAGGTGCCGACTTCACAAATGCCACGTGGATCGACGGAATAAGGAAAGCATGAACGTCCCCCGGCTGTCCCTGCGAGTTTCGCCGGCCGGCGTCGGGCAAAGAAACCATTTGACGCGCACGAAGGGTCAGGAGTAGGCTTTATACTGCGCCGACAACGTGGCACAAGGATGCGTGATGAACAAAAAGCCTATTCTGGATCTTACCGCAACATATACCGACCTGTATGAGCTCACCATGGGACAGGCCTATTTCCTGGCCGGTCGAAAGGATGAGCCCGCCGTATTTGATTACTTCTTCCGAAAGAATCCGTTCAAAGGCGGATACGCGATCTTCGCCGGCCTGCCGGATCTGCTGGCCGTCCTGGAGAACTTTCGTTTCAACAAGGACGATCTCGATTTCCTGAAAGCACAGTCTTTTCATCCAGACTATCTGGCCTATCTGAAGGGCTTCAGGTTTAGAGGTACTATCTATTCTCCACCGGAAGGCGATGTGATATTCCCCACGCGCCCCATCCTGAGAGTGGAGGGAGACCTGATCGAGACACAGCTCATCGAGACTGTGTTGCTCAACATACTCAATTTTCAGTCACTCATCGCCACCAAGGCCAGCCGCATGCGCCTTGCCGCCGGAGACGGATTGCTGATCGATTTCGGGTTGCGCCGGGCGCAAGGGTTCGGGGGCTACCATGCCAGCCGCGCGGCCGTCATCGGCGGGTTTGCCGGAACCAGCAATGTGCGGACGGCACGGGACTACGACCTCAGGGCATTCGGCACCATGGCGCATTCCTATGTGCAGAGCTGCGAAAGCGAGATCGAAGCCTTCCGGAGCTTTGCCGCCGCCCGGCCCGATGACTGCGTGTTGCTCGTGGATACCTACAACACCCTGAAGAGCGGGATACCCAACGCGATCACGGTGGCAAAGGAAATGGAAAGAAGGGAACATCGCCTGAAAGCCATCCGCCTCGACAGCGGGGACCTGGCCTATCTGGCCAAGCAAAGCCGTATCATGCTGGATGAGGCGGGCTTGCGCTACGTCAACATCGCCGCCTCCAACCAGCTCGACGAGTATGTCATCAGAAGCCTTGTGGCGCAGGGGGCTCCTATCGACATTTTCGCCGTGGGGACCAACCTGGTCACGGGACAACCCGATGCCTCGCTTGATGGTGTCTACAAATTGGCCTGGACCAACGGGCATTCGGTCATCAAACTTTCGGAGACCGTCTCCAAGGTCACCCTGCCCGACAAGAAACAGGTCTGGCGCGCTATCAATGGCCAGGGATTGTTCCTGGGCGCAGACGTGATCGGGTTCGAGGATGAGAGGAACATCGACATGATGCACCATCCATTCGTCCCTCATCAATCTTTCGCCCTCGATTCGTACAAGACCGAGCCGTCGCTGCAGCTTGTAATGGCGAAAGGCAAGATCGCCTATGATCCCCCTCCCCTGTCCCAAACGGCGCAATACAGTCAGGAACGGCTGGCGATGCTCCCCGCGGAGTATAAACGCTTCGAAAACCCGCATGTCTACAAGGTAGGTATCAGCAGCGGGCTCAAAGCCCTGAGAGACAGTCTGATCGAGCAATATAGAGGGTAAGAGGGCGAAGCGGGATCGCAGCAGTTGCCGCTGTTGACACAGGCAGGGTGGTATCGCACGGGTCGGAACACAGACACGCGCAAACGCTGCTCAGAATCCCGGCCGTTCTTCAAAGAGGCCCTTCAATTCAACCCCCGTCCAGTCCTGAAAACCCGGGACCTTCAACCACAGCTGCAAAGAAGCGGGCACAGCAATGATCTGATACGTTGTACGGTATGGCGTCCGCACGCTTCCATCGACAGGCCAGGTGGCACCGCCTTTATCCATGGGGGTATCCAGCATCTCCTCCATGGCTCCGACATCGATCGTGCCTTTTCTCCCGTGCGCGAGGGAAAGCAGGTTCTCCCGTCTGCGGACGGTCTCAAAACCCGCCTGGTCCTGCAGAACAATGCCCCACGAAGGATCTGCAAAATGATTCGTTGAAATGAGCAGCCCTTCCCCGTCGCCGCTTCTCCGGCGATGCTCGAACGGTGCCCATTCATAGGAGACCCCCCGCGTCCTGTCGGCGGCATTTATGATGAAGGTAAGGTCGGGCCTTGTCGTGTTGAAGAAAGCATCCAGCTCATCCAGGGAACCGCAATCGCTGAGGGAGGCCAACAGATTCACGATCGCCGGTACCCGGTCATCATACTTGAGGGAACCGCCTGAAGGCAGACCGTTATTGAGCTCCAGAAATACACCTTCCGCGTTCAAGCCGGTAGTGGCGTAGATCACGCCGGCAAAGGTGACGATGGCGTTGGAGATGCCCGAATCAGGATTGAAGACGGTTACGGTCAGGCTTTCTGCAAACTCAACGTATTCCTCAAACCAGTCATAATTCCTTCCCGCGATGAGCGCCTCTCCGTATGTATGATCACCCCAGGCGATGATCCCGGAACATCCGGACATAAGGCCGTAGAACTCAATGGCATTCAGCATGATCTGCTCTTTCAGGGAAAGTCCGGAGGTTTCCGCCATGCCGTTGATCATGTCTTTGAACCGCCTCGGGTAAAACCGGTACAGAGACATGGCTGTCCTGTTCATTTCGTCATCAGAGAGACCCCGGAGAGCCTGAAAGTGATCAACAACGGCATTTTTGTACAGGCTCTTCAGCTCGCCGCTCAACAGATACCCGTACTGGCGCCCCATCTGGCGATAGCTTCCCTGAAGAACGGGCACATTGATCTTCCCGCTTCGATAAAGTCTGCCCCCTTCAAAGGAGGATATCATTTCCAACCCCGCTGACCCGGACATCGGCTACGAGACCCTGCGATCAACTGCACGAATGTGCGTGACAGACACTATTGAACGACTGCAATTCCTCATATCGAACCCTCAATTCGACCCTTTAGATACTAGCGTATATGATACGACATGGCAAGGGAGCATCGAGGGGGCGTCACCTGTCCGCTCCCTGCACCGTGTTTATTTTCTGCTGAATCTGTCCCTGTAAAGAGGGTTCTGGCTGAGATACAACGCTGCCACGGGATTATGCCCGAGGGCCCGGTCCTTGACGACAAGAGGCGTTGTCTCCGCCTCGCAATGACGCAGGAAAAGCATGTCATGCCCCAGGCAAAGCCCCATCATTATGTTCAGCTCCGTCTTCTCCCGGTTGAGCACTTCCGCCTGCATTATCGGATTGCAGATCTTATCTCCCGGCATGCCTATTTCCCGCGGGTCCATTTCACCACAGAGACACGTTACGGAGACGACGTCAAAACCATTGCTTTCAAGGATATCCGATAACAGCTTCGATTCAGGCAACAATTCCCCGCACGTTGCAATGCCCAGCCTTGTCATCCCCCGTATCCTGGCATACTCCATGATCTCATCGACCCGCGTCCAGGCCAGTCTTTCTCTTGGTCTTTCCGGGTCCATGACCTTGCTCATGTAACCGATCCAACCCTTATTGATCGCCTGGTTCTCGGGCAGCATATACTTCTCTGCCGTTTCCTCGGCCAGGCTGTGATACTTCTCTGTGGGACAGGACGCAGGTACTTTCTTGTCCTTTTCCCTGGAACGACAGCGAAGGACCGTGCATTTCACGCACTGCGGATGATGATCTTCCATGTGAGACTCCTTTTCTCTGCTCGAATTGGATACTTCCCCCTGACTGCATTTCTTGTGTTGATGATATATTTTCGTTCTCATTCTATTCTCCTCAGACACCACGGTCAACCGGAATCGGGATACGGGGGGGGGAAGGCTCGTTGGAAGGCGAACATCTTTCTCGGGCAGGAACTATATACGTCCCGGACGATCCCTCAAGAGGATTCCTCATTTTGTCAGCAATACAGGACATTTGGAACCTTTGAGGACATTGCGGGCAACGCTGCCTATCAGGTATTTCGAAATGTTCGATCTTCCGAGAGAGGCGATCACGATCAGGTCGATCTCCTGCTCCTCTCCTTCCTTCAGTATCTCGTCGTAAGGCACTCCCCAGCGGACATGCACGTCCGCTTCAACTTCCCTGGACTGCGGGAATCTGTCGAGCTGTGTCTGCAGACTCTCCCTGGCTGAATCCGTCGCCCGTGCCCGGATCTCGTGGCGCACCTTCTCTTCAAGGAAGATCACCTCCAGACCGCTGCGGTAAATGTCCTCGGGAAGAACATGGAGGAGAATGAGCTTTGCCCCGTATTGCTTCGCTATGTCCAATCCCTGCGCCAAAGCCCTGTCTGAATGCTCCGAAAAATCAGTCGGTACCAGGATCCTCTTTGGTCTCAGCATCCTTCACCTCCTTGCGCCGTTACCATCTATCTCTAATTATAGCAGCGCTCAACCCCGCTTTGGGGATTCGGAGGGTCAACATCTTCGCATTAAGACAGGCTGGCAGACGGGGCCTCCAGTGATCTCCCTCCATTCATGCACCGTCCACGGCGGAGGTTGCGGCCCAGGCGTTCAGGTTGTCCGATGACATGACCATACGGACGAGATCCGCGGGAATGTCCCCGGAGAAGCCAGAGCATGGCCCGTCCTATCTCTGTTGTCAACCCACGATAAAGACGTCTGGCCGATGACCGGGACAGCGGCGAAGGGAAATGGGAGCAGGCGAAGAACGCAAGGAGGATGAGGGTTTGCCTTTCTCATGGGTCCTCCTTCACATGGACCTTGCGAGTAATGTGCAGCGGCCTGTCAATACTGTATTGCATTCTTTTACACGGTAACGATATGATATTGAGAACCGGAAATTGCCGGCACATTGGCGGGTGGGCGCCGCGAAGAAGTGGCACAAGCCGTGGCGATCGAAGAGGTCCGGCGCCTGTCTCCCTAAGCGCTTTCCGTCGCACAGGGGTGAACGATGACCAACAGACGACAGAGAACATTATGTACGGGCATGATAGGGGCGATAGTCCTTTCCATGATTTGCTTTGCGGCGTCCGCCCAGTCTCCGGGTGACCTCGAGCAAAAGGCGCGGCGGATCGAGCAGGAGCTGCAGGGAACAACGGACATGAACAAGCTGATGGAGGCGTATCGGGATGCCATGCAGACCGTGGATGACGCCACGCAGAGAGCCGGCGGGACCACCGGGATGCAGGGTCTGCCCATCCAGCCGGCCGCAACGCCGGAAAAAGAAATGGAACGCCGTCGCGAGATCATCAACAGGCAGTTCAGACAGGTGAAGGGTATGATGGGCAGTCTCCAGGGAGGCAGGGAGAAACCTCAGATCCCCGAGGCCTTTCCCCTGGAAGGATACATCGTTGTCAATGGCGGAGAGAAAGAGCTCTTCTCCCGTGAAGTGAAGACGGACCTTCTCTACACGATCAAGGAGAGATTCGTGGGTAATCTGGTCGTCACGCATACCTACGATCCGGTAAAGGGGCAATTCGACAGGGAAAAGGAGTATGAGATCCAGTCCCTGTCAACGAAGATCGATGTGTCGGGCGTGATGGGAAAGAAGTGTGTGCGCAGGAGCTCATATTCGTCATCATCCTGCACCGGCTGGGCCCACTTCCTTCGCTACGAGATCTCGAAGGGAGAACGTTACCCGCAATTCTATGCCGACGTGGTGAGTGCCGCCACCGCTGAAGGCGGTCAGATCAAGGTCACGGCCAACGCGCCCAGGGTCACCTTTCTGGGTGATGACGGCAAGACGAACCTGGGGATGGGATGTTTTGATGCCACGTGGACGCTGAGCAGGTCGGAGTTCGAACAATTGCTCAGAGGAAGCGAGATAACATTGCGCAAGGATATCGGCAGACCGATGGGGCCATCTCCCGGTTGTCGCCCCGGTTCCACGATGACGCTCTATCTCAAGGTCAGGGAGGAGCCCGAGGAATGCAGGGACATGAGATCTGTGGAGCTCATGATCGTCAGCCCCGAAGACAGCAGCAGGTACGTCTTCAGTGACGAGTACCTCTTGAGCGAGCATTCCAACAAGCTTACCCTGGAGCTTGAGGCGAGGACGGTACCGGAACGGTATGCCGATTCCGTCGAATGGACGATT
>MVQP01000117.1 GCA_002067235.1 Syntrophorhabdus sp. PtaB.Bin047
CCATAGCAGAAATCTTGGTCTGTCGAACTCCTTCACCATATATGACGAAGGTGACGCGGAGGAGGCGATCCGGCGTTGCTGCAACAAAATGGGCTATGATCGCGACAAGGAGTTTCCCAAAAAGAATGAATTGAAAAATGTCTTCAGCCTCTGTGTCAATAAGGGAATGGACGTCGAAGACGCGGTGCTGAAGAAATATGGTGATTACGAGGACCGGCTGGGCGAGATCAGGCATGTTCAGAAGGAGTATGCCGAGTATAAGCTCAGGAACAACTGTGTCGATTATGATGACCTGCTGGTCTATCTCAGGGTTATTCTGGGGATAGACGAGGTCAGGGAGAGGCTCTCATCGCGATACCGGTATATCATGGTCGATGAATTCCAGGACACGAACGGTGTCCAGGCGGACATCGTCCGTCTTCTCGCTCAAAGACACAACAACGTGATGGTTGTGGGTGACGACGCGCAGAGCATCTACGGGTTCCGGGGGGCCAACCACACCAACATTCTGCGATTTCCCGGAGAGTTTGAAGGCTGCAGGGTGATCATGCTCGAGCAGAATTACCGGAGCACCCAGTCTATTCTGGATGTGGGTAACGCCGTACTCAACACCATGACACGCAAATTTGAGAAGCGCCTCGTCGCGGCAAACGGCTGGATCGGGGAAAAGCCCGTGGTGCTGCGATTTGCCGATATCTACGAGGAGGCGGCCTGGGTGGGTCGCAAAGTGCAAAACCTCAGGGCGAAGGGCATCGCTTTGAGAGATATCGCCGTGCTGTTCAGAACGGCATTCACCTCGATGCCCCTCCAGTCGGAATTGGTAAGGCAGGGCATACGCTTCAAGCTCTTCGGCGGCCGCAAGTTCTATGAAATGGCCAACGTGCGGGATGTCGTCTCGTACCTCCGGTTGATCGCGAACCCCGCGGACGAGCTGGCCTGGCACCGTGTCCTGCTCCTTTTGCCGGGTATCGGCGTGAGGACCGTGGAAAGGCTCCTCGAAATGATCACCCACTACACCGATCCGAAGGACATCATCGAAAGTGTTTTCACTCCGCTATGCACGGGCCAGAAAAACTCGGACATTTTCGCCTCGTTCAAAAAGCTTCTTCAAACGCTCCTCACCCCATCCATGACGCCGTCGCGGCAGGTGGACGCCGTCATGGAACACTACGGCCCCATAATGGAAAGCAAATACAAGAAAGACCCCCTCAAGGTCAGGGAGTTGGCCATGTTGGGGCAGATGGCCCGAAGGTATACGAATTTGAAGGATTTTCTTGCCGATGTGTCCGTTGACCCCGACAAGGATACGAATGACGATGACGTCGAATACCTCACCCTCTCGACGGTGCATTCGGCAAAGGGCCTCGAATGGGGCAGGGTCTTTCTTATCGGCCTCGTGGACGGCGTTTTCCCTTCGAGCAGGTCATTCGATGAGGGCGACGGTGGGGACATCGAGGAGGAGAAACGGCTTTTGTACGTGGCCGTTACAAGGGCGAAGGAAGAGCTCTTCATGAGCTACTACACCAAAAAAGGCGTGAATGAACGGTCCAAGGCAGCGCTGTGCCGGTTCCTCGATCGTGCCAATGTTCAAAAAACGTTTGAGGCCAGGACGGTAAAGCCGTCGATCAAGACGCTGCGCCGATGACGAGCGTATCTACGTTTGCGGTTTGTCTCCGGCAAATGTTCTCAGCCTGTTCCTGAAGAACACTTCCGATCTTACGGTGGTACCATCCGCAAACCTTATCAGGTAGGGCTCGCCTGTCATGGAGGACCTGGAGGCGCAATATTTGATGAAGTCCTCCGCCGTCTTTACCTTGTTGCCCGCCACCTTCAGTTTCAGGCGCAGGTGGTCGGCAGCTGCCCGGGCATCGTGTTCACTTCCGTTCCTGATGAACTTGGCCCCTTCCAGCGCTTCGACGGAGGCTATTAAATATTGGATCCTGGCCGCCTCCGAAAGGTTCCCGGCGCAGACATGCACCGCTGCGAGCAAGAGAAGAATCACGAGCACCGTGGTGACGTCTTTCATGTCAGAGCAATCTCTGGCCCGGGAACAATGCCTCATGACTTAACGAAGGAGCGCCTCCGACGAAACCCTGAATCTGGCCGATAGGATAGTAGACCCCGGCGGGTGGCGATAGGGACGCATCCAGCACGATAGGTATCTCAATGACCCGACCGAAAACGGGTAAGATGAAAGCGTCAGCTGGCAGACCGTGCTCCTTCAATGAAGCGGCCAGTACATCCGGGGCGTCAGCGAATCCCTCGACTCCAAGCCGGAACACCTGGAAATGGGCGGCGATGCTGCGCGGCTCTCCCAGATCGATGTGCGCCTGAACTGCTTCGGCCGGTCCCATGTGGACAACGGAGCGATGTCTCGGAGTCGTGTCGTCGGTTTGCGGGCGGAATGGAGCTATCGGAAGGAGTGCCACCCTGATCGGCGAAAAGCGACGTGCAATCTCATGGAAGTGGGGGCCGTACCCCGTGTCTCCGGAGTAATAAACGTTCCCTGACGGACCGGAGATAACAAAACCTCCCCAGAGGGTCCTGTCCCTGTCCCAGAGGGTGCGTCCCGAGAAGTGCTGTGCGGGGACCAGGGTTACCGTCACCTCTGAAGACAGACGGACTGATTGCCACCAGTCAAGCTCATCCACCGCGGGGATTCTCGTGCTCCGCATAAGACGGGAATTGCCGAGGGGCACCACAGCGCGTGGCGTTCCTTTTTTTGCAAGACCCTTCAAGGTGGGAATATCGAAATGGTCGTAGTGATTGTGGGACACCAGCACGACATCGACAGGGGGAAGGTCGTCAAAACGGATGCCGGGTTTGCTGTACCGTTCGGGGCCCACCCATGATACCGGACTGCAGCGTTCCGACCATATGGGGTCGGTGAGAATATTGAGTCCGTCCATTTGTATGAGAAACGTGGCGTGACCGACGGGTGTCACACGGATCGAGCCTTCAGGCGCGCGGGTGACAGGCGGCGGTCCGGGAGAAAACTCTGTCTGTTCCGGCCACTCCGGCCAACCGGTACGAAAGATCCACTTCCAAACCCACCATGTAGCGCCGCGTTTTGTCGCCTGACCCGACACAGAATACAGGGCCTGGGGAGCACCGGGGTTGAAATACCGGGTACCATCAAAGTGATCCGAGGCCTGCTGCGTTTTTCCCACGTGTATATCCGATCTTGTCACGCAGGCAGGAAGGGACAGCAACAATGCCAGCACCAAAGACAGGATAACGAAGCTCAGTACATTTCTCTTGTTTCTTTTCATTTCAACTCCCAACAAATAGCCGATTCATAAACGGCAACCCCCTGGTGTATCGGGGGCAAATAGTCTACTATATTCATGGAGACGATGCCAAACGTTGGTTATCGGAAGCTGGTGCAGCCCTGAAGGGGCGCAGGATGAGGGAGACTTGCAGGGCGCTTCTCTCCTGCTGGGTGGGGGCGGGAAGCGGCCTCCGTGGAGGCAGGTCAGGGTTCATGAGATCCTGTTGGATTTAAGATTCGGGCACGATAGGCGATACTGTAGGTTAGTGCTGTTGGTGTATCATGGTAAGATATGGGAAGGTTTGGCGTGATACGGCACCTCCTCCGGGAGACTGCAACTCTGGTTTGAGCAACATCGCCAAAGGAGGCAACGATGAAGCTACAGAACATTCGGATAGGAAAACGGCTGTTGGGGGGATACGCGTTGTTGATCGTCATCTTGATCATCCTCTGTGTCCTTGCCTTCAGAAATATGGCCCAGACAGACCGCAGGGCAGACGAGATAACCAACCTCAATTTTACGAAGACAACGCTGGCCAACACGGTCCTCATCAATCTCCAGTTCATCATCATGGAGTTGGGTTCGGCCGTGTACACGAAGGATAAGTCCCACTTCCAGGTCGTTGCGGAGAAGCGAAAGATCTATTCGGCTGCGCTGGAATCCCTGGAGAAGATGGAAACGGACCAGGCGGGTAAGGATCTGATAAACAAGTTCAAGACAACCATAGCCGGTGGAAAGGAAGGCAGCATGGCCATGATGAAGGCCGTGGAGGCGGGCAACTTCGAGGAGGCGGCAAATATTTTCAGGAACGTAATGACGCCGGCCAACAAGAAGACCATCGAAGCCATCACGGAGCTTGTCAAATACCAGGAGAACGGTGTTCATGCCAAGTACAAGGACATCCTGACGGGAAACAAGACCATGCGCCTCACATTGCTGGTATTCGGCATCGTTGCCATTCTGGCCAGCGCCCTGGTGAGCGTGGTTCTTACCCGAAGCATCACCGTACCCATTCAGAAGAATATTGACGTGGCACGAACGCTCGCCGATGGTGATCTGACGAGTGACATCGAATTGAACAGGAGGGATGAATTCGGCGACGAGATGCAGGCATTCAAGGTGCTCGTCGAGAAATGGCAGAGACTCATCTCCGAGGTCAAACTGTCTGCCGCCAGCGTTGCTTCAGCCAGTCATCAACTGAGCGCCGGTGCCGAGCAGCTGGCGAGGGGAGGAGCCGCGCAGGTGGAGAGGACCATCCAGGTATCGACAGCCTCCGAGGAAATGTCCCAGGCCTCTCTTGACATAGCCAGGAATACAAGCGACATATCCGATTCCGCGAAAGAGATGCTCTCCACGGCAGAAAAGGGAAGCGTCATCGTGAACAAGTCCGTGCATGAGGTCAGAGAGATCGAGGAAACGGTCCGGAAGTCGTCGGAATTTGTGAAGGATCTTGGAGACCAGTCGGAGGAGATCGGAAAGATCATAAACGTGATCAACGAGATAGCGGACCAGACCAACCTGCTTGCCCTGAACGCTGCCATAGAGGCGGCAAGGGCGGGTGAGGCCGGCAGGGGGTTCGCAGTGGTTGCCGACGAGGTCAAGAAATTGGCCGAGAGGACCAGCAAGTCCACGCAGGAAATAGGCGGCATGGTGACTTCTATAAGAACGGGTGTCGACAGGGCGGTGAATTCAATGGGCGAGGTCACCGAAAAGGTGACAACGGGTGTCGAGCTTTCAAATGAGGCAGGCGCCTCGTTGAACGAGATCGTCAGAAGCGCCTCAAACCTCCAATCCATGCTGCAGCAGATAGCTGCCGCCATCGAAGAAATGAATTCCACCACCAACGAGATCGCGAAGGATATCGAACAGGTGGCGGTGGTGACAAAGGAATCGTCAGGCACAGCTGAACAGGTGATCCAGGCAGCCCTGGAGTTGAGCCAGCTCTCCGTCAAGCTGGAGCGATCGGTCAGCGAGTTCAGGGTGTGATCGGTGACCTTCCCGGTGGTCAGAGGTCGCGCTGGGCCCTGTTCGTGACCGGACCAGGGCCGAAGATCAGCAGAAGGCCGATGCAGGTGCAGCCCGTCATCATCGATATCATGGGTATCATCGTTCCATTGTGCAGACAGCTCAATAGCCCGGATGACAGGGCGCCCGCCACCATCTGCAAGCTCCCGATGAGCGCCGAGGCGGTGCCCGCGTTCTTCGTGAAGGGTTCCAGCGCCAGCGCGATGGCATTGGACGTGATACATCCGAAACCGAAGAGATAGCAGAAGATAAGGCACAGGATAGCCGCCTTTCCGGCGAACCCCGTTAGACTTCCCGTGAGCAGAAGTGCTATGAGAAGAAACTGGAGCGCCGTCACCGTCCGCAACAACTTTACTATATCGTGTTTTCTGAGCAGGATCCTGTTAACCTGATTTGACAGCACGAGGCCGATCACGTTCCCTCCGTATATGAAGCCAAATTCCGTTTCCGTGAACCCGAGCAGGCCCATGTAGACAAAGGCCGATCCAGCGATGTAGGCGAAGAACCCCGCCGTTGCGGCGGCGGTCACCAGTCCGTACGTGAGGAATACCTTGTTCCTGAAGACGTCAACATACTCCAGCACCACATCTCTTGGGTGCAAGGAGATGGAAGCATCGTGGCCCTTGGTCTCATGGAGGAACCTGCCCATGGCGAGAAATACGAGGAGCCCGATAGCCGCGAGGACCACGAAGATATATTGCCAGCCGGATGCGGATACCACGAAACTCCCTATGGTGGGGGCAATGATCGGGGCAATGCCGAAGACCATCATCAGCAAGGACAGCATCCGGGCCATCTCCGTCCCCGAAAAGAGGTCGCGCACGACCGCCCGGCTGCCCACAATCCCGACGCAGGCACCGAAACCGGCGAGAAAGCGCATCATCACGAGGACATGTATGGTCGGCGAGAAGGCACAACCAAGAGACGCGGCGGTATAGGCAAGCAATCCGAGCATGAGCGGTCTCTTTCTCCCAAACCGGTCCAATAAGGGGCCGTAGATCATCTGGCCGACGGAAACACCGATGAAATAGCTCGTGAGCGAAAGCCCCACGTGAGCGATATCCGTCGCGAGACCCCTGGCAATGGCGAGAAAGGCCGGAAGATACATATCCGTCGAAAACGGACCGATAGCCATTATGCTGGCGAGAACGATTATCAGGGCGGCGGGTTGCTTCCGCTCCAGAGTCTGTCCGGGGTCCATCGATGCGGCAGATACGGCCCGGGACCCCTCGTGGTCTTCCTGATTCTCTTCGGACGTAGAATACAGCGTGAACTCCTTCCAACCTTTGTTGTCTATGCCGGCCGGGACACCATGAACGCGCCTCAGGCAACACGGGGAACCTGCCGCACCCTGGCAGAGAATCCTTGCCTTGCCTCTCGGGGCATCAAACTGTTACCACAAGTCAACCACCCTGTAAATGGGAAATAGGGAAGATATGCGGTCAAAAGGGGACGATGGTTACGGCACAACTCTTCCGTTCATACGGGGGGCAAGAGCCCCCCGGCCGATCAAGAACACCCTGCTGAGCTCCGGATGAGCTTCGAACGGGTCTCATCGGCGTAGTCGACAGTGTTTACCTCGCGAACTTCCGGGATTGCCTCCCTCAACAGCTTGTCAGCCCACAGACTGAGGGCGTTGTGCCCGCATCAGTGAAGTCGTCCGCCAAAGATCCTTAGCGTGACCGTGCCTGTCTTTTCGTCGACGGAAATTACCTCGACCTCTCCCTCGCCCAGTTCCTGCAGCCTGGGTTTCAGATTATCGATCTCCTCCTGGACTCTTTGCGTCAACTCCATGTGGTACCTCCTTCCCGCGGCCCGGTTGTCGGTACACAACAAAACACCACGCGCATCATGCTCTACTACAACCTTTGATGCCGCCCCGCAAGGGTGGCCCATCCGATAAGCCGAATATATGCGCATGGGGAACTGATGTCAAGGGGAGCACGAGTAGATCACTCTGTGGTTCGGGATATGGTCGCGTCGGCGACGTGCGGGGAACTCTGGAGCTCCTCACATTCTCAGATCCTGTGCTCAGGGCCATCTGGCATGGGTATCACTTTACCAGCCTGAGCCTTTGGGCTTCCGGGTTCTCCTGGAGTTTGGTTCTTTCTTCCGTCTCTATGTCATCGATGTAGCTCTGGCTCGTGACGATCCGTATCAGGTCGGGCACCACAAGGCAGTACCGGGAAGGTAATTGCCTCCTGTGCTGTTCGATCACCTTGATCAGTTTCGATCCTTCGCTCCGAATGTGTTCCAGTACTGCCGGGTCTATCATGATATAATCTTCTCCCGATCGAAGGGTGTTGGTAACTGAGACTGTTATCGCACTTTACGGCCAGGAGTTAACCTCAAAATTTATCTCGCGGTGGTTTGCTCCCCGCGGCCCGCGCTGGCATGGAAACGCAACGCACAGTGTCTCCGGAGACGACACTTGCTTAGGGGGGAAAACCATGTGAGAATGTACACTATGTCCGTTTCCCCTTTTCGGGGCGAGGCGGCAGGTATAATGATACAAAGGAGATGACAATGCTGGGAAAGGCATTTGCCGTATTCGCGGCGATGGTCCTCTTGTCGGCGGGCGGGGTTGTCGATCAGACAGAGGCGACTGGTAAACACAGGGAGATCGCAAAAGCGGGCCTGTACCAGGGCACTGTTGCGAGGTTGCAGATGGTCCGCTGTTCCACGGACCCGGGTGACAAGAGGTACTGCAAAAGGGTTTACCTGGCCGTTGATTCAGGAGCTACGCTGACATCAAGGCTTCATCTTTACACGGAGATCACAAGAAAGGGGAAGGCCGTCTATCCGGGCCCCGACGAGGAAAAGAGCCTGGTGGACCAGATCAACAGCATGGACAGGCTGGTGGACAAGGTCCTGAAGCCCAACACGAAAGCATCCCTGCTGGTATCCTGCGAGGACGGGGGATGCCTGATCGACCGTATCGATCTGCCCTGAACGGGCTCCCGGAAGAAGTAGGCCAAGGGAAGAAAGGCGGTTCCAGCAACTGTGTTGAATGTCAATTGATTTCTTTTTCATGAACGGGCCTCCGCCCATGTTGCTTTGTTCTTCATCATGGTATTGAGGATGGTCAGGAGTTTCCTCATGCAGGCGGTGACGGCAAGTTTCTTGACCTTTCCGGCATCGACGAGCCTTTTGTAGAAAGCCCTGATGACAGGATTGAACCTGATCGCACTGAGGGTTCCCATGTACAGTACGGCCCTGACATGCGACCTGCCTCCCCAGATGGTCCTTTTACCCCTGTGCTTTCCACTGTCCCGGTTGAAGGGGGCAACCCCGACGAGTGCCGCAATTTCTTTCCGGTTCAGCATCCCCAGTTCGGGAAGGGCTGCGATAAGGGTACAGGAGATGACGGGGCCGATGCCGGGCGTGCTTGTCAGGATCGTTTCCTTTTCCTTCCAGAGGGGGCTCTTCCTGATGGTCCGCGAGATGTCCCTGTCGATCTTCTTCAGGGCCTCGGTGAGATAGTATATGTGGTTCCTGATGTCCTTGCTTCCGGCAGGGGGTGATTTCTCGAGGCGGCTCTTCTCCATCGTCAGCATCTGGACGAGCTGCCGCCTGCGGGCTACGAGCGCACGGAACACCTGGGCCTCTTTCTCGGGGAGGGGCCGTATGTCAGGCTGAATGGCCTTCGCGAACTGCGCGAGGACATCCGCGTCAATGGTGTCGGTCTTTGCGAGCCTGCCCGTTGCCTTTGCAAAATCCCTCACCTGCCGGGGGTTGACGGCTACGATCGGGAGCAGGTTGTCTGCGAGGACCCGCACCACTCCCATCTCGTACCCCCCCGTCGCCTCAATGACGATCCGGCCGGGCTTAAGGGGAAGCATGAAGGCAGCGACAGCCTCCTGGCCTTCCTCGTCATTGGTGAACCTCTTCCGCGTCCCGTCCGGAATGACCGCCACGTCGCAATACTCCTTCGATACGTCGATGCCAATGAAAACGTCGTCCATGATATGGCCCCCTTTTCCCTTGTCCCGACCTTGTGCAATGCGGGATCTCCTGTGAGTCCCTGGCAACTGTCCGGGCTTGTACGGAGATGGCGTGGCGACCCGAGCTGGAACACGGGATAGGATCCCCTGGTTTAAACGGCCTGCCACGCCGGTAACCTTACTTTCATTCTTCTTATCATGGACTGCCTGTGATATTCCATTGGGAGTAACATACAAGG
>MVQP01000118.1 GCA_002067235.1 Syntrophorhabdus sp. PtaB.Bin047
TGATGAAGAACAAAGCAACATGGGCGGAGGCCCGTTCATGAAAAAGAAATCAATTGACATTCAACACAGTTGCTGGAACGGTCTTTACCCCCTGGAACCGTCACTGAAGTACCGCTTCGCCGTCTCGACGTCGGCCGCTATCTGGGTCTTCAGTTCGGTCATGTCCCTGAACTTCTTTTCTTGCCTGATGCGGTCGTGGAAGTAGATGACAATGTCGCGGCCGTAGAGGTCGCCAGTGTAGCCCAGGATGTGGGTTTCCACGAGCAGCTTGTTTCCGTCGAAGGTTGGGTTGAAGCCGATGTTCGTCACTGACGGCCATTTCTTTCCGTCGAACTCGACCTCTGTTATATACACACCGTTATGGGGGATGAGTTCGAAGACGGTCTCGAAATTGATCGTCGGGAAACCCATGTTCTTTCCGCGATTCACGCCGTGGACGACGATCCCCTCGATCATGTGAGGCCGGTCAAGAAGCTCGTTGGCCTTCTTCACATCCCCTTCCATGATGAGCCTGCGTATCCGGTTGCTCCCGATCTTCTCGCTGTCGAGGGTGATGGCCTCGACAACATCGAAGTAGAAACCCCTCTTGCGGGCAAACTCGCGGAGCGTCCCGACGTCCCCTGCGCCGCCCTTTCCGAAGTGGAAATCATAACCCACGATGACACCGGCGACACCTATCTTCCCCACGAGGATATCATCGACAAAGCTCTCGGGAGCTATGGACCGAAGGTGGTCGTCGAAAGGGATCTGGAACATCACCTCGATACCGGTCGCCGCGATGAGCCGCTCCTTTACTGAGGGCGGCGTTATGAGCCGGATATAGGAATCGGGCTTGAGAACACTGTGGGGATGGGGGAAGAAGGTCATCAGCATGGGCGTGCCCGATATCTCGGCGGCCTTTTCCACCACCTTCCTTATGATGCGCCTGTGGCCGACGTGGACTCCGTCGTAGTTTCCAATCGTAAGCACGGGATTGGGAAACCTGTCATCAGTATCGAAAGATCCAAAAATTTTCATCCTCACCTCTTGACTTATCTCTCACATACATATAACTTTATAGCGTGCCGAAGTGGCGGAATTGGCAGACGCGCTAGATTCAGGGTCTAGTAGGCAATTTGCCTGTGTGGGTTCAAGTCCCGTCTTCGGCATTTTTTTGTTTCAGGTTTCAGGAAAAGAACAGCAACCTGCCCTGCGTCCGCAACAACAAACGCTTCATTGTATATCATCTCACCGGGTTTTTGTAGAGAAAAGACGATAAGATTGCGGTTGCAGATCTCGTGCTCCGGGTTCCAGGCTCAGGCGACGGGACCTACGGGATGAATGCCGCCCTCCCCCCACAATCAAAGGTCGTTCATGCTCCCCTGTCAGTTCCCGTCACCCGAAACCTGAAACTATGCTCCCCCGTTCCCCCTGAAACCTGGAACCTGGAACTTTGAACCGTCTGCTAGAGCACCTGCAGGTCCTTGCCGCTTTCCCACAGGCCGTGTATATTACAGAGGCTAAGGGCGTAGACCCTTCCCCTACCCGTCACCGACACGACCACGCTGACCCTGTGGTCGGTCACGACAGGGCCCTTGCCCGAACCCGCCGCGGAATCACCATGGGCCGCGAAATCGCAGTGTGCGATCTGGTAGGAGAACCTGTCGTTCTCGGGTCTGAAGAAAACCTGGACCCACTTGATGTGATGATCGGTCGTGTTCGGATGATTGACCTCCTTGCCGATCGTCACACTGATGACGAATGGCTTGCCGACGGCCACCGTGTCGGGGCAATCGATCACCGGGATGTGTCTTTCCCTTTTGCCCTCCTCTACCTGGAACAGCGGACCCAATCTGCCCATAAACCCCGCGCCCCCCGAAAAACTCACCATCTTGTCAGTCACCTGGGATAGCCTCCGTCCCGCAGCCATGTGCGGTCTCTTGATGCTCTAATCAACGCTGGAAACTGGAAGGAGCTCACTGCAGCCGTCGGCCGCTCGAGCACACGAACGAGGTGTACTGTCGGCGATTCGGATACGTTGCATGCCCGTGGCAGGCATGCTGAGGTAAAACACATTCCTGGATTCAGAAAGGCCCCCTTATGGTTTTCACGATGTCCGTCAAGACTCCGGTTTCTGGCCTCCGGATTCGACCCGGATTCAGAACCGTCCGGAAACACCCGGTCAGAAGGGACCGGAGTCTCCCCACGATTCACTTGAGATCGTTGCTTTCCGGTTTTGCCCAGGAGTCAAGACCGTTAGCCGGTAGCCCCCTTCACTCCAACACACACATTCAGGGAGTCAACGTATCTGCCTTCCCGCATGTTCACTCCCTGGCAGGTCGTCACTATACCCGACAATCCCCCTATAGGTATATCAAGAAGCATGCCACGGCGTCACAGCGGAGGAAGGATCGCGTGTTCGCCTTATATTTCGGTAAGTAACGCGCAAACCGCCGGCTCGGTGCCGGTGAGATTCGGTCTTGCAGGACAACACACTGTTTTGCTGAATGAGACAGTGTCTCGCCGTGCAAGACACTTACTGAGAAGTTCAAGGGTTCAGGTTTCAGGTAGAGACAAGAAGACGGTTCCAGGTTCCAGGTTCCAGGTTTCAGGCTAAAGACACAGACCCGTGCAGATGTTCCAGTTCATGTCTTTGGCTTGGAACCTGAAACGTGAAACCTGAAACAGTCTCTTCCTTACGATGGAACCGTCTGTCTTGTGAGGTTGTACTTCTTGAGAAGTGCGTACAGGCGGGGGCGCGACAATCCCGAGAGCCGGCATATCTCCCTGAGTTTTCCCTGGGAGGTCTTGATCACCCGTTCGAGATACTCTCTTTCCGCGGCAGCGATCGCTTCGTCACGGTATGTCTTGAGGGCCGGAATGGATTCGGCCGTTTCGCGATAGAGTTCGGAGGCGGTGCCCATGTCGAGCTCGGACCTCTTGAGCTTGATCCGTATGTCCGCAGGCAGATGCTTCGGGTACAACGTGGGCTGATGAAACGCCTCAGAGATCGCCCTCTCCAGTGTGCTGATGAACTCCCTGACGTTGCCCGGCCAGTCATGCGCCTTGAGGGCAGCAAGGAATTCCGGCGAAAAACCCTTGTTGCCCACCCCGTACTGCTCGCACAGGCGGGCGACATAATGCACGAGCAGTTCCCTTATATCCTCCGGGTGCTCGCGCAGGGGCGGCAGGTCGATCCGTAATGTGCGTATCCGGAAAAGAAGATCCTCCCGGAACTGCCCCTCCTCGACCATCTGGTCCAGGTTCCTGTTCGTGGCCGAGATGAGTCTGAAGTCGCTCGTGATCTCCGTATCGGAACCTATGGGGCGAAAGCTCCGCATCTGCAGGACCCTGAGAAAGCTCTTCTGGATGGAAAGCGGAAGTTCTCCTATCTCATCAAGGAAAAGGGTGCCCCCATCGGCCTGTTTTATGAGGCCGTCCCGCGCCCTGTCCGCTCCTGTGAATGAACCCTTCTTATGACCGAAGAGGGTGCTTTCCACGAGGTTCTGAGGAAGCGACGCGCAATCCACGACAACAAAGCTCTTGCTATGCCGGGAACTGTTGTTGTGGATGGATAGCGCAAAGAGCTCTTTGCCCGTGCCTGTTTCACCGGTGATGAGGACGTTCGCCTCTCCCTGGGCCGCCTTTGCAACAAGGTTAAGACATGCGCCGACGCGCGGACTCTTTCCGATGATACCGTCCATTTTCAGCGCCGCCGGAACCGCCTGGCACCCCTTCTCCTTCCTGTATTGCAGGGCCCTGAGCAGTGCGAGCTGCATCTGCTTTATGGATGATGGCTTCCTGATGTAATCCCACACCCCGTTCTTCAGGGCAAGTTCGGCCGCTCCTGAATCGTCAAAGCCCGTCATGACGATGATCTCCGGGGATGAAGGGGTCTCCCTGATATCCTGCAGTATCCCAAGGCCGTTTCCGTCCGTAAGGTGGATATCGAGAAATACCACCTCGCACGGTTCCCTGAGAGCCTTCATGCCTTCTTTTATGGTCGCCACCACCGTCGCATCATGCCCGGCCCGCTTGACCATGCTGGACAGCAACGCGGAGAAATTCTCGTCATCGTCTACAATCAGAACGCGAGCCATCGCCCCGTCATCCCCCGTGAAGCAGGCCTCTGCCACAAGCGTTACCGGCTCTTGAATGTGATGCTTCGTCTGACGCAGACCTGAGACCTACGGTACAACCCCCGCCACGTCCCGGCCGGGAATTGCCATCCCTCCCCTTCTTCCTGCACATCCATCGACAGGCCGACGTCCATCCTTCGCCGGCCCTTCAGGGGTTTTCCGTCTGCGTCCCCCGGTGACCTGCAGCACCCCTTACGCTGATATCCGCGCCATCAGGCGCTTCCCCTCCTACAATTAAACGATATCAAAAGCCCTTCACTTTTGTCAACCTCCCTCTTTCCGAGGCCGGATTTGAACACGCGCCGCGCTCGATATGAGGGTTTCATATATTGAGACAAACGATGACCTTCTTAGACAACAGTGAGGACCTTGGCGCCCCGTATCTTCCTTTCCTTGAGTTCAAGAAGTGCCCTGTTCGCCTCGTCGAGCGCGAAGGTCTCAACCTCGGGCCGGATGGGTATGGACGCCGCCAGGTCAAGGAACTCCCGGACGTCCCGGGAGGCTACATTAGCGACGCTCTTTATCTCCTTTTCGAGCCAGAGATGCTCCGGATAAGAAAGCGCCAGCAGTTCCTCCTTGTCGATCTCCTCTTTGCGTATCGCGTTGATGACGAGGCGCCCTCCCCGCTCCAGGTTTCCGAGCGCATGCACTATGGTACCCCAAACGGGGGTCGTGTCGATGGCGCGATGCAGCTTCTCCGGTGATCTGTCGGCGGTATCGCCTGCCCAGCAGGCACCCAGCTCCCGGGCGAAATCCCTCTCCCCGGGGCTACGGGCAAAGACGAATACCTTCGACGAAGGATACAGGTGACGGGCCATCTGGATCACGAGGTGCGCCGAGGCGCCGAAACCGATAAGGCCGATGTTCTCGCCATCGCGCATCCCCGTCAGGCGAAGCGACCTGTACCCTATCGTCCCGGCACACAGGAGCGGGGCGGCCTCGACGTCACTGAAGGTATCGGGCACCTTGAACGCGAAAGCCTCGGGAACCACCATGTACTCGGCGTACCCACCGTCGGCGTCCCTGCCGGTGGCCACGAACTCACTGCAGAGATTCTCGTCGCCGTCGCGGCAGAACCGGCACGTCCCACAGGACGAATATATCCAGGCAATCCCCACCCTTTCACCCCTGTGAAAGCGGCTGGCACGTTTTCCCCGTTGTTCCACCGTGCCGACCACCTGATGCCCCGGTACGACAGGGAAACGTGGTGGGGGCGTCCTTCCCTCGATCTCGTCGAGCTCCGTGTGGCACACTCCACAAGCTGATACTTTCACAAGTATCTCTCCGTCCCCCGGGGAAGGGATGGGGATGTCCACTGGACTCAGCGGCTGTTTGTCAACCCTAAGATCGGAAACTCTCTCGATTACCATGGCCTTCATGATGACTCTCCCCGGCGCTTCACGCTGCAGCTCTGATGTCAGACCTCGAGGCCGTCATAGAGATATCCACGCTTCTTGTCCCTGGCGTGTGGCCTGCAACCTGTGACGTGTTACCGCTTTATCTCACGCCCAGAAGTTCGAGATCGCATACGATGACGGCGTTGGGGCCTATCATCGTACCGGCGCCGGCCTCCCCGTATGCCAGCTCCGAAGGGATATAAAGACGCCATATGGAGCCGACGGGCATTTTAGTCAGGGCTTCCGCCCATCCCTTGATCGACTTGTTCACCGCGACCTCCGCGGGCCTGTTGTTCCAGTATGAGCTTTCAAACTCCGTTCCGTCGATGAGCCTGGCCTTGTAATGGATCGTGACAAGGTCGCTCATCTTCGGGATGGGACCCTTGCCTTCCCTGAGAATGAAGTACTGCAGACCACTCGCAAGGGTCACAACGCTCTTGCGTTGCTGGTTCTCCTTGAGGAACGCCGCCCCCTCCCGTTTGTTCTTTTCGCCCAGCCTCTTGACGAGGTCCTTCTCGTATTCGTCAAGGGTCGTCTTTACCTCCTGGTCCGACATGGAAGGCTGTCCCCGAACGGTATCCCGTATCCCGCGGACGATCATATCGGGCTCAATGTCCACTCCAAGGTTCTTCATGTTGCGCCCGATGCTCACACCGAGCGCGTACCCGGTCTTCTCCCTCGTAAGCGCTGGTCCGCCCTTGGTTTGCCCAAGGACGGGCACCGCAGTCGCGGCAAACAACATCAGGAACATCATAACAAACGCCAAAGTACAGGATACTCTCAGGGAAACAGAATTCACCCCTTCCTCCTTTCCACCCCTCCACGGTCTATGGGTTTTTCATGTTTCATATGTTATTCCATGGCCTTAGAATTGTCAAATCCGCGATTAATGAGAACTATAGCTTTACATAACAGTTCAGAAATTGTACATTACTGGAACAAAAAATTTTTTAACAACTTCAGGAGATCGGACGATGTCAGACGAACAGATCAACAACCAGGAAAATATTGAAGAAAGGAGCGCAACAGAAAGCGGACACGAAGAAGATTTTGCACAGCTTTTCGAACAGAGCACTCAGTCGGTCAAGAGACTCGAACCGGGACAGAGGGTAACCACCCGGGTCGCCGGCATCTCCGGCGACTTCGTCTATATCGACCTCGGCGGCAAAAGCGAGGGCGTTATAGACAAGAAAGAGTTTCTTAACGAGGAAGGCGCAGTCACCGTGCAGGATGGGGACGAGATCGAGGCCTACTTCGTGACCGTTGAAAATGGAGCGAGAAAGTTCACAACCTTGATCCACAGTTTCCCGAGCATTACCCTCCAGAGCATCAAGAACGCCTTCGACGCCGATATCCCGGTCACGGGAAAGGTGGCGTCGGAGCTCAAGGGCGGCTACGAGATCCGCGTCGGTAAGGTGCGCTGCTTCTGCCCTTACTCGCAGATGGACCTCAAGGGGAGCAGGGACGCCGGAACATACATCGGCGAGGCATTTCCCTTCAAGGTGCTTGAATACAAGGAGCGGGGTCGGAACATCATTCTTTCCCGCCGCGCCCTGCTGGAGAAGGAACTGGAAAAGGAGAAGGAAAAGCTCAAGGAAACCCTCACCGTCGGGATGGATGTGGTGGGCAAGGTGCGGTCGATCCAGCGGTTCGGCGTCTTTGCTGACATCGGTGGTATCGACGGTCTCATTCCTTTGAGCGAACTCTCATGGATCAAGGGAGCGAAACCGGGAGACCTCGTCAGTATAGGCGACGAGGTGAAGACGAGGATACTCGAGATCGACTGGACAAGAGACAGGATAACCTTGAGCCTCAAAGCGGTCCTCCCCGATCCCTTCCTGTCGGTCCCCGAAAAATACCCCGTGGATTCAACGGTCCAGGGAGTGGTCGTCCGGCTCGAGAGCTTCGGTGCCTTCGTGAACCTCGAACCGGGCATAGACGGGCTCATCCCGATTTCGAAGCTTGGAACCGGCAGAAGAATCAACCACCCCAAGGAAGTCCTCGAACCCGGCCAGCAGGTCGAGGCAAGGGTCGTGGATATCAGCACCGAAAAGAGAAGGCTCACCCTCTCGATGGAACGCAAGATCGTGGTGGAAGCGGTGGATCTGCCCACGGTCGGCACGCTCCTCGAGACAAAGGTGGAACGCGTCATCTCATCGGGCATCATCGTACGGATCAAGGACGGATTGACAGGCTTTATTCCCAACGTTGAGATGGGCACCTTGAAGGGCACCAACCACAGCAAGATGTTTCCCGTGGGATCTCCCATGCAGGCGGTGGTCGTCGCCACCGACCCCTCCCGCGGGCGGGTAAGTCTGTCCAGGACCAAGGTCGATGAGAAGATAGAGCTTGACAGCTACACACAATACAGGGACAAGGTAAAGGAAGAAGAGCGATCCGACGAGAAGTTGGGCAGCCTCGGTGAGCTTTTGAGGAACAAGCTCGGACTGTAAAGAGCAATCGTCCGGACGGGAGGAGGACGACAGATCGATGACAGGTCGGCTCGGAAATCAACGGGGCGGAGCGGCGCGATGGATCTTCATTATCATCATCATCGCCGCCGCTTTCTTCGGCTACCAGTATTTCAAGAAAACCCCCCGGTATGCCCTGATCCAGTTCAAGAAGGCCGTCCTCTTCAGCAGTGCCGAAACGGCGCAGAAATATGCGGATTTCGACAGCGTCGTGAGGTCACTGCCCGGGAGCGTCACCCTGGGCCAGACCGATGAAGTGGTAAAAAAACGCCTCATCTATGAGATAGACTCCCCCCACGAGAAAAGCTATTTCGCGAAGGTGAAGGGGTGGTCCGTCATCCGGTGCCCGATCGCCGTCACGGCCGATCAGAATTCTGCGACGGCACAGACGGCCGAGAACACCTCTGTGACCCTGCAGAGACTCGATAACGAGCAGTGGATCATCGTCGCGATAGAAACACAATAGGCATCCGGGCACCTCATGGACAAGAATGAACAGGTACGCAGGAAGGGTCCGATCGTCATCGTTTCGATCTGCGTCGCCCTCATCCTCCTTGCCGTCTTTGCCTTTCTCTATGCCCGCACAACACCATACTACAGCCTGTATATGTTGAAGAAGGCCATAGTAAGCCGTGACGCCAGGGAAGTTCTCCGGTATCTCGACACCGACAGCATCCTCGATAACATGGCGAAGGACGTCTTCACGCGGATGGACAAGAAGGAACCCCCGAGCAACAAGTTCGAGCAACACATGCGCGCCGCGGGGAAAGACCTTGCAGCCCAGCTCCTGCCCCAGCTCAAGGCCCAGATGGGCGAATCCATAACGAACCTGCTTCTCTCCTACAACGACGAACAGCTCTTCGGCAACCTCCGCAGGGCCACCGTGTTCGCCCTTTCCGTTACGACCCGCGGCAACACCGCGGAGGTCCGCCAGCGCGGCAAGGACAGGATAAGTTTTACCATGGCCAGATCCCCCGAAGGCCACTGGCGAATAACATCCTTCAATCCCGAAGAACTGAAACTGCTGGGGAAGTAGAGACGGTCGCAAGTCGCAAGTCGTAAGTCTCAAGTTTCAGGAAGAAAGACTGTGGAAACAGGTGGAGCGTCAACACAATTCAGGTGTCCTGTTCGCGAAAAGTGTTTAGCAAGCTAAGGATATAATGCCTGCCGGACGCTTCGAGATTCATCACTACGGCTGCGTTATCCTCGACACCGCAAAAAAAGCGGCCCCCGAAAGGGGGCCTGCTTGAGTTTTAGACTTGAAGCCTGAAACGTGAGACCTGAGACCGCTTTTACTCGTCGCTCGGCAACTCCTTCAACTGCTTCAGCGAGAAGACGGGGCCGTCCTTGCAGATGTACTTGTGGCCCAGGTTGCAGCGGCCGCAGAGGCCGATGCCGCATTTCATCCTC
>MVQP01000119.1 GCA_002067235.1 Syntrophorhabdus sp. PtaB.Bin047
ATCTGGTGCTTCTTCATTATCCTCAAAAGGCCCCTGTACGTGAGGCGCTCGCCGCGGAAATTGATGAAAAGGGCCTTGTTCGCCGCAAACTTATCCATTATCCCCACCGCGGCGAGATATTCCTCGAGGGCCTCTTTCGCCTTCTCGCCGAAAGGCAGGATCCTTTCCTTGCCGCCTTTGCCCATCACCCGCGCCCACATACCCTCGAGGTGGAGGTCCTCCTTGTCCATGGAGAGGACCTCGCTCGCCCTCATACCGGAGGAGTACATAAGCTCGAAGATCGCCCTGTTGCGCATGTTGAGCCATCCGTCCCGGGGCAGGAAATCGAGGAAATGGAACATCTCGTCGATGGTGTAGAACTTGGGGAGGTGCTTCTCTATCCTGGGGCTGCGGATGATAAGGGCCGTGTTCTCGTCGATATAGCCCTTCTTTTTCATGAACCTGAAGAACATCTTGATCGCCGATACCTTCCGCGCCAGCGACGATTTCTTGAGGTCTTTATATATGTGTACTATGTACGCCCGGATCGTCTCATGGTCCACAACCTCGGAGGAACTCTCAGAAACGAACCGCACGAAATCCTCCACATCGCCGCGGTACGCCCTCATCGTGTTGAAGGCAGCTCCCTTCTCGTTGTCGAGATACCTGTAGAACTCCTTCGCGACAACCTTGATGGTCTGCTTGTCCATAGACCTATTATTGTATAATTTTCACGAAAATAATCAAGGAAATTCCCCTGTTGCCCGCACGCACCCCCGAGGGGGGCGCGCCTGCCGCCCCGGTCCGTCGGCACAGCGCTTTCGACATCATTGTCGATGCCCATGAAGGCCTTCGACATATCTTGCCTGCGGGAATATGATCATGTCTCCCTCCGAATCCACGTAAGACCTAGATATCATGACGGTATCGCAAGGGGGGTCTCCCGTGGCACACAAGTTGCTTAAGAATAGTGATCACGATGGCCGGGACTTCCGGAATGACAGCCAAGAGACTTAAGAAATCCTTCCCGGCCATCACAAATAAAACAGCAATCCCGAGGCTGATCAAGCCTCACGAGGGCTCAGGGGTTACCCCTTCCTCCCCTGATCCCTCACCCCCCTACAAAAACAGTTGCAGGTTTCAGGTCTCAGGCAAAAGACTGCGGGAAAACGGGTTTGGTTCCCTTCTTTTGAAAAGCGCGTCTGTTTATTAGGGGGCGGATGGTGCGGAAGAAGTATTATCAAGGGTGGGTAGCGCTTTTCCACCCGGTTTTTTGCGGCATCGCCTAAATCGCCCAGACCGGTCCTGTCAGTTCCCTGACGCCCTGCTCCCACTGTCCCATCACGCGCTCGCCGATCTCGCGGAACTCGGGGTGGTCTGATATGTAAGCCGGGATCGTCGCTCTCGTCTCCATGACCGCTTCGGCGGCGCGGGTGAATGTGTCGGAGATCTTTTTCACGGGCAGCGAGAGATGGGTCACGGCAAAACGCTCCAGTGTTTTGCGGGGCCACCATTTCTTCGTGCCTGCAAGGGTGAGGGCGGGTACATCATTAATAATGTATGTCGTCGTCGTGACGACGTCGTAGACCGGGGCAAGCTCCACCGGGCTCCCGGGTTTGGCGTAGAGAACTCCGAAGTTCTTCAGATGGGCGTCGCCATTTCGAACCATCACCGACAGGACAAGCGTGGCAAAGAACCGCTCCCGGGCCTCCATCAGGCGGTCACCGGAGACGAAGTCTCGGATGCTCTTTGCCACCCTCTCGTAGCTGCCGGAGTACTTTTGAGCCGTGCCGAGCGCCTGAAGGCTGCACATGTCTTCGAATCCGATCGGAGTACCCCCGGCAGAGACATCGAAGCGGCGCATGATGAAGAGCCCGCCGTTGTCGGAGAGGAAAAACTCCGGCGTCGGCAGCCCCGCGCGCTTCACGGCGGTCATGCAGAAATACTCATTGGCGGCCAGACAGGGATAATCGGTCCCCCAGGACTTCACGATGTAGCCGGACGACGTCAACGCGCCCCGATGCGAGGCCTCGAGGAGCACCTTCGGCTGGACTCCCGATATCCCGGAACGAAGGGCATACCTTGCCACAAGCTCATGGAAGAGCTCCCTCGTGTCCGGATAGGTGAGCAATTCGTCGAGGGATTCCTGCGTTTCCGCTACTTGCGGCGACTCATCGGCTGGAAGCGAGAACCGGTTCCTTCCCACCTGGTTTCCCCCTGTGACGCGGAGGATGGAAAGGTCATCCTCCCCCACCACCTTGGCAATGGCGCGCCGAATCGCTTCCAGCAGCGCCCCCTCCGGCAGGTTCATCTGGAACACGGGGTGAAGATCACGGCTCGCCCAGCTTTCCAAGCGGACCGGCATCGTAAGCGATACCTGAACATCGGGACCGGCATCCGGTGAATAGGCAAACACGTATTCCTTGCGCGGCCCCCGCGCCAGAAGCCCTGACCTGTTGTCCGCGGCCCACACGGCAAGAGAAGGAGTATCAGCCATCAGCCGCCCTCCTTTTCACGGAGTTCGTCCAGTGTCGGGGGCGCACCCAGGGGCCGCACGCGCAATTCCAGGCCGAGGAATTCGAGGACCCTCATGAGCTTCCTCACCCCGATATCCTGCACGGTGCCGTTCTCGATCTGACCGATGGTGGTACGGCTCATGCCGAGTGCCCTCGCCAGCTCCGCCTGAGAGAGCTTCCGGCCCCTCCGTGCCTTCCGGATCTCTTTGCCGATAGCGAAGAGCATATTGCATTATAAATGATGCATATTGCCATGTCAAGAACTCTTTGCATCATATCTAATGCATATATCGGTGGTGTCAGACGGAAAAACGGTTTCGGGTTTCGGGTACAAAACTGGATAAAAAGGGATTAGGTCCCTCTTTGAGCTGAAATGCACCTGAAGAGAGGACGGTCTTTTGCTTTTGCCTGAAACGTGGAACCTGAAACGGTCATTTCTTCTTCAGCACTATCCGTATGGGCGCTCCCATGAAGCCGAATTCTTCGCGGAGGCTGTTCTCGAGGTATTTCCGGTAGTGGTCGGGGACCAGCCGGGGGTGGTTGGAGAAAAGGACGAAGGTCGGCGGCGAAGCCTTGGCCTGGCTGGCGTAGAATATCTTCACCTGTTTGCCCTTCTGGTAGGAGATGTCGTGGCGGGCGAAGAAATCGGCAAAGGCCTTGTTGAGGGGAGCGGTGCCGATCCTCGTCGTCAGTTGTTCGTAGACGGCGAGGTCCATGTCGAGGATGCCGTCTATCCCGGTCCCCCGTGTCGCCGACGAGAAGACCACGGGGGCGAAGGAGGCGTGGGGGATCCTCTCGTAGACCATGTCGCGGTATTTCTCCTGCGTGAATTCCTTCTTCACGAGGTCCCACTTGTTGATGACGATGCACAGACCCTTGCCCCTCGATATGATGAGGTGCGCAATGCTCCCTTCCTGGTGGCCGGGGCCTTCCGCGGCGTCCACGATGAGGTTCACCACGTCAGCACGCTCGATGCTCCTTACGGCGCTCGACACGGAGTATTCCTCGACTTTTTCGGAGATCTTCCCCTTCTTCCTCAGACCCGCCGTGTCTATGAGGACGAGTTCCCTTCCATCGCGGACGATCCGGGAATCCACGGAATCACGGGTGGTGCCGGGTATGTCGCTGACGATCATCCTCTCCGAGCCAAGGATGCGATTGGCCAGAGAGGATTTCCCCGTGTTGGGCTTCCCGACGAGGGCAATCCGGGTGACGTGGAACTCTTCCGCGCCCCCGGGCGTCTCCTCTCCCTCTCCTTCTTCCATTCCTTTCAGGATATCGTCGAGAAGATCGCCCATGCCGAGACCATGGGCCGCACTTACGGGATAGAGGGTATCGGCGCCAAGTTCATAGAACTCGACGAGCGCCTCCTCGCGCTTCTTCGAGTCCATTTTGTTGACGACGTAGTAGACGGGCTTGTGCAAGCGCCTCAGCATCCGGGCTATGTCGCGGTCGGCGGGCATTACGCCTTCCTTGCCGTCGAGAAGGAATATCACCGCCGCCGACTCCTGGAGGGACGCCTCGATCTGCTTCATGATGAGTCTTGAGAACCCGTCCTCTTCCGACGAGGAAAAGCCCCCGGTATCAACGAGGAGAAAGTTTCTCCCCCTCATTTCGAAGGAACCGTAGTTGCGGTCCCTCGTCACTCCCGGGGTGTCTTCCGTGATGGCCTTGCGGTACCCGATGACCCTGTTGAAGAAGGTCGACTTGCCGACGTTGGGTCTTCCCACTATGCTGATAAGGCGGTCTTTTCTAGTCATCGTACCTCAGGAACATGCTCAGTATGAACCCTATGACGGGCAGGACCGAGATGGAATAGAGCGCGACGGGCACACTGTAATTGTCCGCGACGAGGCCGAGGATGGTCACCCCGACGCCGCCCGTGCCGATGGCAAAGCCCACCATGAGTCCCGACGCGATGCCAAGTTTCGTGGGAAGGAGCTTCTGGGCCATGACGATGGTGACGGAAAAGCTCGAGACGAGGAGCATTCCCTGGACGCCAAGGACAACGAAGAGGAAGAGGCTCTTCTCGACGGCTGGTACGAACATGACGGGCAGGGTCACCATGGAGAGGAACATGGAAAGGCGCACGAAGAACCTGTGGCCGAAGCGGTCTGCGATGGGGGCCCCGACCAGCGTCCCCACGGCACCGCAGAAAAGAAAGACGAAGACAAGCTTCCCGGCATACAGCGGGTCTCCTTTAAGATAGTCGATAAAGTAGAAGGGAATGTACGTCATGAGCCCGATCTGGGTCCAGGAGCGCATGATGACGATCAGGATGACCATGCCCAGCGCGACGTATTCCACCGAGGATGTCTTCGGGGCCTCCCTCTTTGCCGCCTCCCCGTGGACGGCAACGGGCATCATGATGGTCCTGCGGTACGCCACGATGACCGCCGCGCACAAAAGAGAGGGCACGACGATGACGGGCAGCGAGGAGAATCCGTAAAGTTCAATGATGTACATGGAAAGGATGGGGCCCAGCGAGAAGCCGATGTTCCCGCCCACGGAGAAGACGGACATGCCCGTCGCCGGCCTGTCACCCGTGAAAAAATGGGCCGTCTTGTAGCCCTCGGGATGATAGGACGCCACCCCCAGGCCGCTTATTACGACAAGGCCCAGTATGAGGAGGAAATAGGGGGAGAAGGGCAGCGCCGAGAACCCCACACCGGCGGCGAGTAGCCCCAGGGGCAAAAGGTAGGCCATGGCCCTTTTGTCCGAGACATACCCGAAGACGGGCTGCAGGATGGAGGACGTGAAGTTCGACGCCATGAGTATCATGCCCGTCATCGCATAGGTCAGGTCGAGCTTCTCCTTCAGGAAGGGCAGTATGGCGGGAAGCGCCCCCTGATAAATGTCGACCACGAGGTGACCGAGAGAGAGGATGAGGAGCACCCGGAGATCAAACTTTCTCATTTTCCACGATGTCCCTGAAGGTCATGAGGGTCCTGCACGTGGCGCCCCATATCCTGTCGCCGTTGTAGTGGAAGGAGATCCATTCTCCTGACCGGCGTTGCGGCGCGAACTCCTCCCCCTTAAGGAGGCTGTAGGGAAGGAAGATGAGATAGGCCACCTCCCTTGGGTTGGTCGAGAACTCGTACGGATAAGGCATGACCCCGACAAAAGGGGAGATGACGAACCCGGTATATGTCCACGAATCGTCGAGCCTGCCGATGACCTCTACATCATCGGACCGAACACCGACCTCTTCCTCGGCCTCCCTGAAGGCCGTATGCTCGAGGTCCCTGTCCGTCGCCTCGAACATGCCCCCCGGGAACGAAACCTCTCCCTTGTGGTGCCGCACCGTGTCGGTTCGTTTCGTGAGCACACAGAAGATGTCTCCGTCCCGTTCAAAAAGGAGGAGCGCCGTGGCGGCCCTCAGAGAAGGGTCGGACGGTATCTGCCTCGGTCTGTGGGTCAGGAGACGGTCCCTGATGGTCTCGAGCATGGCCTATTGTAACGTGAAGACGCCCGCAAAAGCAACGATGCAGCGGCGGCCGGTCTTCTTCCGGCACATCTCGAGAGTGCAGGACCGTGCGGCGGCGATACCTCCTGCCGGTCGTCCGATGTCAGTATTATGACATCAATTCCGGCGATCGGGGTCGACGTTGAAGAGGAACATGATCCGTTTCCAGATGAGCAGCCTTTCCATATCCATGACGACTTCAGGCGCCGCGGACCTCTCCATCTCGCCGTATCTCTCGCAACTCTTGGCAAGAAGGTGAAAGCATTCCCGGATGGATTCGTTGGTGTTCCCACGGGTCTTCTGTGTTCCTGACATCCTGTCAATTCGAGCTTTCATGCCTGAGATTGTTGCAAGCTCTGTGCCAGACTGCTTCCACAAAAACTATTTTACTCCGCGCCGTGTTTTGTGTAAGAATGAATGAAAGCAGCCACGACTACGGACACAACGAACCATGGGCGTCTCTTCGGAGGGTTTGCGCGATGAAAAAACAGAAGGTGGGAACCCCGGACCTGCGGGACAAGCTCGTGACCGAGACCGTCAAGAAGGTGATGGCCCTCCTCAAGAGCAAGGGACAGGAACCTGACAGGACCATGGTCGAAAAAACAACGAATGAGGCCATAGATGATTTCGTCGCGCAGTGGTACGAGGTTTCCCTCGAGGCCATCGAACTCAAGGACGGAGAGGCCGATTTCGTTACCGATGAAGAGCTTGACGACCCCGAGCTTATTCACGAGGCAAAGCTGAGGGTCATAAAGGAACTCTACGAAGAACCCCCGGAAGACTTCTACGAGACCATCGCGCAAAGCGCCGTAGCCTCTCACTGATCATCAGTCTTTCTTCTCCCGGACTTCCTCTCCGTTACCCTTTTTCTTCTCCATCGCTTCCGAGATCTCCGTGAGGCGCTTTTCCACGAGATGGTTCAGGGTGCCCTCGGGATAGGTCCCGTCCGGCCCCGGTTCACCTGCCGGCATACCCGTCAGGAGCTCGAGACCCTCTTCCATGCGGTCAATGGCGTAGACGTTGAAAAGCCCCTTCTCCACCGCCTCTATGACGTCGTCACTCAGTACCAGGTTCCGCGTGTTGCGTTTCGGGATGATCACCCCCTGCGACCCGTCGAGGCCGCGCATCTTGCAGAGATGGAAGAAACCCTCTATCTTCTGGTTCACCCCGCCTATGGGCTGAACGTCCCCGTTCTGGTCCATGGAGCCTGTCACGGCAAAGGACTGCTTGAGAGGAACGCCGCTGATGGAGGAGAGCAGGGCGTAGAGCTCGGCGCAGGTAGCGCTGTCACCTTCTACCATCTCGTAGAGCTGTTCGAAGGTGATGGATGCGGAGAGGCTTATCGGCTTGTTGACAGCGTACTTCCCCCCGAGATAGCTCGTGATGATGAGGATGGCCTTCTCATGGATCTTGCCGCTCATCTTCGTCTCCCGCTCCAGGTTGACGACACCCGCCCTGCCCATGTATGTCTTTGCGGTTATACGGGACGGTTTGCCGAAAGCGTAATCGCCGATGTCGAGGACGGCGAGGCCGTTCACCTGCCCCACCTTCTCCCCTGCCGTGTTCACGATGAGAGTGTCATCGAGCATCATCTCCTGCAGCCTCTCCTCGATGCGGTTCACCCTGCAGATCTTCTCCTTAACGGCCCTCGTGACGTGGGCAGCGCTCACCTGGTCGACGCCCTCCTTCTTCGCCCAGTAATGGGACTCCCGTATAAGGTCGGCAATGTCGCCGAAGCGCGTCGAGAGCTTGTCCTGGTGGTCGGCAAGACGGGATCCCATCTCCACAAGCCTCGCCACCGCCGTCCTGTCGAAGGGAAGGAGGTTCTCATCCTTCTGGCACTGGGCGACATAGAGCGCGTACTTGCCGGTGTTCTCCCGGTTCCTTTCCATGCGGCTGTCGAAATCGGCCTTCACTTTGAAAAGCTCCCGGGAGTCCTCGTCGTAGGTGTGGAGCATATAGTAAAGGTAGGGGTTGCCCGTGAGGACGACCTTCACGTTGAGGGGGATGGCCTCGGGCTTCAATCCCGCCGTGCTGATGAGGCGGTATTGCTCCAGGACATCTTCTATGCGGATCTCTCCGTTCTTGAGGGCCCGCTTCAATGCTTCGTAGGAAAAGGCATTCCTCAGGAGCTCCAGGGCGTCGATAACGAGATAACCCCCGTTCGCCTTGTGCAATGAGCCGGCCTTTATCATCGTGAAGTCCGTCGTCGCCATGCCGTACTGCACCCTGTACTCCATCCTGCCGAAGAGATTAAGGTAGGTCGGGTTGCTCTCGTACACCACGGGGGCGCCCTTGCTCTCCCCGTTGTTGACGATGACATTGACGGCATACCTGGTAAAAGAGGTCTCCGCCTTCGGGAGCTTGAGGAAGGGCAAGGGCGAGGGGGCCTCCTCGGTGGCCTTGAAATCGTCGAGATGGGTCAATATGTCCTCTTTCACGTCCTCGAGGTACCTAACCACCTTTTCCTGCTCCCCGTACTTCTTCCGGATGGCATCGACCATGGGGCCGACGATATCGAGGGCGACCATCCTGTCAAGGCGCATCACCATCTCGCCGACGATCTTCTCCGCCTCCCTGAGGATGCGGACCACGTCGTTCAGCTTCTCCTGGAAAAAACGCCCCGTTTCTTCGAGCTTCTTCCTTGCCTTGGCGTCGAGGGCGTCGAACTCCTCTTTTGACATCAGTTCCCCGTTCTCCTTGATGGGAACGATCAGGACCCCTGTCGGCCCCCGCTTTACGGTAAAGCCCCTCTCCTTTGCCTCACTGTCGAGACGGGCCAGGTACTCCTGCTGCTTCTGCTGGAATTCGTCGACGATCTTGCTCTTCTGCGTTTCGTATTCCTTGGATTCAAAGGCCTTCGGTATCTCGACCTTGAGGATCTTGATCATCTCCTCGAGCTCTCTCTGGAACACGGCACCCTTGCCAGGCCCGAAGCAGAGTGCTATGGAGCTGTCAGGGTCCTTGAAGTTGTGGACATAGCACCAGTCGGCCGGGGCCTCTTCGTTGGCCGCTTTCCCTCTGAGCATGTACATCACCGTGGACATCTTCCCCGTGCCGCTTTCGCCGATGGCAAAGATATTGAAGCCGGCACTGTCCATATTGAGACCGAAATCCAGGGAATTGAGAGCCTTCTCCTGTCCGATCGTCATCGGCAATTCTACGACGGCCTCGGTCCCGCCAAAGACAAAAAAATCGGGATCGCACTTCTTGTAGAGTTCATCGGGCTTCAACTTTGTGATCACGGACTGCCTCCTGATGGTATACTTTCAACACAGGTTCCGTTTCCGAAGCGTTACATAAAAATAACACCTCACAGCGAATAATCAACCCCAAGCCAAAAGAAGGTTCCAGCAACTGTGTTGAATGTCAATTGATTTCTTTTTCATGAACGGGCCTCCGCCCATGTTGCTTTGTTCTTCATCA
>MVQP01000120.1 GCA_002067235.1 Syntrophorhabdus sp. PtaB.Bin047
ACGCCGGTAACCTTACTTTCATTCTTCTTATCATGGACTGCCTGTGATATTCCATTGGGAGTAACATACAAGGTTCAAGGTCCCCGGTTTCAGGCAAAGACATAGGCCGGAGACCCTCCTTCGTATGTCCCATGGAATATGACAGTGAGGGTTTCCGGCCTTTTTTGTGTCTTCCGTACCCCCTGGAAGCACAGTGAATGTTCCTTAGGTTTGTTACCTGAAACGATCTTCTCTTCCTTGAACCTTGAATCTGGAAGCGTCTCTAGGTGGTGGTCAGTATGTCCTCGACCTTCCGGAGCAGTTCGTGAGGGGAGAGGGGTTTTGCGAGGAAGGCGAAGCCCGTGTCATCCATGCCCTTGTCTGAGAGTATGTCCTCTGTGTATCCGCTCGTATACAGGACCTTCGCATCGGGCCGCACCACCCGGACCTGATCGACCACTTCTCTTCCGTTCTTGCGAGGCATGACCACGTCGATGATGATGAGGTCGATCGAATCCCGATTGGCCATGAACGCCTCGATAGCCTGTTGGCCGTCGGCGGCTTCGATGACACTGTAACCCGTCTTCCTCAGAACGCTTGTTGCCAGGCGGCGGACATCCGGGTTGTCCTCGGCGAGGAGGATCGTCCCATATCCCCTTTTCGCTGCGGAGGGTTTCACTTCGCCCTCGCTGGTCCTTTCCTCGACGGCAGGCAGGTAGATGTGGAAGGTGGTCCCGACATCTTTTTCAGAATAGGCCGAGATAAAGCCGTTGTGCTGCTTCACTATGCCGTACACGATGGACAGCCCCAGGCCGGTGCCTTTCCCCATCTCCTTGGTCGTGAAGAAAGGATCGAAGATGCGTGCCTGGGTTTGCTGGTCCATGCCGCTGCCTGTGTCGGAGACGGAGATCATCGCGTACAGGGAGCCTCCCTGGCGCTGGGATCTGAGGAAGCTGTCATCGGGGCGGACATGCCCGGCTTCGATGGAAAGCATCCCGCCCGACGGCATGGCGTCCCGGGCGTTGGTGGCGAGGTTGATGAGGACCTGCTGGATCTGCGTGATGTCCGCCATGACCGTGATACCCGGGCTCGTCAGCGATATCTTGAGGTCTATATCTTCCGAGAGGAGCCGTTTCAACAGGTTCTCCACGCCGGAGATGATGTCGTTGATCTCATGATGTTTGAGGCTGATGCTCTGTTTCCTGCTGAAGGCAAGGAGACTCTGGGTAAGGTTGACGGCCTTCTCCGAGGAGGCAAGTATCTCTTCCACATAGGCGCGCAACGGGTCTTCCTCCTCCATTTCCATTTCCAGGAGGTTCCCGTAGCCGATCACGGCGGTGAGTATATTGTTGAAATCATGCGCGACGCCGCCGGCGAGCTGGCCGATGGCCTCCATCTTCTGGGACTGGAGCAGCTGGGCCTGCAGCCTTTCCCTTTCCTCGTCGGCCCGCTTTCTCTCGCTGATGTCGTGGGCGAAGGCGAAGACATACTCATTGCCGCCGTACGTCATGTAATTCAGGTTCAGCTCCACGGGGAACTTGCTCCCGTTCTTTCTCTTGTACCTCGATTCCATCGTCATGGAATGTCGTGCCTTGAGTTCCGGGCAGATGTGGTCTTTCCAGGCCTTGTAAGGGAAATCCTCGTCCCAGGCCCTGACGTTCATGCCCAGCATCTCGTCCTCCGTGTACCCGAGGGAATCGAGAGCCGCCTTGTTGACGCGCAGAGCATTGCCGTCCATACTCAGCCAGAATGTCGGAATCGCCGATTGGTCCACTGAAAAACGGGTCATACGAAGGAGTTCGTCGGTCTTCTTTCTCTCGGTGATGTCAAAGGCAATGGAGCAGATGTACCCTATGCCCCCGTATTCCATGTAGTTCCCCTTTATCTCGACGGGGTAGAGGGAGCCGTCCTTGCGCTTCTGGAAAGACTCGAAGACTATGGTGCCCCGCTGCCTTACCTCGTTCCAATGGTCCTTCCAGGCAGGGGGCGTGAAGGAGGAGTCGATGTCGGGAAGCACAAGCTCCAGCATCTCCTCCCGCGTGTATCCTGTGGAGCGGCAGGCTTCGTCATTGGCATACAGTATCCGGGCATCCTCGCCCACCCAGAGGATGATGGCGGCGGCTTTGTCCACCGTGAACTGAGTGAGCAACAGCTGCTGATCCACCTTCCTGCGCTCCGTGATGTCCCTGACGAACGTGCAGTTGTATTCCTGGTTTCCATACACAAGGTAACTGCCTGATATCTCAACAGGATAGACCCTGCCGTCCTTTGCGCGGTGGTATGACTCCGTGAGCAGGGACCCTGAGGCCTTCTTCTCTTTCCAGTGCCATTCCCAGCCTTCCTTCGTCAGGCCGGGATCAATGTCGAAAACGGTCATGGAGAGGAGTTCGTCCCGGGAGTATCCCGTGGTCCGGCAGGCGGACTCGTTCACATAGATGATGCGGGCATTGCTGTCCAGCCAGAAGATACAGTCCACGACGCGGTCGACAACCGCCTGGGTGAAGTTGAGGCGCCCCTCCGTTCGTCTGCGCTCCGTAACGTCGATGACGGTTATCATACGGTACTGCTTGCCGGGAAAGTCCAGGAGATGTCCCGTGACCTCCACGTCAATGACGGTGCCATCCTTCTTCACGTGGCGCGAAGCAGCGGAGTACCGGTTCGCGGAGGGAGTGGCGAGGATGTCGAGGAGTTCCGAAACACACTCGGACGCGACGAGGTCCATGACAGTGAGGGAGAGAAACTCCTCGCGTCTGTATCCGTAACTCTTGAGCGCAATGTCGTTGACGTCGACGATCTCGAGGGTCTCGATATCGTAAACGAGAGAAGGGAAAGGGCTGTTGCTGAACATCTGGCGATATCTCAACTCGCTTGTTCGCAGGGCTTCCTCCACCTCTTCGCGGGCCACTATGTCGCGTGCCTGCCGGAGGTTCTGCATCGCGAGAAGGGAAAGTTGCCTCGCCATCAGGGAGATGGAGCGGCACACCTTCCCGAAATTCTCGCGGGTCATCCGGGGAACATCGGCGAGGGCACGGCGGTATGCCCCGCCGTCCACTCCCATCGCATCCGCCGCTGCAATGAGGTCTTCCACGTTGGTGTCCCTGTCAAGCACCTGTCCTACAACCCAGTTTGCAAGGCGGTGAGAGCCCGCAGTGATGGGTACTATCCCGTACAGGAGCCCACACCGCGGGCATTGTTCTATGACCGGTTCCGTGCTCTCCATACTCCCGGTGATCAGGGAGGGTTCCATGCAGGTCAGGAAGGTCAGACCATCACTTCTGGCGACGGTGTTGAGGATGCCGGCGAACCCGACGTAGTCGGTGACCGCTTTGCCGCCAGGGTCAAGGATGACCGACGCCACACCGAAGGCTTCCGCGAGGGCTTTTTGGAGGTCCTTAAGGTCCTTAAGGTCGAGGATATCGGCCAGGCCCGGCTGGGGCTGGGGTATTGCCGTCGCCGCCCCGGCGTTCTTTGCCGGTGCGACAGCAACCTTCCCGGAGGGTCGTCCCTTGCGGCTCCCGGTGCGCTTGAGGGATCTGGCTTTGTCTTCCACGGGCATGGTGGTCTCTGAAAGTGTTATTTGTCCTATTATATTATCATCAAACGCCGGTTCGGGCTAAACCTTTTTGTCAGGTGCCTGCGTCGGTTGCGACCTCGAAATGGAGCCTGTTGGAGGACACATCCGCCATTACGACCCTTATCGTCACGGTATCTCCCACGCGATAACTCTTTCTCGTCCTTCTGCCCATGATCCTGAAACGCTCTTCCTCGAAGCGGTAGTAATCATCACCCAGGCTCGAGATGAGGACGAGGCCCTCCACAAACACCTCTGAGAGCTCCACAAAGAAGCCGAAAGAGGTGACATGGGAGATGACACCTTCCAAAACCTCACCCACCCTGTCCTTCATGTAGAGTATGCGGATCCTGTCCTCGAGTTCTCGCTCGGCCTCCATGACGAGGCGTTCCCGCTCCGACAGGCGGCCGGCCATCGCGGCCAGTTCATCTTCGTTGTAGACGGGCGGCCTGCCAGCGAGGGCGCCTTTGAGTATCCTGTGACAGACAAGGTCGGGATACCTGCGTATGGGAGATGTGAAATGGAGGTAGCTGTCTGAGGCAAGGCCGTAATGCCCCTTGTTGCGGGGAAAGTAGCGGGCCTGCTTCATCGACCTCAGGAGGACCCTGTTGACTATGAACTCGTAATTGGTGTCCTTGACACTGCTCAGCACGTCCTGAAGGCCCCGGGGAGTGCCTGTCTTTCCGTGCCCGATGCCGAGACCCTGGAGGAGCCGTTCGAAGTCGCGGAGCTTGTCCCTTTCCGGGGGCTCGTGGACCCTGAAGAGCGCGGGGATGTTCTTTGCGTTGAAGTAGCGCGCCACGGCCTCGTTAGCCGATATCATGAACTCTTCGATGATGCGGTGGGAATACAGGCGCGGGGACCGAACGATCTGGCGGATGCCGCCCTTGATGTCGAGGACGACCTCGGGTTCGGGAAGGTCGAAATCGATGCTCCCCCTTTTCTCGCGGGTGCTCGTGATAAGCCCGGCGAGTTCGGCCATGTCCGTCAGGGCCGCCAGGCAGGGTTCGAGCTTCCGCCGGGTCTTCCTGTCGTTCTCGACGACGGCCTTCTCGACTGCCTCATAGGTGAGGCGCATGGTGCTGCGTATCAGTGAAGGGCGAAAGGAGGCGCCGAGCGCCCGCCCGTTCCTGTCGAACTCGATGGTCACCGTGACCGTGTACCTATCCTCGAGGGGATTGAGGCTGCATATTCCGTTGGAGAGGGTCTTGGGCAGCATGGGGAGCACCCTGTCGGGGAAATAAATGCTCATCCCCCGTTTGCTGCCCTCTTGGTCCAGCAATGAGCCGGGCCTCACGTAGTGGGACACGTCGGCGATGGCCACGTGGAGAGTGAACCCCGCCGCACCTCGCTCAATGGCAACGGCGTCGTCAAAATCCCGTGCATTCTTCCCGTCGATGGTAACGAATCCCAGGTCTCTCTGGTCAGCGCGGCCTCGCTGGGTGAGTGCCGCCACGGCCAAGCGAGCCTCGTCCTCGGCGTGCTTCGGGAAACGCCGGGAGAGGGAATGCTTGTATTCTACGAACCTTCCGATGGCGGCGACGCTTGTGAGGTCCCCAAGGACCTTGGTGATGGTGCATTCGGGCTCGATCTTTTCGCCGGGAAAGGCGGTTACCCGGGCGACCACCAGTTCTCCGTCATGGACCTGCCTGCGTGGTTGCGATACGAGGTATTCTGTTTGATATCGATAGTCTTCTGGAATAACATAAAGCCGATTATCAGATAGCTTAGTGAAGCCTATGATAACATTAGATTTACGTTCTATTATCCTAATGACCTTTCCTTCCAATCTCCCGCGGTAGTGGTCGAGTCTTATGGTAACGCGGTCGCCGTGAACGGCGTGATTGAGGTTTCGGGACGATACGAAGACGTCCTTGTCTCCCTCGGTATCGGGTATGACGAAGGCATTGCCGCCGCGGGTGCACCACAGGGTTCCTGAAAGGAGGTCCATCTCTCTGGTGAGACCGAACCTCTTGTTCTTCAACTCCGTCACCCGGCCCTTTGCCATGAGGGAGTGGAGGAGTCGCATGATGTCCCGGCGGCCGGACCTGTCACGCCCGAGGATCTCTTCCAGTTCATCGATACCGACGGGACGTCGCGCGCTGGACAGCACCCTGAGGACCTGGGTGTCAGTGATGGGCCCGGTATCCCTCCTTCTTCTCTTCACAGTTTCCTTTTTCCGCATGATACGTTATACCACGTTTACCCGGTGCTTCCAATCCTCAGGAAGGCGCCGCGGTTGATATTTGCCGGGCAACTCACTATAATGGTGTTCTGGGTGAGATGGACTACACGATCAAGATAGGCGGCGAGGCAGGGCAGGGGATCCAGACGGTGGGGGATGCCCTCGCCAAGGTACTCTCTAGGTTGGGGTACCATGTCTTCACGAGCCAGGACTACGAATCGCGCATTCGTGGAGGGCACAACTTCTACCAGATACGCGTGAGCGACCGTCCCATCCGTGCTCCCCGCAGACCGGTCGATATCCTGATGGCCTTCGACCGCGCGTCCGTCACGCTCCATCAGGGCGAACTCACGGAACAGGGCATAATCGTTTATGATCCTTTACAGTTGAAGGAGAGTTTCAGCGGGCCTCAATACCTGGATGTTCCTTTTGTGAAGCTGGCAACCGATACCGGGGCGAAGGAGATTGTGGCCAACACGGTAGCCACGGGGGCCATCCTCGGGATGCTGGGTTTTCCCATCGATCCACTCTTCGACATCATCGCGAGGCTCTTGAAGAGAAAGGACGACGAGACGCGGGAACAGAACAGGCGCGCTGCCACGGCCGGCTATGAGTACGCGGCGAAAAACTGCGGACGTTGCGCCTTCACCCTTAGACCGCCGGGTGCTCCGAAGATGCTTATGGGCGGCAACGATGCCATCGGCCTTGGCGCTTTGGCGGCCGACTGCAGGTTCTACAGCGCATATCCCATGACGCCTTCGACGGGAATAATGCTCTTCCTCAGTGCCAGGGCAAAGGAATACGGCATTATCGTCGAACAGGCAGAGGACGAGATAGCCGCCATCAACATGGCGCTCGGAGCTTCCTTTGCCGGGGTGAGGTCGATGACGGGGACATCGGGAGGGGGCTTCGCCCTTATGACGGAGGGACTTTCCCTTGCGGCCATGACGGAGACCCCCATCGTCATCGCCCTTGCCCAGAGACCGGGGCCGGCGACGGGATTACCGACGAAGACCGAACAGGCCGATCTCCTGTTTGCCCTCAATGCGGGACATGGTGAGTTCCCCCGTGTCATATTCGCCCCGGGCGACCCCGGGCAGGCCGTGTCCCTGACGGCAAAGGCCTTCGACCTTTCACAGAAGTACCAGATCCCCGTCTTTGTAATGACTGACCAGTACCTCGCCGATACGCAATGGACAATGGACGGTCTCTCTCTGGAATATCTCCCGATGCGCGACTGGCGGGCCGATGCCGGTCAGGTCGACGGTGCCGGTGAATACAGGAGACACGCTTTCACCTCTACGGGGGTGTCGCCGTTGGCCGTACCAGGAAAGACGAGGCACGTCGTCGTCACCGACAGCGACGAGCACGGCGAGGCGGGGCATATCATCGAGGACGGGGAAACGCGGAAGCAGATGGTTGAGAAGAGGCTTTTTCTCAAGATGAACAATATAAGAAAAGAGATATCTCCCCCCCTGTTTCTGGGTCCGGCGCAACCCGAAACGGTCCTTGTATCGTGGGGATCCACGTACGGTGTCGTGAGGGAAACGGTGGAGGGCATGCCGGAGAAGAAGATGGCGATGCTTCACTTTAGCGAGGTCTTCCCGCTGCCCGGCATTGAGGCCTTCGATTATCTCGAGGTGTTGAGGAGAGCCAAAAGGACGATCTCCGTAGAGATGAACGCCACGGGGCAGTTCGCCCGCCTGTTGAGGGACGAGACGGGTTATTCCGTCACGGACATGATTCTCAGGTACGACGGAAGACCCTTCCTCGTGGAGGAACTGATGGAGGGGCTCTAGTGGAAGGACGCGACAGGTATCTGGGAGAGATTCCGGCATGGTGTCCCGGTTGCGGCAATTTCTCCATCCTGAACGCCTTCACGGCGGCGCTTGCAGCTGAGGGCATCGAGCCCGGCCGTTTCTGCATCGTCTCCGGCATAGGCCAGGCGGGAAAATTTCCCCATTATGTGAAGTGCAACACCTTCAACGGGCTCCACGGAAGGGCAATTCCCGTTGCGACCGGGATCAAGCTGGCCAACCACGAATTGCTTGTGGTGGCCGTCGGCGGGGACGGCGATATGTATGGCGAGGGGGGCAACCACCTCCTGCATGCCATGAGACGCAATATCGGCGTAAAGGTCTTCGTCCACGACAACCAGATCTACGGGCTAACGAAGGGCCAGGCCTCGCCGACGAGCATGGAGGGGATGGTAACAAAGAACCAGCCCTTCGGCGTCCTTTCCGAGCAGCTCAACCCCATGGCGATGGCGGTGGCGCTGGACTGCGGTTTTGTGGCGAGGGGATACGCCGGAGATCGTGAACATCTCACGGCGCTTATCCGCTCTGCCTTCTATCATGACGGGTTTTCCCTTGTCGACATACTCCAGCCCTGCGTTTCCCTGAACAAGGTCAACACCTGGGAATGGTACGGGAACAGGGTCTACCGGATCGGGGAGGACTACGATCCGCGCGACAGGGTCAGGGCCTTCGAGAAGGCTCTTGAGTGGGGCGACAGGATACCCATCGGCGTGATATACAGAAATGACCGTCCTTCTTTCGAGAAGAGGGTCCCCGTCATAAGCGGCGGGCCTCTCGTGGACGGGTCAGACAGGTGGCATGAACTGAAGGAAAGGCTGTCAGGATCTCTCAGGGAATTCTACTGAAGCGAACATCGCGTACCGAAAGGAGGACGGAATGAATCTCAAGGCTATTCAAAAGATCTGCTACGGCGTCTACATCATCAGTTCGAAAATGGATGGAAAGGTCAACGGACAGATAGCCAATACTGCCTTCCAGATAACGTCGGATCCACCGACCCTGGCGGTCAGCATCAACAAACAGAACCTGACCCACAAATACATAGCGTCGAGCAGGGTGTTCACGGTATCCATCCTTTCCAGGTTTGCTCCCATGACGCTCATCGGCAAGTTCGGGTTCAAATCAGGCAGGGACATCGACAAGTTTGCTGATACCGGACACAGGATGGGAACAACGGGTGCGCCCGTCGTGCTCGAGAACACCGTGGGTTACCTGGAATGTGAGGTCCTGAGCGCGACCGATGTGGGCACTCACACGGTGTTCATTGGAAAGGTGGTCGACTGTGATGTCCTCGGTGATGCCGAGCCTATGACCTATGCCTACTACCACACCGTCAAGGGTGGGAAGTCGCCGAAGACCGCTCCCACATATGTCCAGGAAGACTCACGGCCGGCGGGGCCGGTGGACACGGGGAAATACGTTTGCAATGCCTGCGGCTGGGTCTACGACCCCGCCGAAGGGGTTCCCCAGATTGGTATTGCTCCGGGCACGCGCTTTGAGGACCTTCCCGAGACGTTCACCTGTCCTATCTGCAACGCGGCGAAGAACGAATTCTCAAAGGTGTAAAGAGGAGCTGATATGACGAACATATTGCGGGAAACAAACTTCGAGACGCTGGGTGCACCGAAGAAGGGCAAGGTGCGGGACATATACGATCTCGGCGACCGGTTGCTCATCGTGGCCACCGACAGGCTTTCGGCCTTTGACGTCGTTCTCCCCACGGGCATCGAGGACAAGGGGAAGGTCTTGACGAAACTCTCTCTCTTCTGGTTTCGCCAGATGGAGGACATCATACCCAACCACATCATAGAAACGGATGTGGACAGGTATCCG
>MVQP01000121.1 GCA_002067235.1 Syntrophorhabdus sp. PtaB.Bin047
AATCCCCTGATTCATCTTCTTGCCCACCTGGGGGACCATGTTCGAGAGGTAGAAGCACTCGATCATCGCCTGCTTATCCCAGTGCATGTCGGCGGCCGGCGCCATGTGTCCGCGGTCATATCCGCTCTTCCGGTAGTCGGAGAGTCCTGCCCGTCTCCCCTTCTTCAAGCCGGCATCCAGGCGGAATGAACCTGCTTCCCGTGGCACCACCGTGCTCGTGGCTTTTTCCGAGGTGAGGCGCTCGACGACCCAGATGGGAGTCTTACGGGCTGGATCGTGGGCAAGGAGGTGGCCGGTACGGCAGAGGATGTCTCCGTCCTGGCCAGGAACGCCAAGCCGGGCGTATTCCGCACAGTCCTCGAGGGGACCGGCGAGGGTTGGGGATGTGAGGACAAGGAAGATGGAAAGGAAAAGCAGAACGGGGCGTAGCCTGAAACGCATGGAGGCCTCCTGATACGAACGGGACTGCCGATGCGTCTATGTAGTTGTGAAATTACTGGCCCCTGTGTTGATCATATTGTCCGGGATACGAGGGAGGTTTGCAAGGGGAAAGTTGGGTGGTACACCTACGGCTGAATAGCTTTATTGAAACGATATTCTGAGAATTACCGGTTGAGACAGAGCATAATGCCTGCCCAACTAAGAATGGCCCGACAGGGGCACGATCCGGTTTATGCGGTGGCGATGGATCCCCTTGCCTACCTTACTTCTTCCCGCTTCTATGACTCCGCAGACTCAAAAGGTCCGTCGGAAGAGCCTTCATATCAAGCTCAGACAACAGATTGAATGCTTGTGTATTTCCGTCATAGTCTTGGCTGATCGCATTGATGATGGTCTTCGATAGCTCTATCAAACCCTCTAAGTCACGGTACTTGAGGTCTGCCTTCTTGAAGCAGTCTTCGATGCCCTTCCCATCGGATAAGTGCGCGAAAACTCCCAGGTTCTGCTTTCAAAGTCGCGTTGCAACGACACTGTTTCTATCATTTCTTGAAGGCATCTCAAGAGGCCTAGGAACATAATCCTAGACTCAGATAGTGAAATTTACTATTATCTTATCGTTGGTTTAATATCATGAATTCTAGGATAGGGCACAATTACACTACCCTCGGCCTAATGCCTTTCGGTAAGGACGACTTGGCCTTGGCCATTGAAACAATGTCTAAGCGACCTTACCATCCCATCTTCTCGGCAAACCCTGAAGCCAGATTTACCTCTTCACCTGGGATGCCTGTCAAATCATTCAGGGTGTGCGAAGGGAAGAGATTACTAGCCTTAGTCAGTATACGAATTCAAATGGCCAATGAGTTCCCTCTGGATGTCGCGTCCTTTAAAGGCATCTTTAACCCCGAAGTCTTCTTTCTAGGTTTTCATTCTCCGATTATGTCGAGTTGGAGCATCATGCGGGTATTGTGCAAGATGATACCATCTGATAAGCAAGATGTTGCTTTCGAGATGGACGTGGATTCCAGGGACAAAGACGCCCTAGAGGTGGCAACCATTCTTCGGGCTAGCCTTCAAGCCACCGGAGAAGTGGTCGACAAAGGCATCCACTATGTGGATCACAAGTACGTAATCAGAACGCCATTCTGGTGGAGATCTTCATGAAGAATCTCCTCCCGTGCATTGTGCTAATCATGGTTCTGGCCGTGCCCTATTGTGCGAATGGGTCTGGCATGGCGCAACATATGGCTGTGTACGAATCATTCCGTTTTGTGGACCGCTCTGTAGGTGGTTTAAAAGGGGCAGAATGGTCTGATGTGATCAAGACGCACTTCCTTATCGATGGGACAAGCGGGCGGAGACACCGCCATGATGGGAGCCACGACATCACAACCGTCGTTCGTATTGCAACCAAGCAGGGGATTCCACCATGGGTTGCGTTCAATGTGACCCGCATTCACATATATCAGGATATGGTTTGGTCTGACTCGGAAGGCGGTAAGGATGGGGTCAACGGCTACGATCACAGCCCTGATGACAGCAAGAAAGCGGCGGCAAATCTTGAAAGGATGAAACAGGGTCAACATCCAATCCCATTAACCCAGGAGAAAGAGATGGGGCCTAAAGCCAAACCACAGTCGGACCAAGCATTGGCGAAGGCAGGATGTGAAAAGTATCAGAAACACGAGGCTTCCAAAAAACCTTTGGCGAAACAAGAACCCACCAAGAACCCCTTAGACGTGAGGAAGGAAAACCCCAACAGCAAGATTCTCAAAGCGACATCACCTTCAAGGCTAGAGACGCAAGTGCTGAAAAGCTCTTGGAAATTCTCGAAGTTGATCAAATGGGTGTTTCGGTCGTCAGCCTTTTTTTCCATCATGGTATCGGGATATACAGTGCCCGCAGAAATCTATCACGCAAAAATGGCAGGTAAAGAGATCCACCCTTCACGTCTCGTATTAAGAGCATTCGTAGGATTTGCCGGCGGTCTAGCTGGAGGTTTCTTGTTGGGTATTGCCCTGGGGTTCTTGTTCTTTTGGTTTCATCCCGCTGCCGTTACCGCAGGTATTATTGGTGCTGCTATCGGTGGTGTGCTGGGAACAATTGGCGCAGAATGGCTTTTCGAGCTAATAATGCCAAACAAAGGATTGGGTTATATCATACTGGACATCTTGATAGGGGGAGTATTTGGGTCAACCATAGGGACTGTTGTTGGGCTCATTCGAGGCTTGCGCGCGACCCCTCCGATAGAGATTTCAGGTTTGTGGAAAACGTTGTGGGAGATCCTGAAGTTTCCTTTCGAACTCCTAGCAAGTTGTTTAGACGGTGCTATATGTGGACTGGTTTTAGGAGGTTTCGCGGGTTCAACGCTTTTCTTCGTCACGTTTGTTGTGATGTGAAGAACTTTTCCTGTCTGGACGCCGATGAGTGTCATCACCTCCTTTCGATTATTAACCTCCAATCGGTTCGCGAGTGAAATGGGGAGACTTTTTCAGTAGGCGGGTGCCCCTTCACTCCTCCTTCCCCGCACATTCCCCTTGACAACTACCCCACCTCTGCTAGACTTATGACTGTATATAACAGTTTTACGACTCTATTAAACTGTTAATCGTTATCATGAAACTGTTTCTTAGATACAGGAGGTCCACGTGATAATCAGCATCGCAAATCCCAAAGGCGGGGTCGGGAAGACCACCCTCACGGTCAACCTGGCGACCACCCTCATCTCGAAGTACCCGGATACCCGCATCCTCGAGCTCGACCTGCAACGGTCGTCCTCCCTGTGGGCCGGCTACCGGACCGAGAGGGGCATCACCCCCGAGATCCCCGTGTCCACCGTGAGCTCTGTCAAACAGATCCCCGAGGTGACCGCTCCATATCGGGACAACCCCAGGGCCCTCCTCCTCGTTGACTGCGGGGGCATCGACAGCGACTTCAACAGGTCGGCGATGTCCATATCAGACCTGGTGATCATCCCGACACGCCCCTCCCAGGTGGAGGTATACGCACTGACCAGAGCGCTGTCCGTGATCAAGGCGCTGGGGAAGACGGGGTACGTGCTTAACAACGGCTCCTTCCCGGCGAGCATCTCCAAGCTCACGGACCTCGCCGAGTACGTCAGCGACATGGACGGTTATAAACTGTTAAATACCGTCGTGCGGCTCCGGGCGGATTTCCAGGATGCCTACGGGGCCGGGATGTCTGTAATCGAGTACAACAGGAATTCCAAAGCGGCGGAGGAGATAGCCGCGCTCGCTAAAGAGATACAGAGACTACTCAAGGGGGTGAAACGTGGGTAGATTCAAAGCCCCGAGTGTGGGGAACGGTGTCGATGAGCATGCCGTTGAGAGTCAGGGCGTGCACATGAAGAACCCGGGTGGGCGTCCGAAGAAGAGTCCTGAGGAAAGGCTGGTTAAGGTAACCATCTATATGACGCCCGAAGAGAAGGCACGTCTCGATGCTAGGGCGAGGAAGCTTGGGGTGTCCGTCTCGGCACTCATCAAGATGAAGATAGCGGAGGAGGGAGAGCGGTCATGAACATCCTTTCAGCCGCCCACCAAGGGGACATCGACACTGTCCGTCAGCTGCTTTCCGCCGGCGCGGACGTGAACGCACGGGATGAAGATGGACTTACACCGCTCCACCTTGCCTCACTATGCAACCACTTGGACATCGTCCGTCTGCTCCTCTCCCATGGCGCGGACGTGAACGCGAAGGACAAGAACGGAATGACACCACTCCACGGGGCCTGCATTCATGGCGACCCGACCCTCATCCGCCTCCTGGTTGAGAACGGCGCCGACCCGGACGCAAAGGACAGGGACGGCATCACGCCCCTGAGCCTGATGATCATGGTGGTGAAGGACAACGAGCAGCGAGAAGAATTGTATGAGTTGCTTCAAGAACACGCTGGTGGATATAGAATGGGGGACATAGACATATGGGACTGGATACAGGACAAGGACCTGGCAGAGAAAATCTTTGCCGGAGCCGTGAAAAAAGCGATCGCCGAGACCCATGCTGCAGGGCTACCAAGCTGCCACGCCAGTGACATAGAGGGTCACAAGCTGTGTTTTCTCTTCCCCGACCGGCATAAGGAATACTTCAACACCGTAGAGGAGGCGGAAGAGATCCTGGAGAAACACGGCCTGAAGAAGCGCTAAGCGGTTCCTTCCGGTGTCGTTCGTGGGGGTCTCAGGGCGACGCAAAATATCTCTTATAGTAACTATCATGTAGCAAGAAACGCCCTTCAAAACCCGAACGAATGTTAGGAAATAGTGCTTCGGAAGCTTTGTTGCCACTTTAATCCCCGCCCGGCTGCTTGCTGCTTGACTTTGCCTCTTCTCTGAGCTACAATGTAGCTCAACAGGAGGTAACACCAACATGGCTGCCAATGCAGTTGTCCGCGCAAGAATTGATGAGCATCTGAAGACCGAAGCCGAGACAGTGCTTGCTTCAATCGGTCTTACCGTTTCGGACGCTTTCCGGATGATGATCGTCCGTATCGTGAGGGAAAGGGCTCTGCCTTTCGAGCCTCTCGTGCCTAACGAGACAACCATTGAGGCAATGAAAGCCACCCGGCGTGGTGAGCTTGTGACCGCCGGCCGTCCTGACAGCCTCCTTGAAAAGCTCAATGCGGGAGATTAGATACACATCCCGCTTCAAGCGCGATTACAAACGTGAGAAAGCAGGGCGGCACGGCAAGACCCTTGATGCCGACCTTATGCACTGTCAACACCGGTCTTCTTTGTCCACTTTTCAGCGGAATAAAATGTCCACTTTTCAGCGGTTTCATGACGAGCTGTCCTTCTCTTCATCCTCCTCTTTCGGGACTTCTGCCTTCTTGGGAGGCGGCCCGAACATCCCGGCCCGTCTCTTCTCCTTGAGCCGGTAGCTCTCCCCCTTGATATTGAGGGTCGTGCAGTGGTGGAGGAGCCTGTCGAGTATCGCCGTCGCAAGCACCTGATCGTTGAAGATCTCCCCCCAGTCGACGAAGCTCTTGTTCGAGGTTATGACCGTCGACGCCTTCTCGTACCGGCGGGTGAGGAGCCGGAAGAAGAGGCCCGCCTCCTCCCGGTTCATGGGGAGGTACCCCATCTCGTCGATGATGAGGACCTTCGGGGAGACGAACTGGATGAGCTGCCTCTCCACCCGGTTCTCCGTCCTCGCCCTCGTGAGGCGGGTTATCATTGACTCGAGGGTGAGGAAGAGGACCGAGTGGCCCGCTTCGATGGCCTTGACCCCCAGGGCGACGGCAAGGTGGGTCTTGCCCACCCCGGGAGGTCCCAGGATGATGATGTTCTCCCCCCTCTCCACAAAGGATGTGGAGGAGAGCTCCCGTATGACCTTGCGGTCTATGGTGGGCTGGAAGGTGAAGTCGAACTGCTCCATCGTCTTCACCCAGGGGAACCTGGCGAGCTTGAGCCTCGCCTCGACACCCTTCTGATGGCGTCCCGTCCACTCCGTCCGCAGGGCCTCCTCGAGGAAGTCCCGATAGTTCATGTCCCTCTTCGCCGCCTGCTCGCACAGGGCGTCGAGCTGGCCGGTCAGGTTGTCCATCTTCATTTTCTCAAGGAGGTTCACAAGCTGCATGGTATCACCTCCTCGTAGACGGTGAGGTCCCGCCTCTCCACCCTGAGGGTGTTCCTCCAGAGGTCGCGGTGGTGATCACCGACGGTGACCCACCCCAAAGAGGCGTTCCTCAGGGTGTGGTGGGCAACAGGGGCATCGTTGTCGTACACAACCAGATCGCCGTCGAGGGTGATCCTGACGGTGACGCTCCTTCCGCACAGGTACGCGGGGACGCTGTAGCGGTTCCCCCTTACATCGATGTAGCCGTCCCAGTGGACGAGACGGGACTCCCGGTAGGAGGTGTCGTACCGGACGGGGGGAAGGGGGCCAAGGTGCGGCGACTCCCGCAGGAAGCGCTCCCTGACGACCTCCTTCACCGTCGACTGGACCCTCTCGTCCGCCTCTTCCCTGAGCCACCGGAGGATGAGCTCGTTCATGTGGGGGAGGCCCTCGAAGGAGCGGTAGCGGACAAAGAAGTTGTGCTTCACGTAGCCCACCATCCTCTCGTCCTTGCCCTTCGTCCTCGCCCGGTAGGGGCGGCAGGCCCTGGGGGCGAACCCGTAGTGGCCGGCGAGGTCGATGAAGCGCTCGTTGAACCGGACGCTCCTGCCGACGCGGTTCTCGATGACGGCGCTCTTCTGGTTGTCGACGAGGACCTCCGCGGGGATGCCGCCGAAGTGCTCGAAGGAGCGGACAATGCCCTCGTAGGTATGCTCGGCGTCGTTCGCGTCCGTGCACCAGGCGTGGAACCTCCGTGAGTACCCGAGGGTGTTGACGCAGAAGAAGACCTTCACGGGGTCGCCGGCGACGAGGGTGGTTGTCTCCCCCCAGTCGTTCTGCATCTGCCTGCCGGGGGGCGTCTCGAAGCGGACCGTCTGCCTGCCTTCACGCAGGGGACGCTTTGGCCGGATGTAGTCCCTCACGATGGTGCACTCTCCGGTAAAACCCTTCGCCTGGAGCTCCCTGAGGATGACGACGGCGTTCCAGACGCCCTGGCGCAGAAGATCGTCGATGACGGGCGTGAAGGGTCCGAGCTTGCTCCCCCGTGCCTTCGGCCGGTCGCCCCGTGGCGCGCCGCCCCTTCTGATCGCCCTCTGTACCGTTCTCTGACTGACACCGAGACGCTCCGCTATGTCCCTCTGATACATACCTCTTTCAACCTGTTCCTTGATATCCATCCAGTCCTCCTTTCTGAGCATCGGCATACCCTCCGGAACGATGTTCGCTGTTCTGAGAGTACACCGGAACGTTCATATGAGAGGACATTTTATTTCCCTGATTAGTGGACTTATAACACCGTTGATGACAGCACGTCGTCGATCTCCTCGCATCAGACACACCCCTGTCCATTCAGAGTGTCGATCATCCGCTTGTTGGTGAATGGGCCGATCACCGTGACTGTCACATCAGGCCTAATCTCATTCTGATCTATCGAAAGCCCGACGATGAGCATCTGGATCTCGTGCGCCTCGGCTCACACAGCGAACTCGGTTTCTGATCCGATTCTGTCGCTCTGGGATATTGGACCCTGCCTGACACCTGTCCCATAATACCAACACCTGACCCGTGTGGCACACCGATCCTGCCCCTAGCCCACTGTCCCGTCCGGGTGTACCCTTTGACATTGATGTTGAAGTCTGTAGAATATTGACATCATCCCTTTGCGGTCACGAGCCGCATCGGCCCCGTACCCCGGTGGGTGCGGGTATTTTTTTTGCCTGAAACGCTCATTCTGCGGTAGTCTCGTTTTCCTCTTTACGCATTACGTAATACGTTATATAATAATACTGTGATCAAAACATTCCATTGCAAGGATACCGAGGCTCTTTTCAATGATCACTTTGTTGCGCGGTTTTCGTCTATCGAACGTCAGGCGAGACGTAAGCTACTCTATCTCCACAGCGCCCGGACACTACAGGACCTGTCGCAACCGCCAGGAAACCGTCTTGAGGCCTTAAAGGGAAAGAGAGATGGGCAACAGAGCATCCGGATAAGCGATCAATGGCGTATCTGCTTCAGATGGGAAGATGGAAATGCATGGAATGTTGAGATCGTTGATTATCATTAGGAGGAGAGAAGAATGAGCAAGGATAAACTACTCGACCTGATTCCCCCGGGGGAAATACTATACGAAGAATTCATGAAACCTCTTGGGATAAACATAAACACGCTTGCGCGGGATATAAGTGTTCCACCCGGACGCATCAGTGAAATCATTCGCGGAAAACGTGCTATCTCGGCAGATACGGCATTGCGGCTTGGCAAGTATTTTAATGTCTCTCCCGAAATATGGCTGAGTCTCCAGGCAGATCATGAAATCAGGATGGCCCGCCGCACAACCTGGCCAAAGGTTGAACCGTGCGTAAAAGCGAGAGTGGCATGATGTAGAAAAACACCCTGACCTGGCGGATATCGAGGCCGCCGGCGTTCCGGGAAGCACGTATTGCAGCACCATACAAAGGATGTGACCAAATTGGACAAATCATGCGGTGAAAATGCACGGATGATTTGTCCAATTTGACCAGATCGTCCCCGCACCTGCCTCTCCGATTGTATGCGCTCTCCTGTTTCAACATTTTACAATTGCCTGCATACTCTCCCTCGGAATAATTCCATTAGAGAGTGTCTCCGCAGGTGACTCAAAACCCGAATGCGTAACAACTCGTATCCATCTTAATATCGGCTAGTTACGTCAGAAACACCCTTCGAAATCCAAGTGATCCATACCCCTCATTACCGGGACCATCCAGCACATGGCCAATAATATCAGTATGATACAGCCGGGTGACTCAAAACCCGAATACGGGGAAACCATCACTTCATGGAGTAGCGAATGTTTATTTGACGTTTATTTGACTTTTATTTTACTTGAGGACCCGTTTTCTTGGAGCGATATAGAAATGGATGTGCGGCTTTTCAGATTATTTCAAGCGCTGTAGTGAGCATGTATCAGTTTATGAATACATACTCACTACACGGACAGGACAGTCAACAAAAAAGCTGGTATAATTGTCCACCATGAAATTCTCCATCCGCAGAGATGTCGGTCTCTCTAACATTCAGCAGAACCTCTCCGGCCTCGAGGGAATCCCTATCGAGCTTGCCCTCCCCTACAAGCTCGAGGACTTCCTCGCCACGATGG
>MVQP01000122.1 GCA_002067235.1 Syntrophorhabdus sp. PtaB.Bin047
GCAGCAGGGAACACCGGTCGATCCTGAAGAACCCCAGTATTCCCTTCAACGCGTTGTTTATCTCGTTGTCGACCTCTTCAGGGTGGAGGGAAACGAACCTCGCAGAGAGATCGGCCAGGAATTTCTCAAACTCCAGGCGCCCTTTCGATGCAGTCCGTTCATTTGAATCGGCAGGCTTTTTCTTCTTCTCAAGCATTCCAGGCAGTCTCTTGATCGAATCGACCGGAACAGGCAGTCCAGTGCTGCAACCAGGTCATTGCGGCATCATCCCCTTTTCCTCTGGCTGATATATGGCAACTACCCGAATATACAGAAATAATACCTGTCGCCAGAGACCATGTCAATATTGACCTGAACTCGCAGAGCGCTCCACTTGCTGTGGCGGCAAGGGGCAGCCGAACGTTTCCGGCCACAAAAGAAACCACCTTGGTGAAGGGCGGTGAAGGCTGGGGTGCCTTCACTCCAGTTGGGGACCGGAACCCTTCGTACCAAAGTGGCGAGGCAAGCTTACCTTACATACAAGTATAATACAGGTTTCGGCAAGCGCAACCCCCGCATCTGCGCGCTGTCGGCGCGCGGCAAGAGCTGTCCCGGGAAAGGGCGTGACGGACAGTCGCCGGCGAATCACCCGGCGTCCATTCCATCGCCCAGCACTTCCCTCACCTTTTTCAGAAGGACCTCGGGCATGATGGGTTTCTGGAGGAAGTTGAGGTCACCCTCCTCGACACCCTTGGCGAGGAAGATGTCCTTCGTATAGCCGCTTGTGAAGATGACTCTGATATCTGGCCTTATCTTCCGGATCTCGTTGTAAGCCTGCCGCCCGTTCATCCCCGGCATCACGGAATCGAGGATGAGGAGGTCGACACCGGGCGTCTTCCTGAACTGCTCCACCGCGTCGGCCCCGTCGATGGCCCTTACGGTGGTGTATCCGTACCGGCTGAGCACCTGGGCGATGAGCTCCCGGACCATGTCGTTGTCCTCGGCGACAAGGATGGTCTCATGGCCCCCCTCAACCGCGGGAAGGAGCGCCTCCTCTTCCCTGCCCGCACCTGCAGCTGCCGGAAGATAGATCCGGAAGGTCGTTCCCCTGTCCGGCTCGCTGTACAGAGAGACGTACCCGTCATGCTGCTTCACGATCCCGTAGACCGTCGACAGGCCGAGACCCGTACCCCTGCCCACCTCCTTGGTGGTAAAGAAGGGTTCAAAGGCCCTCTCCCGTGTCTTCCTGTCCATTCCGACACCGGTGTCGGAAACGGAAAGAAGGGCATATCTCCCCGGTTCGCCGTACCCGTGGAGATGACGGAACTCGTCGGTGAGCTCCACGGCCTGTGTCTCTATTGTGAGGACCCCCCCGCGGGGCATGGCGTCCCTCGCGTTGGTGGCGAGGTTGAAGAGTATCTGGTCGATCTGGGTGGTATCGGCGGTGATGGTGATCTCTTCGGGGGCTAGAGAGATCCTTACCTCGATATCCTCGGTGACAAGCCTTCTCAGGAGCTTTTCCGTCCTCTTCACGATGCTGTTTATGCCAACGGGGGGCGAGGATGATCGCCTGCTGCCTGCTGAAGGCCAGAAGGCCGCGCACGAGGTCAGTCGCCTTCTGCGAGGCAGAGAGGATCTGGTCAACGTATGCCAGCAGGGCCTCATCGCTCGTGCTCATTCTCAGGAGGTCGGCGTAGCCGACAAGGGCGGTGAGGATGTTATTGAAATCATGCGCGATACCCCCCGCCAGCGTACCAACGGCCTCCATCTTCTGTGAGTGGAGGAGCTGATCTTCGAGGGTCTTCTCTCTCGTCACATCTATGATGCTTCCCGACGGCACCCGCTCTCCCTGGTAGATGGTGGTGGTCCCGATGACCCTGAGATTGACCACCTTGCCGTCCTTCCGGACCGTCCTGAAGTCATACTCGATGCGTTCCGTCTCCCCGGCAAGTCTTTTCCGGATGTTCTCCGCCACTACTTCGCGGTCACCGGGATATGTGATGTCGAGCGGACCCAGCCTGTCAACGATCTCGTCATAGCTATATCCGACGATCCTGCAAAACTGCCTGTTCACATACCGGAATAACCCGTCCTTTATGATATAGAAACCGATGAGGGAGTTCTCGACGACGTTCCGGTACTTCTCCTCCGACTCGATGAGGGCCCTCTCGGCGAGCTTGCGCTCCGTTATGTCCTGAACCGCCCCGTATATCTTCAGGACCTCGCCCGTGTCGCCCCTTACGATCCTTGTCCGCGCGAGCGCATTCCTCACTTCCCCGTCCCGTCGGATGATGCGGTGCTCGAAATCGGCAGGCAACGTGGCGGCGGCCTCCATGGCCCTGTTCTTTTCAACCATCCTGTGGAACAAGGGCCGCTCTTCGGGGGGGAGGAACCGCGCAGCGAACTCCTCCCTCGTCATCCGGTACCCTCCCTCACGCTCGACGGTGGTGCCGCAAAAGGCATAGAAAGGATCGTTGAATATGAAGATCTCCTCCGGAAGGTCAACTTCCCAGTAGACAATGCTCGCGAGGTCCATCGCCTGCGACAGCTGGAGCCTGCTCGTGCGCAGGGCCTCCTCCGATCTCTTGCGTTCCGTGATGTTCTCCACGGTGCCTTCGTAGTACGCAATGTTCCCGTCGGCATCCCTGACGGCACGGGCGTTCACCGAGGTCCAGACCTTCGTCCCGTCCTTCCTGTAGAACTCGGTCTCGAAACCTTCGACGTGACCCTGCCGTGCAAGAGCGCCCTGGAACTTCGCCCGGTCACCGGGCATCACGTACAACTGGCGTGTGACATCGGTGAGGGCTTCCACCATCTCCTCCGGGGTAGCGTACCCCAGGATGCGGCTGAAGGCCGGATTGCCCCCGAGGACACGGCCCTCCGGGGACGACTGGAAGATGCCCATGACGGAGTTCTCAAAGATGGAACGATATTTCGCCTCGCTCTCCTTCAGGTTCTCCTCCGCCCTCGAACGACTTCCCCTCTCCTCGATGAGCCGCCTGTTCCTGTTGAGAATGACGAGGGCGGCGACACAGGCGGGCACGAGGAGCATGATGAGCAGCCAGATCGAGACGTACCTGATCCTCGTCACTATCCTTCGCTGTCCCTCAAGGACCGAGCTCATGTAGATGCCGGTACCCATGTAGGATCCTATCTCGGGCAATCCGACCACGTAGGCAAGCTTTTCCTGGACATCATGCGCCGCCGGGAGCGTATGGTAGTAGTACCGGACAAAGGACCCCTCCGGCCGCTCTTTCGCGGCCCTGACCAGTTCTCTGATGATGTACGTCCCCCTGACATCCCGGAGGTCCCACTGGTTTGTCAGTTCTTTGTCCGGCTCGTAGGGCTGGACCAGCATGATGCCGCTGTAGGAGGACATGAAGACATAGTTCTTTCCGTTACGGTCCTCATAGGTCATGGCCCGAACGATGGGACGTATCTGCCGCAGGGCCTCCTCGCGGCTCATTTCACCGGAACGCACCTTCGCCAGTATTGGTTCTACGATGTTGCGGGCGACAGAGACGGTGTTGACGAGGCCCTGACGGTACTCCCTCTCGACACCCTCAAAGAGGGCGTTGGTGTAATACTGGGTAACAACAAGGAAGACCCCGATGAAAAGAGAAACAACGACTGTGATGGCGGCCAGTGACCTGACAAGCAAGGCCCTGCCGCGGCGCGACCCGTCTTCCACCATCTCCACCTCTCCTGAGACAATTATAGATGGTGTGCCCGAAAAGGACAAGGATCGTTACGTCAGACCCTTCAACAACCGTTCCAGGGTCGCCCTCGTATTCTCCGCGGGAATGCCGAGCCTGTCGGCATAGCGGATGACGCTGCCCCCGAGGAGATCCCATTCGCTCTGCCTGCCCTTTGTTTCCACGTCTCTCTGAAATGACGTTTTGGTCTCGAAGGGAAACTGACCCGCCTTCAGGAAGGAGGTTTCCACGATATCGGGCGGCAGTTCTATCTTGAGGGCCTTCGCGATGGATGCGATCTCCTTCATGATGTCCGTGACGAGACGGGCAAGTCCGGCGTCAGCCGCGACCTCGCCAATCGTTTTGGACCACGTAGCCGTCACCAGCGCGAAGGGTGCGATGAAGATGTACTTCTTCCATATCTCGACATTCACGTCCTCGTGGAATTCGATGAGGATGCCGGCGTTCCTGAAGAGCTCTATCAACTTTTCCGGATAAACATCCGGGTGCAGAGGGTCCCTGCCGATCGCTATCTGGCCGCTTCCGCCCATCTGGAAGATGACGCCCGGCGATTCTATATGAGTACCGAGATAGAGGCAGGAGGCGAAGATGTATCCTTTGCCCAGGCGCGCCCTCATCCGCTCGTAGATGTCGGCACCGTTGAGGAGAGGCAATACGATGGTGGTATCGCCTGTTATCCCGGCGACCTGCTCCATGGCGGCATCGAGGTCGTAGCCCTTCACCGACACGACAACTATGTCGCAAACCGGCAGTCCGGCGGCGGTATCAGAACAGGCGAAGGGCCTCACCCGGATCTCTTCCTTCCCTCCTTCCTTCCTCAGCGTAAGGCCTCTCTCGATGATGGCGTGCCCGTGCCGCCCCCGCGCTATGAAATACGTCCTTCCCCTGCCCGTTGAGTCAAAGTGCCGGGTGAGGAGGGCCCCGTAGTACCCGCCCACTCCTCCGACTCCGAGGAAACATACATTCATGGGATACTCCTTTCTGAATAAGGGATGATTCAGCATACCATCCTAACTTCTTTCTTGCAAAACGCCCCTGATAGGTAGAAAATAAAGAGAATCAGATCACAAGAGGAACGTGTCGACACCATGTGAACGCACAACACCATTCCAACGCAACACGGAGGTGAACACATGAACTCAGTGGTTGTCCTGATAATCAGTCTGGTCGTCTTCTTTGTCGGCTACCGCCTCTATGCCGGGTACATCGACAGGAAGGTCATTAAGGCGGATCCCAAGAAGGCAACACCCGCCAAGATGTACATGGATGGGGTAGAGTTCATGCCCACGAGCAAGAACGTCCTCTTCGGCTACCAGTTCAAATCGATCGCCGGCGCCGGGCCGATTATCGGGCCCATCATCGCCATCCAGTGGGGTTGGCTCCCGGCTCTCGTCTGGATACTGCTGGGGACCTTCTTCATCGGCTGGGTCCAGGATTACGGGAGCGCCATCATGGCCATGCGTCACGAGGGCGCCTCTTTCGGAGGCTTGAGCCACAAGCTCATAAGCCCCCGGGCACGGACGATCCTCCTCTCCTTCGTCTATTTCTACCTCCTCCTTATCGCCGGCGCCTTCGGGAACGTCGTCGTCGACACCGCCATACGGCTGAAACCGGCGCCCATGGCATGGCTCTTTCTGACCATTGCCGGCATCATCGCCGGACAGATGATCTACAGGTGGAAACGCGACATCATCCTCACGACGATCGTCACCGTCATCATCGCCATGCTGGGCATCTGGGTAGGCACCATAGCGCCCTCGAACCAGATAATAGGCGAGACGCTGTCGAACAGCCGGCTCCTCTGGGCGGTCGCGGCCTTTGTCTTCTGCTATTTCGCCGCCGTCATGCCCATCTGGAAGTTCGCGCTGCCCGTCAATTACGTGGCCGCCTACATCGTTTTCATCGGCCTTTTCGTCGGGATCATCGGGATCTTCATCCTGCACCCCGACTTCACCCTGCCCGCCGTCACGAGTTTCTCGATCCCCATCGGCCCCGTCTGGCCGATCATGTTCGTCACCATAGCCTGCGGGGCCATCTCGGGCTGGCACAGCATCGTGTCGAGCTCGGGCACCGCGCGGCAACTTGAGAACGAGCTTGACGCGCGGCCTGTCGGCGCCGGAGTCATGTTCGTCGAGATGATGCTCGCGGCCTTCGCACTTGTCATAGCAGGCACCATATATGCCTCTCCCGCCGATTACGGGGCGGCCATCAAGCTCGGCCCCGGCGGGGTCTTCGCGGCCGGCGTCGCGAAGTTCCTCAACGCCGTGGGGCTTCCCACGGATATCGGCAGGTCCTACGGGAGCGTCATGATGGTGGTCCTCGCGATCACGATCATGCAGCTCGTCGTGCGCTTTATGAGGGTCGCCACGTCGGAGCTTCTGGCCGGCTGGCATCCGGTTTTCCGCAACGCCCACGTGGGCACCTTCATCGCCAGCATCCTGGGTATCGTCCTTGTCCTCACCGGATGGTGGCAGTACCTCTGGGTACTCTTCGGAGGGGCCAACCAGCTCATGGCGTCGCTCGCGCTCATGCTCATCACGGCGTGGCTCATGTCGGAAGGAAAATCGTATTCATGGGCATTGTGGCCGATGATATTCATGTTCATCACAACCATCGCCGCCCTGCTCTACACCTCCTACAGCCTCCTCAACAAGGTTCTCGTCGGAGCAGTGAAGGGCCAGGCCCTCATAGGCAACACTCTCATGGGGCTCGTGGGCATATTCCTCGTCGTCGCGGCGATCGTCCTCGGCATAGAGGGAATCAAGGCATTCAACAAGTACAGGGCGCTCAAGAACAACAAGATGCCGGAATCGGCCCAGGCATGAGATTGAGGCAAGAAATCATAACCCCATCATCATTAAGGAGACATACGGAACATGGGTGAAAAAGAAGGAAAAGAGAAGAAAAAAGGTGGTTTTTTCGGGGCGGTAAAGGAGTTCGTCTACGGTGTCGCGGCTCACGACTCCGCGCGTTTCGCCCTGAAATCGCGGGCAAGCATGGAGCACCTGTTCATCCTCATCACCATGGGTGACATGCTCGGGGTGCCCATTTTGCCCCCTTACTATTCGCTGAGGCTCCTGCCCTACGTCGTCCCCCAGATATCCACCTGGAAGCGCAGAATGCTCCGGGAGAAGGACCTGACGGACGCCCTGGCATGAGGCCGCGGCGGTATGGCAATGCATCTTTGCCGGACAGAGCTTTAAGGAGTTCAACCTAATTCAAAACAAGGGGGTGGTTCCCATTTCACTCGCAAAGATATTCGAACAGTATCCGGACCGGCACTACATCATGTTCGGCGGCAAGGGAGGCCTGGGCAAGACCACGTTTTCCGCGGCGGCTGCCTATTACCTCGCGAAACAGGGCAAGAAGGTGCTCGTCTTTTCCGTCGATCCCCAGGCTTCCTTGAGCGATATCTTCAAGAAAGACATCTTTGGAAAAGGACCGACGGAGATCATGCCCAACCTGTACGCGCAGGAGATCGACGCAGACCACCGTGTCAGGGAATACCAGCAGGAGATCCGCCAGAAGATCCTCGACATGTACGGCATGGACAAGATACCCGAAGAGATCGAGAGCTACATCCAGGCGGCGGCGGCGGAGCCGGCCATGGAGGAGAGCGCCATCTTCGACGAGGTCGTCGACATCGTCGTGAAGGGCGGCTACGACTACTACATCTACGATCTCGTGCCTCTCGGACATGCCCTCTATTACCTCAGCATGGCCTCCGTCTATGACGCCTGGATAGGAAAGATCACCGGCCTTCGCCAGCAGATGCGCGAATACGACCAGGTGGCCGCGACGATACGCAGGGACAAGGACCTCGACGAGGACGCCATCCTCAACGAGCTCCTCTACATCAAGGACCGCATCAACAAGTCGTCGAGCATCCTCACGGACAAGCAGAAGACGGCGTTCTTCTTCGTCCTCACCCCCGAGGAGATGATCATCAATGATACTCTCAAGGCCGCCGAGCTTTTCGCGAAGTTCGACGTGCCCTTGAGCGGCTATATCGTCAACAGGGTCCTCCCCTCCGAGCTGAAAGGGCAGAACATACCCGAATATCTCAAGCACCGCCTCGACATGCAGGACCATTATCTGAAGGTGATAGATGAGGTCTTCAAAGACCAGATACACGCCTGGGTCCCCGAGATGGAACGGGACGTCACCGGTCTCGAGATGATCGAGAAGCTGTCAAACACCATGTTTGGTTAAGGGAGGGACTCTTAATGGGCCAGATAGCGACAAGTATGACCAAGTTCATGCAGGACCATCCCGATCTGAAATACATCTTTTTCGGTGGGAAAGGCGGCGTCGGCAAGACGGTGATGGCCGGGACTGCCGCGCTCTGGGCGGCAAAACAGGGGAAGAAGACCCTGCTGGCATCGACAAACCCCGTCCATAGCCTCTCCAACCTCCTCGGGCAGGACGTCTTCGGCAAGACGGCCGTCGTCTGCGACGAGGCCCTCTGCCATGCCTTCGAGATAGACACGAAAGACACCATAGAGAGGTCCAAGCAGGAGATCAGGGAAAAGATAAACTGGTTCCTCAAGTTCGCCGATATCACGACTAAGGCCGATGAGTTCGTCGAATCGGCCACGATGAACCCAGCCTTCGAGGAATCGGCGATGTTCGAGAACATGACGGACATCATGTTCAGGGATGAATACGACTTCTACGTCTTCGACACGGCCCCGACGGCAAATGCCCGCCGCCTGCTCGGCATGTCGAAGGTCTACTCCCTATGGGTCGACAAGATGCTCAAGAGCAGGGAAGAGGCGAAGTCCTTAAGGGAGATGCTCTCCTTCTCGAAAAAGGAGGAACAGGACCCCCTCATGGATTACCTCCTGAGTTTCAAGGACAGGATGGCCCGGGCCCAGTCGCTCCTCACGGATAAGGCGCTGACGGCGTTCTTCTTCGTCACCTTGCCCGAAAGCCTCCCCATCGCCGTCATCACCCGGTTCATCAACTGGTTCCTCGAGTTCGGCATCCCCGTCGGCGGCGTCGTCGTAAACGGCATCATCCAGAAGGACCAGGTGGGCGCCGATGCGGCCGATTTCGTTCAACATCGCGTCAAGATGCAGGACGAGCACATGGAAGAGATATGGAACATCTTCGGGGACGGGGTAAGAGCGACCATACCCCTTCTCGAAACTGAGGTCAAGGGCGGCCCCATGCTGAACAGAATGATAGGCCACCTCTTCACGTAAAAAAAAGACCGTTTCAGGTTTCAGGTTTCAAGCCAAAGACCTTAGAATGTTCAACTGTCTTTAAGCCTGAAACGTGAAACCTTGTATGTTACTCCCAATGGAATATCACAGGCAGTCCATGATAAGAAGAATGAAAGTAAGGTTACCGGCGT
>MVQP01000123.1 GCA_002067235.1 Syntrophorhabdus sp. PtaB.Bin047
GCCAGTGTTGTCTCTCCCAACATGCCGCCTATGATGCCCGTGCCGATGGAGTGACGGGCATTTGCACCCGCGCCGGTGGCGATGGCGAGCGGCAGGACGCCGAAGATGAAGGCCAGCGAGGTCATGATGATCGGCCGCAGGCGCTGTTCACCCGCCTGGATGGTGGCGTCCATGATGGAGAGGCCCTGCTTTCTGAGGTCCGCGGCAAAGGCGACGCGAAGGACCGCGTTCTTTGCTCCCAGGCCGATAAGGACGAGGAGGCCTATCTGGAAGTACACGTCATTCTCGAGACCGCGTACCCAGTTAAAGAAGAGGGCGCCAAGGATACCGAAGGGCACGGCCGTCATGACGGACCCCGGCATGACCCAGGATTCGAACTGGGCCGCAAGGATGAGAAAGACTATGATGAGGCCGAATATGAAGGCCGATGACGAGGTTCCTCCCGATTGCTTCTCCTGGTAGGCGAGGCCGGACCACGCGAATCCGTAGCCCTGCGGCAGGACCTCGGCCGCGACCTCCTCCATGGCCTTGATGGCCTCTCCCGAGGAACGGCCGGGTGCGGCACTGCCCGTGATCTGGGCGGCGGGAAAGCCGTTGAAGCGACTCATCAGGTCGGGCCCTGTCACGTAGCTGGTCGTTACCACCGCGGAGAGAGGCACCATCTCGTCATTGTTGGATCTCGTGTAGAGCTTCGTTATGTCCTGCGGGCCCCTCCTGTAAGGTGCGTCGGACTGGAGCGTGACGTTCCAGACACGGCTGTACTGGTTGAACTGGCTCACCACAATGGAGCCGAACTGCGCCTGCAGGGCGCTGTACACGTCGGACACGGGCACATCGAGGAGCATGGCCTTGGAACGGTCGACATCGGCTTTGAGCTGTTGCGACGTGGCCCTGAACGTGGAATTGAGGCTCGCCAGTTCGGAACGCTGGCGGGCCTTTTCGATGAATTGCCTGGTAAGTTCGTTGAGGCGCGCCGGGTCTCCGGAACCCTTGTCCTGGATCCAGAACTCGAAACCCCCCGTGGTGCCGATACCCGGGATCGCCGGAGGCGCGATGGGGATGAATATGCCTTCGTTGATGCTGCCCGCCTCCGCGTAAACAGCACCGGCCACCGCCTTGGAGTTCTCTTTTTTGGCGCGGCTGATAGACGAATAACGCTCTTTAAAGTCCTTGAGGGTAATGAAGAACGTGGACGCGTTGGCTTTGTACTGGCTGTCGAGAAGGCTGTAGCCGTTGACAACGGTCCGGTCCGCCACCGCCGCCTGCTTTGCGAATATCTTGTCTATCCTGTCCGCGGTCTGGGAGGTGCGTTTGAGGCTTGCCGCATCGGGCATGACAAGGGCAGCCATGAGATAGCCCTGATCCTCGTTGGGGACAAAGCTCGTCGGGATAGCGTGGAAGAGATACAACAGAAAACCGACGAGGACGGCAAGGATGCCGAAGGCGATGGTCATCCGCTTGATCATCATCACGACGGCATCGCCAAAACCTACGGTGAAGCGGTCGAAACCGCGGTTGAACCAATCGAAGAAGCGGTTGAAGTATTTGAAGATGCCCTTCTGTGAGGGGGTCGAGTGCTTGAGAAGAAGGGCGCACATGGCCGGTGTCAGGGTGAGCGCGATGAACCCGGAGAGCGCCACGGATATGACGATGGTGATGGCGAACTGCTTGTAGAGCTGCCCCGTCGTTCCCGGCAGGAACGCGGCGGGGATGAAGACGGAGGCCATGACAAGGACGACGGCAATGAGCGACGTGCCGATCTCCTCCATGGCCTTTATCGTCGCGTCCTTGGGCGGCATGTGCTTCTTGACCATGTTTCGTTCCACGTTCTCCACGACGACGATGGCGTCGTCGACGACCATGCCGATGGCGAGAACGACCCCGAAGAGCGTGAGCATGTTGATGGAGAACCCGAGGGCGAGCATGCCGCAGAAGGTGCCTATCAGCGAAACGAAGATGGCGACGGTGCAGATGATGGTTGACCGGAAGCTCTGCAGGAAGAGATAGACGATGAAAACGACGAGCAGGATCGCCTCGAAAAGAGTGTGGACGACCTCCTCTATGGAGATGCGCACGAAGTCGGTGGTGTCCAGGGAGATCTTGTACTCGATGCCGTCGGGCATGGATTTTTTCAATTCCTCCATGGTCTTCCGCACGGCCGCGGAGACGTCGAGCCCGTTGACGCCGGGCTGCTGGTAGACGGCGATGGGGGTGGCGGGAACCCCGTTCACCTTGTTGTCGTCGATATACTGTTTCCGTCCGACCTCAGCGCGGGCGACATCCCCCACCTTGACGATGGCGCTGCCATCCCGGCTTGTCTTCAATATTATGTCTTCATACTGTTTGGGGTTTGTAAAGGGTGATTGCGTCACGACGGGCAGGGTCAGCTGGACCCTGTCGTCGCTTGGCTGCTGACCCACCTGCCCGGCGCCCCAGAGCGCGTTCTGCTTGGCGACGGCATTCTGGATGTCGCTGGTGGTGACGCCGAGCGATGCCATCCTGTCGGGGTTCATCCAGATGCGCATGGCCTGATCGGGTACACCGAAGATCTGTGCCTCGCCTGCGCCTTCCACCCGCTTGATCGCGTCGAGAACGTAGACGTTCGCGTAGTTGGTGACATAGTCCGGCGTATAACGGCCGTCCTTGTTGAAGACGGAGAGTATCATCAATATGTTGGATGCCTTTTTCTGCACCGAGACGCCGTACTGGGTCACCGCCGAGGGCAGCTGGGGAGTGGCGAGGTTGACACGGTTCTGGACCTGCACCTGCGCGATATCGGGATTCGTGTCCAGGGTGAAGTACACGGTGAGGTTCATCTGACCCGTGTTGGAGCACGTCGACGTCATGTAGAGCATGTTGTCGACGCCGTTGATCTGGGCTTCGATGGGCGCGGCCACGGAATCGCTGACGGTCTTGGAATCGGCCCCGGGATAGGTGGTCGTGACCTGGACCTGCACCGGTGTGATCTCGGGGTACATGGACACGGGGAGGGCCTTTATCGCCACGAGACCGGCGATGACCAGGATGGTGGCCACAACGGTTGCGAAGATGGGCCGTTCGATGAAGAACCTGGAGAACATGCCCTACCTCCCCTGCTTCACGCTCCCGGCCCCGCCAGGTTCGGCCGGCTTCACCGGGGGCACCGGTGCGGCTGGCTTGGCGGCTGCGGGAGGTGGAGCCGTCTTTGGAGGCGCGGCCGCCGGTGGTGCCGTCTTTGCGGCCGGTTGTGCCGGTGCCGCGGCTGGCTTGGCGGGTGAGGGCTCGACCTTGACTGCCGGGGTGCCGGTCGCCGGTGCCGGCGCGGAGGCGGGTTTGACCTTTACAGGCTCACCCTGGCGGACCGAAAGGACGCCGTCGACGACGACCTGGTCGCCGGCGCGGAGCCCCGCATCGATGAACACATTATCGCCGTACCAGTCTCCCACGGTGACAGGCCTGAATTCGGCCTTTCCTTCCTTGTTGATCACCCATGCGAAATGGCCCTTCGCGCCCTGCTGCACGGCCCGCTGCGGAACCAGGATCGCGTTGCGGCGAACGGCACCCTTCATGCGCGCACGCACGTACTGGTTGGGGCGTAGTGTCTCCTTTGCGTTCTTGAAACTGGAACGGATGAGAAAGGTCCCCGTCTTCGCGTTGAAGGACGGGGCCGCAAAGGTGATGCGCCCCGTTTCGGAGAAGACCGAGCCGTCGACGAGGACGATCTCGACGTCGTAATTGTCATCCTTCGGAGGAATGATCTGCCCGTTCGCCACCCGGTCGGCGAAACGCTTCATGTCGTTCTCTGAAACGCTGAAGTTCACCCACATGGGGGAGAGGACCGATACGGTTGTGAGCTGGCTGTTCGTCTGGCTGACGTAGGCCCCGTCCTGGATCATGGCGGCTGCCGTTATGCCCGTCACGGGGGCTGTTATCGTGCAGTAGGAGAGGTTCAGCTGTTCCATTTCGAGCTGTGCCTTTGCTTGCTCCACCGCGGCGGAGGTGGATTCGAAGGTGCCCTTCGCGTCGTCGAGGTCTTTTTGCGATAGCGCATTCTGCTCCGCCAGGGGTTTGACACGGTCGAGGTTCATGCGGGCGACCTCCAGTGATGCCTTCTGCCTGGCAAGGGCCGCGGCAGCCGCGTTGACCTGTGTCTGAAAAGGCTTCTTGTCCATCACGAAAAGAACGGTGCCCTTCTTCACGATGGAACCTTCCGTGTACATCCTCTTCTCGAGGAAGCCGTTCACCCTGGCGCGTATCTCGACCTCATGAGAGCTTTGTGTCTGCGCCACGAACTCGAAAGTGACCGGCGTGTCGGCCGGCGTGACCTTCACGGCTGTGACCTCCACCTGGCGGTCCTGGGGTTTCTGCTTCTTCGAGCATCCCCCGGCCAAAGGCAGGATCAGAAGTGCGACGGCGAGAACGCACATTGCCCGGGACATCCGGTCTGAGTGGCAAGGTGCGAAGGTTTCTGTGGACATCATGAAAACACCCCGTTTCTTATGGATCGGTACATGACCGATGCTGTCGATGGCGACGTACCCGAAACGTTCATCGTGAGGCTTGCGTCAATGCTTAGGCTCCATCAGGACGAAATGCGGACCATCTCCCGGTGTATCGCTTTCTCATCGAATCTGTCAAGGCCTGCCACCGGACGGCAGTGGCTTGCCGACCGCTGCTGATAGATTTGAGTATAACTTTTAGTGTTTCATGAAGGCAAGAACCTTTTTAGAAGCGGCTCAAGCGAAGAGAAGACCGTCACAAGTCGCAAGGCCTTTTCTGGCGAGAAGACCGTCACAAGCCGCAAGTCTCATGTCACACGTTAAAGACCGTCACAAGTCACAGGCTTCAGGTCGCAGGTCTAAAGGCAAGATAAGATGCACGCTGGTCAACTGTAAAGGTTCCGACCTTGCCGGACAGCCTCAAGGTCTCCCGTCACCCTTCTTTTTCCGTCATTCCGGCGAAGGCCGGAATCCAGAAAGGACTGGCAGTGAACGACCACCCGGCAGAGAATGCTCCTCGACACCTATCCATATCGTGCTCGCGAAGCATTCTCTCTTGCGTGCTTTCAGCTGCGACAGGGCTTTTCCTGGATGTCGCTTCGCGAGTGAAGACACCGGCCTTCGCCGGAATGACGGCGGGCGAGGGTGGAATGACGGCCGTTGCGCGGTGTCCGGGAAGATCGGAACCTCTACATCAACAATTGAGCGGGCAGCGGATCCTTTTTGCCTTTAGACTTGTGACCTGTGACTTGTGACCTGTGACGGTTTTCGACCTGCGAACTGCGACGATCAGGGTGAGCCTGTCAGGATGAAGGCTGCCCAGAAGAAGGGGTGGGATTTGTGCTTCATGATGGTGAGCTTCGCCTGCCTCAGGGCCTCGGACGGGGACTTCCCCTCGGAAAGGAGGGCATAGAAGGAGGTCATGAGGTCCACAGTCTCCTTTGAAGGAACACTCCAGAGGCTCATGACGAGGGTTTTCGCCCCGGAAAGGATGAAGGCCCTTTTCAGCCCGAAGACACCTTCGCCGCTCTGGATGTCGCCGACACCGGTCTGGCAGGCGGACAGGACGACGAGATCGGTGCCCCTGAGGTTGAGCCCGAGGACCTTCTCGGCCGTCACCATGCCTTCGTCCTTTCCCTCCTTGAGAGACGTGTTGGCCCCGGCAAGGACTATGCCCGAGCGCAGCATCGGGTTCTCGATGGTAACGGGAGTGTCCTCAAGCGGATCGCCCGTCAACGGGAGCTCTCCCATCTTCTCCGACTGTTTCGTCTTCTCTTCGGCAAGGAAGTACCCGTGCGTGGCGAGGTGCAGGACCTTCGGGGAGGACATATGGAAAAGGACAAGCTCCAGCGCCTTCTTGTCCTGTTCGTTGAACACCTTCTGTCCGAACCTGCCGTGGAGGATCTTTTCGATGGTGTCGGCTTCTTCCTTCGTGTCGGGAAGACGGTCGAAATGCATACCCGTCGCGTCCCTTGAGACGTGACCTTTTGTGTCCGCCGCCCTGAGACCGGCCGATGACCGTGCCTTCTCGACCTCCTTCTGTCCCAGGTCGTAGTCGGGATCGGCGATTATGAGCGATTCCCCTCCCGCAAGCGTTGCCTTCGCGAACTTGACCATGTCCCTGCCCGCTCCGACGTAACTGACCAGGAAGTCTTCAATGAGATAGGCGCCTGCCGGGTTCACAAGGGCCTCAAAGGGGATGAGGTTGAGGTTTCCGTCGGGGCTGACGAGAAGGCGCTTCCTCCCTTTCAGGGAAGGGTTGACAGGCCTGATAAGAAGGTCATGGAGGGCCGATGCCTCGGCTTTGAGCTTCTTTTCGCTCGGCAGCGCGCCTTCTGTTCCGGCCCGCGCCATCTCTTTAAGGTACGCGTTTATGTGCCTGTCTACGTTCTCGCTTGGCCCTATGTCGATGAGCCGTACCTCCCGGGTCTCCCCCGGGATGAGGAGGAACAGCATATAACGGGGTTCCGTCCATTTCCTCTTCCTGAAATCGAAGCGGGTGATCCTTGCGTAGTCGAGATAAGCGGAGTCCCGGGAGAGGCTCGACGAAAGGGTCCCGACATCCGCCGTCTGCGCCTTTTTTTGCAGCATGAACTCCCTGCTCGCGGCCATGAGCTCGGGTTCGACAGACGCCTTCCTCTTCTCCAGCTCGGACATCCTCCTCGTGTAGTCCTCGGATGCCGCCTTCCCCGCTCCGGCAAGCTGAAGCCTGGCGATATCCCGTTTCAGCGCCGTCAGTTCCTTAAACTTCTCCCGCACCTTCGGGTCCTCGGACGTGCCCAGGGCGTCGAGGTAACGCCCCTGCGCCTCAATGACGGAGCCTTTCCACTTAAGCCAGGCATTGAAGGCATCGACAACGGCTGTAGCGCTGCTGCGGGGAAAGCTCGCGGTGTGGCTCACGTACCCATGGATGGTCATCTCCTGTGTCTTCATGTAGGAGAGTTTCTGCTTCTCCGTGAGGAGCGTGAAGACGGATTCCCGGAGAGAATCCTGTATGCCGAGGGACCTGGCAAAACAGGAGTGGGCCTCGTGATGCCTGCCCGTCGTCCCATAGTAGAAGGCAAGGTTGTTGAAGGATATGCTCACGGCAGGATGGTTGTCACCGAAGCTCTTCTGAAAGATCGCGAGGGAGCGCCTGTACAGGGACTCCACCTCGGCATTCCGGCCGGTGCGTCGATAGATCATGGCGAGGTTGTTAAGACCGAAGGCCACCGTGGGATGGTCTTCGCCAAGTTCCTTCCGGCATATCGCGAGGGAGCGTTCGATGAGGGGCTCCGCCTCGGCGTAACGGCCGCTCTTGCGGTAGAGCTTTGCTATCAGTGTGAGGGAAAAGGCGATCGCCTCGGGCGGAAGGTCCTGGTCCCTGTCCCAGATCTCCAGTGCTTTCTTCAGCAGGGACTCTGCATCGGCCTGACGTCCGGTATGGTGGTAAACATCGGCGAGAAGCACCTGGTTGAAGGCGATGGCCCCAGGGCGCTGTGTCTGCGTCCTTTGCCGGATGTCGAGAGCGCGCTTGAGGAGGGGCTCCGCCTCGGCATATCGACCGGTGCTGGTGTAGACCATCGCGAGGAGCATGAGGTTCTGGGCGACAGCCGGCCGGTCCGGACCGCGGGGGGCTCTTTCCTGTATGCTGAGAGAACGGCTGAGGAGCGGCTCTGCATCCGTGAAGCGTCCCGCCATCCGGTAGAGGTTGCCGAGGCCCATCAGCGCCATGGCGGTGACGGGGTGGTCCGGGCCGTGTGTCGACTCCCTGACGGAAACAAGCCGGGCCGCGAGAGGGATGGCCTCCTGGACCCTGCCGTCCTTCTTGAGCTCCTCTATCTGTCTCGTAAGCCCTGCGATGTTGTCGGCGGACTGACCCGGTGAGGGATCCGGAAGAAGCATCATCACGGCTATGATGACGGAAAGGAAGGCTGCGGTGATCCGAAGGAAACTCATCATGCTGCGACCTCCGTCGATCATGGGAGAGGGGGGCTTGAAACAGCCCCCTTCTGCCCGAGTCCCATTCTACCATCTTTGAAAAGACGACTGCAACCGCATGTTGGACTCTGTTGGACAATAGGCTGTTAACAACCGGCGGATGGTGGAGTATAATAGAGTCTTTGATGATGGAGATGCTGACGCACACAAGAGGTGCCACGCGTGCGGGTCTTGTCGGGCATGTCCCGGACTGCCGGGAGAACGCGGAATTCATGACCGGACACGTACCCCGGGGTTAACAACCTGCCATGTCGTGATAGGTGTAGTATCAGGCGCAGTTGTCGACAGGAACGGGATCCGAAACGTGGAGCACGGAACGAGTTGAAGAGGGGGAGCGTTATGAAGAAATGTATTCTTGCAGCGGCGACTTTGATCGTCTTTCTCGGTCTCAGTCTTGATGTCGCCTGGTCTCAGACGAGTGCGGGCGCCGGCAAAGCAACGTACAGATTGACCCATATTGAGCCCTTCGAACCCTTCGCGGTCGTGAAGGGGGGCGCGTCGGAAGGATTGACCGTGGATATCCTGACGGAAGCGCTGTCGAGGGCCGGGATCAAGGTGGTATTCTCCGGGCAGCCCCAGGAGAAGGAGCAGGAAATGGTGCTCAAGGGGGAGGTGGACGGCCTTTCGTTCTTCGCGATCAACGCCGAACGAAAGAAGAGCTTCGACTTCAGCGATCCCTACCTCATGACGGGAGGGGCTCTTTTCGTAAAGTCGCCCGAGCCGCCCTGCAATTCCCTCAAAGGACTCGAGGGCAAGACCGTCGCAACCCCGCTGAAAGGTCCTCTCGCGGGCTACATCAAGAAGAATTTCCCCGGGGTGAAGGTGTTCACCGACGTGAACGACTACAAGTCGACCCTTGAGATGGTCCTCGATGGAAAGGCGGACGCCGCAGCTCTTAACACACAGGTCGGCGCCGTCCTGGTGAGAGGCTCCTTTCCCGGCAAGTTCTCGATGCCGGAGAAGGGTTTCCTCGAGATCCCCATCGGTGTCGCCGTCGCGAAGGGTAAGCACGGCGATTTCCTCGCAAAGTTCAATAATGGACTCAAGGCCATAATGGCCGACGGGACATACGACAGGATCAT
>MVQP01000124.1 GCA_002067235.1 Syntrophorhabdus sp. PtaB.Bin047
TGCCCATCTTCGTCAACAGGAGCCACAGGGACAGGGAGTCCTTGCCTCCCGACACGGCCACCACGGGACGGTCGGCCCCACCGATCAGCTGGTAACGCCGAATGGTCGTACTTACCCTTTTCTCGAAAAAAGTAAGAAAATGTGTATCACAGAAGGCGGTCTTGTGGGACCGCAGGCTGATGCTGGCCGTCTGTCCGCATACCCTGCATTTCATCCGCCCGATACGACCCGTATGACCTTTACGTTATCGTCGGCACCGAGCCTGTGGTCTTCGGTGACGAGCCGGTTGTTCGCGACAACGAGATGGCCCTCTTTGCTGACATTGAGTTCCTGCAGGAGCCGGGACACGAGCATCGGCTTCTCGAAGACGTACTCCTTTCCTTCCCAGTTGACCTGCATGGCTAATTTCTTAGCACAACGACGGTGTGATGTCAAAAGGCCACAGACCACGCGCCTGGCTCCGCAGGGAAAACGAAGGACCCCGGAAGATGCCGCGAGGTCTCAGTTCGTCCACTCCATCGAAAGCGCCCGCACCTTCTGATAGTGCCCTGTTCCCCAGCCGTAGCTGTGCATCCCCAGACGGAAGGGGCCGGACGCGGGCCGGCCGGCATAAGCAAGCGGCGGTCCGTTGTTGATGGAGAGCGTCGTCCTTCCCGTCGCCGGGTCATAGGTGATGACCTCGCGGAACCACGCATCCCACACCGGCCGCGTCGTGAACGGCGTCCGGAGGAAACCGGCACCGAAATAGTTTTCCCGGTCATAATGGTAATACCCGACCGCAGAGAGGACCTCCCGGGAGGCATCCTGACCGAGTATCACCGTCATGCCCGTGTAATTGCTGCCGGCATGGTGGACCATGGTCTCCTTCGTTATTCTCAGTATCTTCCCCGCGAGAGGCGTGATGGGCTTCGTCACGAGCGCCCCTCCCCTGTCCGTCGCACTCTGGGCTATGGTGATGATGTTGTCCGCCACCGTCACACTCTGGCCCGGCCCGGGTCCAAACCCGGTCCCCTTTCCGGTGGCGGTCATGACCTCCCAGCCGGGGTCACCGACGGCCAGGGCGTGCCCGCCCGGGACAGTCGTGCCCGCGTGAGGCCCCGGAGCGGTGGTGAGCCGTACCATCCGCGCCTGGCCGCTTGCCGGCTGGTTGTCGGACCACCTGCCCGACATGAGGCGGCAGTCGGCGGAGATCTCGACGGCGTAGTAACCCCTGATGCGGCCGTCCCTGGTCACATAGTCGATGCGCAGCTGGTTCCCCGTCACCACTGCCGTCCCCGAGGCATGGCCGAAGCCTTCTTCACGGGCCGAGTAGCGGTTGCCTCCGAGGGGTGTGAACGTCCACGTTTCCTGTGTCCCGTGCCGCCACGTTCCCGATATGTCGCAGGAGGGCCGCCCCTGCACGGGCGGATGCGGCTTGGGAGGCCCCGCTGCAGGGGGCTCTTCCGGCCTGGCGACGGAGATGTAGAGAAGGCCGTGCCCCGTCGCATAGCGGTATCCCTTCGTCTCATTGGCATAGAACTGGACGGGGCCGACGCCGAACCCCGTGGTCTCCTTCACGGCTGTCAGCCTGAAGCTCCTGTCGTCTATCCTCTCAAGCCTCACCTTGTCCCCGTTCTGCACGAAGCTTATCTGGAAGGGAGGCGAGCTCCCCACGATCGTATAGGTCTGGCTCTCACCCACCTTCAGGTGTTCCGTCTCGTACTCGAGACAGAAGCTCTTCGCTCCCGGTCCGCCGCATTTCGTTATCCTCGCCACGGAATCGGCGGGGGAAAGGACCAGCCCAAGCAGGAAAAAGGCAATGACGAAGACCGGCACGAAAGATGTGGCCCTCCGATAGCTCATGCAGTCCTCCGGGACATGTATTTGGACACCCCTCATGAGAACATAACAGGTCACCGGCAGCTTGACAACATGAAAACATGCGGCTCGGCCCCTTTGATTCCCCGAACATCATGCTTATATTCTAGTCAAGATTTCGGATGTCACCCATTGAAGGAGGCTTTAAACATTGTTCCCGGAGCGTCGCGTGCCCCGGAGGGTTCGACATATCCTGTTACGAGGTGAACATATGAACTGGGAAAAACTGACCATAAAGGCCCAGGAGGCCATCCAGGAAGCGCAGAAGAAGGCCGAGTCGCTGGGTCAGCAGAGCATCGAGAACGAGCACCTGCTCTTCGCCCTCATATCACAGAAGGAAGGGATCATACGGCCGATACTGGAGAAGCTCGGCGTGAAGGCGGACATGATCGCCCGCGACCTCGACCGCGAACTTGCCAAGATACCCCGCGTTGAAGGCGTGAGCCAGACCTACATATCGTCGCGGTTCAAGCAGACCCTCGATACGGCGTTCACGGAGGCCGAAAGGCTCAAGGACGAGTTCGTAAGCACGGAACATCTCCTCATCGGCATAGCTGACGGGAAGGAGGGACCGGCGGCGGCCACCCTCAGGATATACGGTGTAACAAAGGACAGCATCTACACGGTCCTCAAGGACCTGCGAGGCAGCCAGCGGGTGACCGACCAGGCCCCGGAGGAAAAATACCAGGCACTCCAGCGCTACTGCCGTGACCTCACGGAAGAGGCCCGGAAGGGCAAGCTCGACCCCGTCATCGGACGTGACGAGGAGGTGCGCAGGGTCATGCAGGTCCTCTCGCGCAGGACCAAGAACAATCCCGTCATCATCGGCGAGCCCGGCGTGGGCAAGACGGCCATCGTGGAAGGCCTCGCCCAGAGGATCATTTCGGGCGACATCCCGGAAACCCTGAAGAACAAGCGCGTCCTCTCCCTCGACCTCGGGTCCCTGCTCGCGGGGGCGAAGTACCGCGGCGAGTTCGAGGACAGGCTGAAGGCCGTCCTCAAGGAGATCGACGAGGCGGCGGGGACGATCATCCTCTTCATCGACGAGCTCCACACCATCGTCGGCGCCGGCGGCGCCCAGGGCGCGGTCGACGCGTCGAACATGCTCAAACCGGCGCTTGCCCGGGGGGAGCTGCGCTGCATAGGCGCCACGACCCTCGACGAGTACCGCAAGTACATAGAGAAGGATGCCGCTCTGGAGCGGCGTTTCCAGCCCGTCTACGTGGGAGAGCCCTCCGTCGAGGAGACGATCGCAATCCTGAGGGGTCTCAAGGAAAAATACGAGCTCCATCACGGGGTCGTCATAAAGGACCCCGCCCTCATCGCGGCGGCGACGCTTTCTCATCGCTACATCACCGACAGGTTCCTCCCCGACAAGGCCATCGACCTTGTGGACGAGGCGTCATCGCGGCTGCGCATGGAGATAGACAGCGTCCCCACCGAGATCGACGAGATCGAGCGTAAGATAATCCAGTCCCAGATCGAGATCGAGGCGCTGAAGAAGGAAAAAGACGAGGCGTCGAAGGAGCGCAGGAAAAAGCTCGAGGACGAACTCGCCGAGCTGAAGAATGAGGTGCAGGAGAAACGTGGGCACTGGGAAAAGGAAAAGGCCCTTATCACGGGCATCTCCGAGACAAAGGAAAGGATCGACCAGGCGAGGACGCAGGCCGATGACCTGGAACGGAAGGGAGATTTCGGACGGGTCGCGGAGATCCGCTACGGCACAATATCCTCCCTGGAGCAGGAACTGAAACAGAAGAACGACGAACTCGCCGCCCTCCAGAAGGGGAAGAAGATGCTCAAGGAGGAGGTCGACGAAGAGGACATAGCCAGGGTCGTCTCCAAGTGGACGGGCATCCCCGTCTCCAGGATGCTCGAGGGGGAGATGGACAAGCTCGTGCACATGGAAGACAACATCCACAAGCGCGTCATCGGACAGGACGAGGCCATCGAAGCCGTCGCCAACACCATCCGGCGCGCCCGGGCGGGGCTTCAGGACCCCAACCGGCCCCTGGGGTCATTCCTCTTCCTCGGCCCCACGGGTGTCGGCAAGACGGAACTGGCCCGGGCCCTGGCGGAATTCCTCTTCGATGATGAACAGGCCATCGTCCGCATCGACATGAGCGAGTTCATGGAAAAGCACTCCGTGTCCCGCCTCATCGGGGCACCCCCGGGGTACGTGGGATACGAGGAAGGCGGTTACCTCACCGAGGCGGTCCGCAGGCGCCCCTACTCCATCATCCTCCTCGACGAGGTGGAGAAGGCCCACCCCGAGGTCTTCAACGTGCTTCTCCAGGTCCTGGACGACGGCCGTCTCACCGACGGCCAGGGACGCACCGTGGATTTCAAGAATTCCGTCATCATCATGACGTCAAACATCGGGAGCCAGTGGATAACGGACCTCACCGACAGGGACTACGACGAGATGAAGGACCGCGTCAGCGAGGCGGTGAAGGCCCACTTCAAGCCGGAGTTCGTGAACCGCATCGACGACATCATCATCTTCCGCAGCCTGTCGCCGGAGAACATCAGGGAGATCGTCAAGCTGCAGATCGGCCTCATGGCAAAAAGGGCCGCCGATCGCAACATAGAGCTGGTCTTCACGGGCAAGCTCGAGGAAATGATATCCACGGAAGGCTACGATCCGGCCTACGGGGCGAGGCCGCTCAAGCGCCTCATCCAGAAGAAGATACAGGACGCCCTGGCGCTCATGATCCTCAAAGGCGAGGTCAGGGAAGGCGACACCGTGAAGGTGGACGTCGATGGAAAGGGCAACGTGGTCTTCAGGAAATAAGCTTCATACGAAGGGCCGGGGTTGCCGTGTTTAAGGCCCCGGCCCTCCCCCAAAGTTTGTCTTGACTTTTTTTCCGCATAGTTGATATAAAAGGGTTGCTGTAGGCGCTTAGCTCAGTGGGAGAGCGCTACCTTGACGCGGTAGAGGTCAGGGGTTCAATACCCCTAGCGCCTACCATTTTTACATCTACCCACGCCATAATATCCACTAACCGGGGCCAATGGCAACTAGCATCACATTACTTCTATCTCTCAAACGATCAAGGAGGAAGGTTCTATGACATCTTGGAAGGGGTTCGCTCTGTTCACCATCTGCACCGTCGCTTTTCTGATGGTTCTTACCGTTCCGCTTAACGCCCAGCGGACAGGGCCCCGCAGCGGCGCGACGATGGTCAAACAGACGGCGGGGAACACCAGGACCGTTACGTTCGTCAACAACTGCAAGGTGGATGTGTGGTGGGCGGTCATAACGAGCGACAAGGGCAAGGACTGCGGAAGCGGCTTCTTCGCCATGCCCGGCAACGGCGGCGACAAGCTCGCCAAGCAGGGCGGCCGTCAGACCATCACCGTCAACCTTGAAAAAGGATGCGGCAATAACATGGTCTGGAGCGGCAACTTCTATCCCCGCACCGGATGCGATTTCAAGAACACCACCACCGGGCTCTGTGAGACCGGCGGATGCGGCGACCAGCTGCACTGCAAACCCGGGGTCGGCGGAGCGCCGCCCAAGTCGCTCGCCGAATTCCGCTTCGACCAGAACGGGAACGATTTCTATGACATCAGCCTCGTCGACGGTTTCAACCTGCCGGTACGGATAAAACCCACGGCGATCATAAAAAACCCTCGCAATGACAAGTATGGCTGCGGAGCCTCGGCCTGCAGCTTCAACTTCGTCCAGGAGGCCAATGCGCAGGACGCGACCTATTGCCCTAATGATCTCAAGGTCCGCAACTCGAAAGGGACCCTCGTGGGCTGTACCAGCGCCTGCCAGGCATTCGACGCGGGTCACGCGGACAGGATGGCCAATTCGAAGTACTGCTGCACGGGAAGCTATTTCGGTCCCGTGAACCGCAACGACGCCGGCAATTGCCCGTCCACATCGTATTCGGACTTCTTCAAGAAGAAGTGCCCCGACGCGTACGCCTGGCCGCAGGATGACAACAACAGCACCTTTTCCTGTGTGGCCACCGCGTATGAGGTCACCTTCTGCCCGTAGGTCAAAGGTGGTCCCACATTGGTGTTGCATGGCATGACAACTGACACGGAACCGGCATCAGTATCCCGATGCCGGTTCCGTGATCCTCGATTAAGGAACGCAGCGTGCTGACAGGACGGACACCTTTCATGGCCATCGCGGTTTTCCTGCTGATCGCGCAGGTCTTGTGCCAGAGCGCAGCGTGGGCGGGGCCGATGATGGCCCCCACCATCGTCGCACCCGGGCAATCCTCCGGGGAGGGCACGCGGGCCGCTCCCTCGCCACAGCCGGGAGGGGCGCCAACGCCGGCGGACCCGGCGCGGCCGATCGTCAGCATAGGAAGCGGGGGAGAGGCTGACGCAGCCGGGAGCGGCACGCCCGAACTGCGGCCGGAGGCGAGCCCCCTCGATTTCAAACTGAGCCCCGACGGGACCGTTGCCACAATACTCTTCGACAGGGAGAGCGTGCAGGCGATGCGTGACCTCATCTCGCAGCTCGAACAGACAGGCGCTTTGGGCAAGGTCAGGGGCATCGTCTATTCCGCCGCCGGCTTCACACCCATGCTCATCCTCATGGGAGAAAAAGAGGAACTGCGTCAGAAGCTGCTCCTTTTGAAGCGGTTCATACCCGACCAGAACCAGGCGCACATGATCGTCATATCCGCCAGCCTTCGCGAACTGAGCGACGACGACGCGATGAACGTGGGCCTTACCCTGGGTCCTGACATCATCGGCGCGACGATCTCGAGCTCCGCCGGGATGCTGCTGCAGTCCTCGGAACCGGCCCAGTACTCCGTCTCGGGCTCGGCGGACCTCAATGCCGTCTCCTTCGCCAAGATCGCCCAGCTCAACCAGGCCCTCGACAGGAGCAAGGTCCTCGTTTCCAGCGAGGTCTACACCCGCAACGGCACCAAGGCCCTCCTGACGAACATTCAGCAGGTCCCCATCTTCAGCACCGACTTCAACAACAACGTCATGACATCCTATCAGCAGCTCGAGACCAGCGTGGACGTCATACCCACCACGATCGACTACAGGAAGGACAAACCCGAGGAAAGCCAAGTCCGCGTCGACGTACTCGTGAAGATCAGCGTCGTCACGGCGAACCACACCTACAACGCCTCCACCACGGCCCCGGAATACACGACGAAGACCTTCGCCACCACGAGGGTCCTCAAGGCGAACAACGCGCGGTACGTCGTCGGCACCTTCGTGAACGACGCCGAGTACAAGGAGCAGATCGGCCTTCCCCTGCTCTCGAAAATACCCATCATAAAGTACCTCTTTTCCCGTGAGGGGACCCGGACGGTACGCAACGTGGCGATACTTACCCTTGCCGTCAGGCTCATCCCCATGCAGGTCAGGGACCTGACCATCGACGCGGAACACGTCAACCCCCTGGAAGAGCTCTACAAGAGAAAAGGCAGCCTGAAGGACGCGAAGTAAGAGAGACGGTCCCAGGTCGCTGATAGGACTAATAGGAGAAAATAGGACCTATAGGACATATTGGACTTATAGGACAGAATAGGACGTATAGGACGTGGTGGGGTGCGATCGCCGCCCGCAGCGGGCAATCGGTCCGTCTTATAGGTCCTAAGCGTCCTATAGGTCCTATAGGTCTTATAGGTCCTATAGGTCCTACTTCTCCTATAGGTCCTATCCTGTCCTATTGGTCCCATCAAAGGCCCCTCTCCCCGCCCCATCATTTTTCCTCATCTTTATTAACTATAAAAATTGACAAGAGAAACACAAAAATGTTAATAATATCTTTCTGTTCAGGCGATGTTGCTCAGGTCTGGTGTAAGAGGAAGAGGGTAATCAAAGGATAGCAAAAATGGACGAAAACCTCGATATGATACGTCACAGCGCGTCGCACCTGATGGCACAGGCCGTCAGGGACCTCTATCCCGGGGTCCGCGTCGCCATCGGCCCTTCGATAGAGACAGGATTCTACTATGATTTTGACTACGAGCCGGGCTTCACGGAGGAAGACCTGCCGAAGATCGAAAAACGCATGCATGAACTGGCCGCTGAGGATATCCCCATAGAGCGCAAGGTCATCAAGAGGCAGGATGCCATGGCCATGTTCAAGGAAATGGGTGAACCGTACAAGGTCGAGCTTCTCGAGGCGATCGGAGACGACGAGGTCAGCACTTACACCCAGGGTTCCTTCACGGACCTCTGCCGGGGCCCCCACCTGCCCTCGACAGGCAAAATCAAGGCCTTCAAGCTCCTGAGCCTTGCCGGGGCATACTGGAGAGGCGATGAACGGAACAAGATGCTCACCCGCATCTACGGCACGGCCTTCGCCGACGAAAAGGCGCTCAAGGAATATCTCACCTTCCTCGAAGAGGTGAAGAAAAGAGACCACAGGAGGATCGGGAAGGACCTCGACCTCTTCAGCATATCCGACGAGGTCGGCGCCGGGCTCGTCATCTATCATCCCAAAGGCGCGCTTCTTCGCTGGCTCCTCGAAGATTTCGAGCGCAGGGAGCACCTGAAAAGGGGTTACCAGTTCGTCGTCGGCCCCCACATACTGAAGATGGACATGTGGAAGAAGTCGGGCCATTTCGAGAACTACCGCGAGAACATGTACTTCACGAAGGTCGACGAGGTGGAATACGGCATCAAGCCGATGAACTGCCTCTCCCATATCATGGTCTACAGGTCGCAGGTGCGAAGCTACCGCGAGCTGCCGCTGAGATACTTCGAGCTCGGGACCGTCTGCCGCCACGAGAAGTCCGGCGTTCTCCACGGCCTCATGAGGGTCAGGGAGTTCACCCAGGACGATGCCCACATCTTCCTTCGTCCCGACCAGCTCCACGAGGAGATCCTGGCCATCATCCGCTTCGTGCAGGATGTCATGGCCATCTTCGGTTTTGAGTTCGAGATGGAGATAAGCACGAGACCGTCGAAATCCATCGGGAGCGACGAGGATTGGGAGCGGGCGGAAAAGGCCCTCAAGGAAGTGCTGGACACCGAGGGTCTGCCTTACGATCTCAACGAGGGCGACGGCGCTTTCTACGGGCCGAAGATCGACATAAAGCTCAAGGACGCCCTGGGAAGGAAGTGGCAGTGCGCCACCATTCAGTGTGATTTCGCCCTCCCCGAGCGTTTTGACCTCCATTACACCGATTCCGACGGGTTAAGGAAACGTCCCGTCATGCTCCACCGTGTCGTC
>MVQP01000125.1 GCA_002067235.1 Syntrophorhabdus sp. PtaB.Bin047
GCAGGAATGACAAGGGACGCCACAAGTACCCATATCAATGTTCGTCTAAACGCTCTATTCATCATACTCCTCCAGATTTGTAGGAACGACCGACATCAAGTTCAGATATTTCTCCATGGGCACAAAGTCCCTGTCGCGGTGCAGGAGCGCAATGCCGTGGTGAATGCAGAAAGTCCCTATCATAACATCTATCGTCTTCCGGACAGTCACACCCTTCTTTCTCAGGTACCTGTAATGTTGTGCGCTCTTTACCGCGAGTTCCCTTCCCAGCATATCCATGAAAGGAATGCCTTCGAGGAGTCTCTGTGCCTTCCGGTAATCTCTGTCATTCTGAAATCCCTGCAGTATCTCGGCTAGAATGAGATCACCCATCACAACGGGTTCCGTGCCCAGGGCTGCATCGAGCCAGTCGGTTTGTGGGTTCACTACCCCGTTGAAATAATCCACCCAGACCGATGTGTCGACAAGGATCATCTGTCTGTGCGCATCTCTTCCAGATCGCCCACCCATTTCAACTTGCCGCGGAACTTTCGAACCTCCGACAAGCGCTTGAACTGCACGAGCAGTTTCAATCCGGCCTCGATGGCATCCTTCTTCGTCTTCAGACCCGACGACTCGAGGGCATCTCTCATCAACTCATCATCTATGACCACATTCGTTCTCATATCCGCCCCTTATGTGTATTCATTGCGTTATTATACACATTTCTGAAAGCTTCCTCAAACAGGACCCGTTTCACCTCATTCCGATCAAGGCCTGCACGACGCAGGTAAAAGACTTTACCGGCGACCTCTCAAGCGATCCAGGCAACTCGAACCGCTCAAGCTGTTTTTCATATCTCCAGCCAGGAATCAGAATAGAGCGTCTGGCCCATGAGGACCCGGGCGGTCCTGACGTAGTCGCTCTCCTCCTTCGAGAGCTTCGAGACATCCAGATCTTCGCCGTCCATGACGCGGTGGATGAGGGCTTCCAGGCCGGGCATCTCTCCGCGGGCTATGGCCCTGAGCTCATTGTCGAAGGCGTCGACGATGGCGGAGTACATCCCGTAGCGCTTCAACATCATGAGATAGGTCCTGTTCATGATGCCCCGCAGATGTGCCGGCACCCCGTTGGAGACGTTCGACAGGCCACAGGTGGACTTCGAGGAAGGTGCAATGTCGGACAGCATCATGACAAACTCGGTGCACCCCTGGATCTGGAGCTGCTGGGTGTTCACGGGCAGGACGATGGGGTCGATCCAGATGTCCTCCTCCGCTACACCGTGGCTCGCGGCGGCCGCCAGAATCTCGGCGGCACAGAGCCCCCGTTCGTTGGCATCGCGGGGAATGCCCTCGGCGCTGAGGGTAAGGCCGATGAAAGGTGCGCCGTACTTCTTCGCCATGGGCATCAAGGCCTCCATCCTTTCCGGCCGCGCCGAGATGGAGTTGATAAGGGGCCTTGTCCTTACCTTCTTCAAGCCCGCTTCTATGGCCTCTATATTGGATGTGTCGAGGGACAGGGGAAGGTCCGTGACCTCCTGCACAACACCGACAAGCCATTCCATGAAATCGGGGCCGGTCTTGCGCGCAGGCCCGATATTGAGGTCGATCATGTCCATTCCGGCCTCGGCCTCGGCCTCGGCCATCTTCCGTATCGGCCCGGCATCCCTGTTAAGGAAGGCCTCGCCGAGCTTCTTCGACATAACGTTGAGGTTCTCACCTATAAGGAACATACCGGCCTCTCTTTAATCTTTGCCTACGGGCCTACGGGCAGACGGGCATACGAGGTAAGGCAGAAAAACACCTTTGCCTTTTCCCCGTGTGCTCGTATGCCCGTTTTTCGCTTAAGCGAAAGACCCGTATACGCATTCATGAATTCCACGTCTTCAGATACGCCGGCAGATGCGCCGCCTCCCGCGGGCCTATCATGATCTTCCAGCCCTGCAGTTCCTCTTCCAGATCTCCCAGTATCGCGGCGGCGTAGCCGGGGATAATGAGGCTGCGGTGTTTCACCTTTTCCTCCACGCCGGACTTCTTGATAAAGGAACCGACGAGGTCGCCCACGAACTTGCCCGCCGCCCAGGCTGTCATCACAGAAAGTCCTTCCGTATCCATGATGCACAACCAGCTCGGCACGCGCGAATTCTCGATCTCCCCGCTGACTATGAAGTAGGTGAGGGAGAAATTGCACGTCACGAGGACCGGCGAGTTGTCATCGGGGTTGTTGATGGGATAGATGCCCTCTTTCGTCGTCATGGGGCGCTGGGGATCGGTGTATATGTTGAGCCTCTGAAGCAGGAGAGGAAACAGGGTTTCGCCGGTCAGGTCGCTGAGCACTATTATCCCGGCGTACTTTGCAACGAAGAGGGATGCGATAAGGGTCTCCTTCATGGGGTCGTCGGTCATCTCGCAGGGGAAGGTAATCGTGGGAAACCCAAGGGGTTTGAATTTGGTGATAAGTGCCGCGCGCCTGATGGCCACCTGGTCCGTGAAGGCCCCTCTCACTTCCCGCGTGGAGGTATCGATGACAAGGTCCTTGAGTCCCATGGCCGTCAGTTTCTCCGTCAAGGCGGCCACTTCATCGAACCCCCTGCCGACAACGGCGAGGGGCACTCCGTAGTCCTTCGCCAGGGCCCCGAAGGCCTCGTAGTTGTCCGGCGTTGCCCCGTAGATGAGGGGTTTCTTGTCACGCACGATGTCGAGTGCCTCCTTCATCACCGGCGCCTCGCCGCACATAAGGATAACGGCGCAGGGCCTGACAAGGGCGGACTTGACAAGGCCCATGAACCTGTCCTTGTTCCCCGTGAACTTGATGGCGGCCATCTCGGGCTTCATCGTGACACCCACACGTTCGTACTGAAAGTGCTCCAGGGCCGTGAGACGGCGTTCCACCTCGCCGTCGTCCATCGCGTCCGTAATGAGAACGGCGATACCGGGTTTGTTGAAGAAGGTCTTCTCATGACGGAAAAGCACCGTCTCCCCGCCGATCTTCACCCCGTAGTCGTCGACGCCGATGGACACCTGTCTGATGGGCGGCGCGCTCGCGTCCGAAAGCTGGGCCTTCGCGTCGGCAGAGACGTGCGGGCACAGGTCAAGCTCCGTCTTCCCGGCAGCCAGCGCCATGGCAAAGGCAAGGCAGGTGGGAAACTTGCACTCCCCGCAATTGGTCTTGGGAAGAAGCTTCAATATCTGGATCCCCGTTAACGCCATCGAAATCTCCTTTCAGTGAAGAGAATGACCAATGACCAAATCCCAATAACCAATGAAAAAGATAATGACCAATTCACCAATAACCAATTGACCAAGGAAAAGGGCAGAGTTGACCGCCTGTATCATTTTGGTCATTGTTTGTTTCTCTCGTCATTGGAATTTGATTATTGGTCATTTTCTTCTTGTCTGGTCATTGAAATTTGGTCATTGGTCATTATTCCTTCCTGTGCTATTGTCATTAACTATAGTAAGTCTTCCATCCCCAAACAGGGATGTCCTTTCTGCGTTATGTACTCCAGCACCTCTTCCTCCGTCTTTGCCACTGTATCGTCGGCGATCATGTCCGGAAGATCGGGATAACCCAGCTCTTCACCCCTCTTTTTCAGGCGACCATGGATCTCGTCCTTGAGCCTCTTCGGCATCCAGGCGATCCTCAAGAGGCCTCCGTCACCGCTTAAGAACTTCTTCTGGGTGATGTTGTACTTGCTGTGGCCCAGGAATCCCGGCACCTGTGCCCCACCGCCGACCGAACCGGCGAGGCTCGTGAATTTCATGCCGCAGGGCGTCATGTCGGTGAAATCACGGTCGACGGTCATGATCGCATTGCACATCGGCAGGATGGCGGCGATGCATTCGCAGCAGCCGCAGGTGGTCATGGGATCGACCATGAGACTGTAAAGGCTCACGTTCTCCACCTTCTGACGTGACGCCTTGCGTATATACTCGTTGCAGCCGCGGAACTGGCCGTACCGTTCATCAATGACGATCCCCTTCTGAATGGGCTGGTTGGGCCCCTCGGGGTTGATCTCGTAGGCGGCACGGCAGTCGAGCCAGTTATAGGCGCCGCACAGACCCGTCCGCTCGGGGCTTATGACGCAGACGTGGCTCGGGGCAAAGGACTGGCAAAGGATGCAGGAATAGAAGGTCTCCGTGCTCTCGTCCGTCATGCCCTCGATGCGCGCATCCCTGTGCGCGTATGCGGCCCGGGCTAAGTCCAGAACCTCGCGGACCTTCGCCTCGTCGGTGTAGATCTTCACCTGCACCTTGTCGAAAATGGCGCCGAAATCCTGGTGGTACTTGGCGTGGATGATCCTGCCGACATCCTTGAGGGTGAAACCCTTATCCACGGCCTGCCGGGAGATCCTTATCCAGGCGATATCACGCTGGCCGATGTGCATGATCCCCTGCGCCTGATTGATGAGGTGATGGTTCTGTCTCTCCAGGATGGGTTCGAAGTCCTCCTGGAAGTTGCGTCCCGCCACCTCGGCGACCATGGCGAAGTGGAGCCGTGAGCCGGCTTCAACGTCCGGGACATCGGGCCCGATCACTTCGATACGCCCGTCTTCCACCTCTTCCATGTTCTTCGACGTAGTCAGCTCCACCGCTATCGTCCGCCCCCCGCCCATCTCGAGGTAGATATCCTCACCACGGACACGCTCGCCCTCGAAGGCTGGGCCGTAGGACACGGGAATGGGGACCTTTGCCACCTGGACCTTAAGACCACGGACCTCCACCGCCTTCTGCACGATCTGGTCGTGGGGAATATTAGAGACCACGTGCTCGTAGGTGCAGATACCCGTGGGAAGCACCTGCGGTATGGGCGTGTCGGCGATCGTCGGGAAACCCCAGTTGATCGCCCCGGCCGCGTTCGCGTACCACTCGTCCGTCACATCGCCCAGGGCGAGGACAAAGGCGTATGTCCTGTCCTTGTTGTAGATAAGGTTGCGCCTGAAATCCCCGGGGCGGACGCCGCCGAAGGCCATGGCGACGCGACAGGCGAACCCGATGGCGAAAACCGCCTGCTGGATATCGGGTCCGAAGGGGACAAGGCGCGTCGGCCAGCCTATCTGGACCCCGGCCTCGGCAAGCTGCTCGGCAAAACGCTTCCCATCGTTCTGCCCGACCATGAAGACGTAAAGGTTCTTCTCCTGAAGCTCCAGGGCGATCTTCGCCGCTGTCGCCGCGTCCGGAGCCGCTCCGGCGATGGCCGCAAAGCCGGGGGCGGTCCCGTCGACGAACTCGACCCCCCTCTTCCTGAAGATCACGTCGTTCGCGGCCCCCAGCCAGATCCTTTCCTGCGTCACCTCTTCGGAGTCGGCCGCGTATCTGTCCGGTTCCTCGAGGTAGCGCACGGCCTCTATCATCTCCTCCGCGAAGAAGGTGGCCATCCCTGCGTCGAGCGCGGGGGCCAGGTAGGGAAGAGGAACAGTTTCCCTGACGGGAGGCGGGATGAGTCTCCGGCACACATCGAGGGCACGCTCCATGTCCTTCACCTTTGAGACCGCTATACCCGTCATCGAGTATATGATGGGCAGGTAGTAGGCCGTGTTCGGAAAACCGATCTCCTGGTCGGGCCCGTATTTTTCCAGGGCCTCACTGTATTTCGCTTCGGCCTGGGTGAAGATCTTCCGGGCGCCCCGTATCGCCGCCGATGCTATGATCTTGGACATTCATTCACCCTTTCGTCTTTCATGTTCCGAACAGCCGCACATCCCGCCATATCCGCTACTCCATCGCCCTTCTCATGGCCATGTCGAAAAGGACGCGTTCACGCCCCTTGTCTATCCCCAGTGCCTTGCGCTTCTTGTCGATGTGGGCAATCATGAGTCCCGCAGCTTGGATGGGGTCTTGCTCAAAGGCCCACATCCCCTTGTACATATCTTCGTATTCATGGAAAAGGTGTTCCGTGACGTTCTCGCTCCCCGTCGTAGGCCAGGTGGTACCAAAAACGGTGAAGATCCCCGAGGTGACAAAGTACTGACCTATTGCGATGGCTTTTTCGCTCATCCATTCCGGAGCAGCGCCCGCCGCAGGCAGATCGGAGAGGTCGTCGCCCAGGCCGCCTTCCTTGACCATGGCCGTAGCCGCGATAAGTATGCGGGAATTGTCGACGCAGGAGCCAAGGTGCAGGACAGGCGGTATACCGATGGCCTCACAGACCTCCGTGAGCCCTCCTCCGGCATGGAAATGCGCCGCCTCCGGCGTCAGGAGCCCGGCCTTGCCGCAGGCCATGGCGCTGCAGCCCGTCGTCAGGACGAGGACATCGTTCCTGATGAGTTCCTTTATCATGGCAAGATGGGCGGCATCGTGCTGCGTCCTCACGTTGTTGCATCCGACGACACCCGCGACACCCCTGATCCTTCCATTGGCTATATTTTCGTTGAGCGGCCGGTAGCTTGCCCGGAAGAGGCCGCCCAGAAGATAGGTTATCGTCTCGTGACTGAAACCGGCCACCATGTCCTGGCTCTGCGCTGGAATATACACACTGTGGCGCCTGTTGGGATAGTTCTCGATGGCCATTGTGAGTATCCTCTTGGCGATGTCGAGTCCTTGCTCGGGATGGAACTCGATGTGTTCGGCACCCTCGATCATGGCCCTGTCGGAGGTGGTGATAAGTTTCGTGTGAAAACACTCCGCCACGCTCGCCAGTCCCTGCATCTGGCACTGTACGTCCACGGTCATGAGCTCGACGGCACCCGTGACAAGGGCCAGTTCCTGCTGAAGGAAATTGCCGGCACAGGGTATGCCGTGGCGCATGAGTATCTCGTTCGCGCTGCAACACATGCCTGCCAGGTTGACACCCTTTGCCCCGGCCCTATCTGTAAGCTCCCTGATACCGGAATCACGGCTCGCAGCAACAAGCATCTCCGGCAGCAGCGGCTCGTGGCCGTGGACTACGACATTAACGTGATCTTCCTTTAGAACACCAAGATTGATGGAACCCAGCACCGGAACCGGGGTGCCGAACATGATGTCCTGCAGTTCCGTCGATATCATCGAGCCGCCCCAACCGTCGGCAAGTGCTGCACGCGCGGCCTGCTGCAGGATATGCCGGTAATCCTGATCGACCCCCATGTGGGTCCTGTGCATCACTTCAACTATCTCGCGGTCGATACCGCGCGGCAGGACCCCGAATTTCCTCCAAATCTCCTGCCTGCGCAGGGGGGCCTTCTTCGTGTAAACAAGTTCGCCGCTCTGTTTGCCAAACTCGTAGAGTGCCTTCTCGCCGAGTTCTATGGCTATGTCCTTCGTGTCCCTCTTTTCTATGTTGATGCCAAAATCGAGAGCGACCTCGAGGAGCTTTATCTCGTCCTTGATGGAAAAGTCCTGTGATTCGCCGCGGGCCGTCTTGAGAAAGGTCAAGACAACCTCGCGGGCATGGTCGGAGTGGGACGCCGAACCAGCCGCGACCTTCCTGGCAAAATTGCGTGCCACGACGGTATCGACGGTCGCGCCGCAGACACCCACCCGCCGCGCACCCTCTCCTTTCTTCGAGCGCGGCATCCTGCAGGGGCCCATGGAGCAGACCTTGCAGCAGCTCTCCTCCACCCCGATGGGACATGGCTTCATATCGTCAGCCCGGGAAAAAACCGTGGATATGCCTTCCCTCTCAGCCTTCTCGATAAGCTCAAGGGTCGCCTTGTCGATGCTCTTTTCCTTGCCGTCGGCCATTGTCTCTCCTTCTACGGGCTACACGCTACGCGCAAAGCTCGCCTATCATGTCCCTGACGAGGGACACGCTGTCGGGATGGCGCATAACGACGATGTCCGCCCCCGCGACAAGGAGCGTCATCGCCGTGACCGCCTCCATGAGGATGGAGCGCCTCTTTTCGTCGCCCAGCTTCGGATCTTCGTCCTTCGTCAGCCTTGTCTCACGCGTCTTCCACACCTCCGGGGCAAGGTTGCAGATGATGGGAAACTGGAGCTTGGCGTCCTCCTGCGTGAGCGCCGCCATCCGGTCGCGTTCCATCACCGAATAGGTGTATTCGAGACCGTAGCCCAGGCCTCCCGTCGTGGGATCGATGACGACCTTCTCCTCGTTGACTCCGAGGTTGCCGAGGAGGATATTGAGCTGTTTCGCCAGGTTGACGTCTATGGGGGAGGACGCCATGACAACCTGGCTGTAACCGATGGCCATGGCGCCTATCTGTTTGTAGTTCTTGTCGGAAACGGGACCGACGGCGACATTCCTGCCCTCGCAGGCCTCGGCGACCCTTCTCAACAACTCGCCGTCCTTCTCGTCGTTTGCCGTTCCCCAGACGAGAAGGGGCACATCGATGGCGTCAGCCACTTTCTTCACCACCTCGACGACCTCTTCGACCCCTTTGTTCTCACCGTTGGGGTCGGCGCTCCTCAGCTGAAGGACGATCATCTCGGCTCCGTAGGTATCGACGCATTTCCTTGCCCAGGCGACAGGGTCGGAGAGCACATCTCCATAGGGTTCGATGGCCCACTGCTGCCATTCCTCGGGAGAACTGTCCCAGACCTCGAAGGCAACCCTCGGGACATTGGGCATGTCGCCCTCGAAACGGTGGAAGGGGTAGCAGTTCGCGCCGCCTATGCGCACCGCCTTCGCCCCCGTACCCAACTGAACCTCCCGGATCTTTCCCGTGTATTTTATTTTAGGAATCTCAAAGGCCATCTCTTCCTCCCCTGTGTTGAGCCATATGCGAATGTTGCCCTCAGGCTTCCTGTTTTCTCTTCTCGCTCCCGTACCAGTCCGCACTGTACCAGTAGCGCATGGCGGAGCGTATGAACCCGAGCCTTTCATCGCGGCTGACAAGCTTCTCCCGCCAGTCTCCGCGCTCCTCAGGTTTGCCTTCCTCGAAGGTGGCCCCCAGGACCTTCACCTTCCTGCCCGCGTGGTCTTCCTTCTCCTCGTAGCTGTACCCTTCCATGTCTCACTTCCCTTCCGCGGCCATCTCGGCCGCCTTGAGCGTATTCTGCATGAGCATGGTGATCGTCATGGGCCCCACACCGCCCGGGACGGGCGTGATAACGGAGGCCTTCTCCTTC
>MVQP01000126.1 GCA_002067235.1 Syntrophorhabdus sp. PtaB.Bin047
TGATGAAGAACAAAGCAACATGGGCGGAGGCCCGTTCATGAAAAAGAAATCAATTGACATTCAACACAGTTGCTGGAACTTGAAACCTTTTTTCCTCCCTGGAACCTGAAACCTGAGACCGTCTTTTTCCCCTTGCAAAAGACGGTCATCCGCAGGAGAATTAAGACAATCGGAAAGATCGATCACGACTGCAGGTGGTGAAGGATGATGGACCCTTATATCAACAACGATCTCAAGGATGTCGAGAGCGCGGTGAGTGAGTTCTGTGCACGGGAGCTCGATCAGGACCACCTGCACAAGCTCGAGGATGAGCACAGGTACCCGAAGGAACTCTACGAGAAGATCGGGGAGCTGGGATTCATAGGAGTCGGCTTCTCCGAGGATATCGGCGGTTCGGGGTACGGGGCGCTCGGCCACGTCATGGCCGTCAAGGAGCTGTGCCGGTGCCTGCCGGGCATGGGGATGGCCTTGAGCCTCGGATACATCCCGGGGTTCGTCGTCGACATCTACGGCAGCGACGAGCAGCGGGAAAAGTACGTGCGGCCCATGATAGAGGGGAAATACATCTCCGCCATAAGCGTCACCGAGCCTGACAGCGGAAGCGACCTCATGAGCCTCAAGACACGGATGGAGGACAGGGGCGACCGTTACGTTGTGAACGGCTCGAAGGTCTTCACGACGAACGCGGGGTACGCAGACTTCTACGCCCTCCTCGCGAAGGACGAGGACCGTCAGAGCATAATGATGATCGACAGGGATCTCATCGAGAAGAACGGTCCCGGTCGATTCGAGATCAACGACCTCGGCAGAAAGATGGGCATCAACACCACCACGTCGGGGGAGCTCGTTTTCAGCGATTTCGAGATACCGAAGGAGAACGTCCTCGGTGAGCGCGGCAAGGGCTTGAGGATGGTCCTCGACGGGTTCGAGCTGGGCAGGATAGTGATAGCCGCCCAGGCCTTCGGGGCCATGCTCTACGGCTACGAGAAGACCGTCGACTACGCGAAGCAACGCAAGCAGTTCGGCCAGCCCATAATCCGTTTCCAGTCTGTCGAGCACGACCTCGTGGACATGTACGTGGAGATCGAGAAGTGCCGCAACCTCCTGTACAAGGCCGCCTGGCTCTACGACAACAAGGACCAGGAATCGAAAAAGTACTCTTCCCTCGTGAAACTGGCGATACCGGAATGCGCCATAAAGGTCCTCAACAGGACCATCGACATCCTGGGAGGCTACGGCTACATGCGCGACCAGGGCCTCGAGGGCGCCCTGAGGGACATACGGATAACATCGATCTACGAAGGGACCAGCAACATACAGAAGAACACACTGTCAAGGATGATCTTCTAAAAGACCGTTTCAGGTTTCAAGTTCGGATTCCCGGCAATTCGTATGGTTTCCCGCGTGCAAGAGACTGGTCGGTCTCCGGCATCTTCCAGTATTCCTTGTTTCTGCCTTTAACCTGAAACGTGAGACCTGAAACTTGAAACGGTCTTCACACTTCGTTCAGCCGCTGCTCGAATTCCCTGGCCAGGGCGTCGTGTTCCAGGGTGAGGATCTCCAGCTCGTCAAAGAGGCTGTCTATACGTTGTCTGGCCTCGTGGATGGACATGGAGAGAGATATGATGGCCTTGCCGTCACCGTTCTGTGAGGCCTTGATGAGGGCCTCATTGTCGCGGGCGAGCTGCCTCTCCGTTTCGGTGATGGCGGACTCGACGTCGTTGATGCGCGTCTTGACGGGCGTCATGGCGCGGGAACGCTCGTTGACGATGTCGGCCTTGAGCCTTTTCGATTCTCTCCTGATGGCGCTCTTCGCCGGCGTCGCGACGCTCTCGCTCTCCCCTGCCCTGCCCTCGGCCTCGTCCTCCCAGCCGACACGGGAGAGAAAGTCCTCGTAGCTGCCGTCGAAGATACCGACTTTGTTCCCGTCGAAAACGATAAGCCGCTCCGCGACGGCGTCGAGTATCATCTCGCTGTGGGTCACGATCATCACCGCGCCGTCGAATTCGTTGATGGCCTCGATGAGGGAGTCGATGGACTCCATGTCGAGATGGTTCGTGGGCTCGTCGAGAAGCAGGAGGTTCGCCGGGGCGGCGAGGAGCTTGCCCAGGAGCACCCTGCTCCTCTCGCCCCCGGAGAGGACGCCTATCTTCTTGAGGGCCTTGTCCCCATCAAAGAGCATGGCGCCGCAGATGCCCCTGACGGCCGTCTTGCCCCGGCCGGGCTCGACGCTCCATATCTCGTCCTCTATGGTCACCTCCGGGTCGAGGCGGTCGATGTTCATCTGCCCGAAATAGCCGAGCTTCAGGTTCTGACTGTATGTGATCGTACCCGAGCGGGGCGTGAACTCCCCGGCAAGGATGTTAAGGAGCGTCGTCTTGCCCTTGCCGTTCTTCCCGATGATACCGATGCGGTCGCGCTTCCTGACGGCTATGGTCAGGTCCTTGATGAGCTCCGGCCCCGACGGGTCGTAGGAAAAGCTTACATTGTCCGCCTCGAGGAGCCACCTCCCGGGGAACGGAGCTGCATTGAAGGAGAATTCGAGGTTCTCGAGGGTGGTGAGCTTCTCCATCCTCTCCTTCTTCTGGAGCTGGCGGACCCTGGACTGCACGGACCTCGCCCGCGTGGCCTGGGCGCGGAAGCGGTTGATGAAAAGCTCTATCTCCTTGCGCTTCTTCTCTTCGTTGACGCGGGTCTGCTCGTAGATCTCCTCTTCCTCGATGATCTGCTCGTAGAGCTTGTGGGTCGTGCCCGCGATCTTGCGCATCCTCATGCGGTGGATGGCCATGGTGTGGGTCGTCACGGAGTCCATGAAATCCCTGTCATGGGTGATGAGGATCATCTCGCCCTTCCACCCTTTCAGGAACTGCGTGAGCCACCGTATGGAAACGATGTCGAGATAGTTCGTCGGTTCGTCGAGAAGGAGCATCATCGGCCGGGCGATGAGGATCTTTGCAAGGTTGAGGCGCACCTGGAAACCGCCGCTCAATTTCCCCGGGTCCGTGGAGAACTCGTCCTCGGTGAAGCCGAGCCCCGCGAGCACCGTCTTCGCCTTGTACGTCTCGTCGCGACCATCGTCGCTCACGGGAAGGTTGAGGCACGCCTCGGCGAGGACGGACCTTTCGCTGAAGGAGATGTGCTGGGAGAGATGGCGGATGGTGTAGCCCCGGGGAATATGGATCTCCCCCGAATCGGGCGTCTCTTCCCCGAGTATCATCCTGAAAAGCGTCGTCTTCCCCGTCCCGTTGCGCCCAACGAGCCCGAGGCGCTCCCCCGGCCCGACGGTAAAGCTCGCCCCGTCGAAGAGTGTCTGGGTCCCGTAGGCCTTGGAAAGGTTATTGACGATAAGCATGGCAGCGCCCGTAAAGCGCTCTATATTAACGCAGACAGGAGAAAAGTGCAATGGAGAGAGGAGAGGCCAATGACCAATGAAAATGATAATGACCAATTCACCAATGACCCATCGAACAAGCGGAGACACAGCGAACCGCCTGTATCATTCTTTTGGTCATTGGTTATTGTCTGTTTCTCTGGTCATTGGAATTTGGTCATTGGTCATTATCTTCTTCATCGGTCATTATCCTCCATTTTGACGGCACAAAAAAGGAGCTGATTCCCGGACGTGGATCATCCTGGACAGTAGTGGGTGATGGGACATTAACCTGTATTCCCATCACCCATGACCCATCACCTTATCACCCGCCGTCAGGGGTTCTCTTCCATCTCCCATATGCCGCAGGGACAGACGCCGGCGCAGAAACCACAGCCTATGCAGAGGTTATCGTCGACAACATACTCATAGCTGCCGTCTTCGTGTTCGACACGCGATATGGCGCCGTAGTGACAGGTTGTTTCGCACATGTGGCAGTCGCGGCACACCGCGCACGACAGGCAGCGGTTCGCCTCGGTGCCGAGTTCGACGGGACCGGCCTTGCACGCCTCGTAATAGGCGGTCTTTATCCGTTCGAAGGGGATGACCGGCCTCTGCTCGGTCCTGTAGAAAGGCCTCCCCGTGATAAGGGCGTCGACGGCAGCGGCTGCCCTCCTGCCGTGGCCGATGGCGTGCGTCACGAGCCCGGGGCTCACGGCGTCGCCGATGGCGAAGATCTTCGGGTCCGTCGTGTGGCCCGCCTCGTCGGCCTCTATCCAGCCATCCTTCTTCACCTGGACACCCTCGGGAAGGAAATCGGTGAGCGGCGTATCCCCAATGGAGATGACAACGTGATCGGCATCGATGGACGTCCTGTCCGTGAAGGTAACCTTGCCTTTTTTCACTGACCAGGACGAGACGAAACGGGGCCAGAGGACCTTCGTCCCCAGGGATTCGGCTATCTCCAGCTCCTTCCCGAAGGCGGCCGGCTTCTGGATGTCGACGGCGGTGACCTCGGCGGCGCCGAGACGGAATGCCTCGGCGGCAACGTCCATGCCCACGTTCCCCGCACCGATGACGACGACCTTTTTGCCTGTCAGGTCAGGCGCTTCCTTCGTGTTCGCCCGGCGGAGGAAATCGTAGGCGGGCACCATGTCTGATGAACCCTTCATGTCCGGCATGCGGGGTCTGTGGGCACCGCAGGCGACGACGACGGCATCGTGGCCCGAATAGATCTCGTCGAATCTCGCCCTGTCCACCCTGACACCCGTGTGCACCCCGATCCCCATCTTCCTGAACCGGCCGAGCTCCGTCGCCAGGACGCGCCGGGGCAATCTTTGCTTCGGGATGAAGTACTCCAGTTTCCCGCCGATCTTCTCCTCGGCCTCGTAGAGGTCGACGCTGTGCCCTCGAAGGGAGAGCTGCCATGCGGCCGACAACCCGCCCGCGCCGACACCGATGACGGCGACCTTTCTGCCCGTCGGCTTCTCTCGCTGCGGCAGGGGCAGCTCGAGGCTCGCCTTGCCGAACTCCTCCGTGTCGAGGGGCCGGTCGACGAGGCCCCGCGTGCACCCCTGCATGCACAGGTGGGCGCAGACCTCACCGCAGACGCTGGCCGGCAGGGGGCTGTACCTGAGGACCAGCTCCAGGGCCTCGCTCAGCTTTCCTTCGCGGATGAGGCGTGTGCGCTGCCATGTGGGGATACCGCTGGGGCAGGTATATTCGCAGGGCGGAGCATACTTTCCATTGTTCCACAATGGGCGAAAGCGCCTGTCCTGCCCCGTTGTTATGTAGGGAAGGACCGTTCGGGGATGGTCGGTGTACTCGGCGAATATGCCTCCCGCGCCAACTCCCGCCTCCCACACCGCCTTGCGGAACTCGCCGGGGGACATCGTGAAGGGCCTCGTCTTCTCCCTTTCCCTCGCCGTGAAGGGAATGAGCTTTCTCCAGGCGCCGGCATCCTTCGTCAGCTCTTTGTAGTGGTCCTCGCGCTCTATGGCCCTGAGGAAAGGCCTCATGTTCGTCTTGAGCCACTGCCAGTCCTGGGCCGTAAGTTCGAGGAGCCTCACGTCGGACTCGCTGTAGCCCTCGATGGGCCCGCGGAAATAGACGACCCCGCCGACCATTCCCACGCAGGGGCGATAGCCGATGATATTGTTCCTGTTGCGGGGCTCGACGCCGCAGATGACGGCGATCCCGCCGGCCTTGAACTCCGCGAAGGTGTCGCCCACATCGCGGAAGTACCAGGACTGCGGCGGGTTGTGCTTGGGGTTGTGCTTCGTCATGGTGTCGCAGCGGGCCCCGCCGGAACCTTGCACATAGAGCTTGCCCTGCGCGGCGGCGTTGTGCGCGCCGTTGCCCGCATCCCCGAGGACCGTGATCTCGGCGCCACAGTTGAGCCATCCCACGTCATCCGAGACACTGCCCCTGACGACGATCGTCGTTCCGGATATCCCCATCCCGCCGAGCCGCTGGCCCACGGGCCCCTCGACGGTGATCGTCACCGGTTCGGGGAACCCCCACAGGCGGCCGCCGATACCGTGCTGCCCGTTGGCCACGACGTGTATCTCCGTCGAACCCTCGCGGATGGCCTCGCGAATCTCCTCATCGAGCACTCTCGAATTCGTGCGCTGCTCGTTCCTGTTGCCTTCGATAACCTTTGCCATGGCCCTATCCTCGCTTCCTCGTCCTGCTCCCGGTGTCAGCAGACATAGCCTATCTGCAGACGCTGCGCTATATCGGCGTCGTCCGCGCACAGGGCGTCGGACATGCCGATGGGCAGCTCCGTGCTCCTGCCCAGCGGGGCGAAGATCTTTTTCAATTCCACGTCGAGGGCCCTGAAGACCTCAACGACCCTTTCGGCCACCTTCTCCGGGTCCAGCCTGCGGTACAGCCTCGGGTCCTGGGTGGTGATGCCCCGCGGGCATTTGCCGATATTGCAGACGTTGCACCTGTTCATCTCGTCTCCGAAACACCCGGCGGCGGCCTGCATCATGTATTTTCCCACGGACACCGCCGACGCCCCCAGCATGATGAGCGCCGCCGCGTTGGCCGCGAGGCCGCCCTTCTTGCCCACACCTCCGGCGGCGATGAGCGGCAGTTCGTTCTGCCTTCCCTGCCGGGAAAGGTCGAGATAACAATCACGTATGTTCGACGCGATGGGGTGTCCCATCTTGTCGAGAGAGACGTTATACGCGGCGCCGGTCCCCCCTTCCTCGCCATCTATGGACAGCCCGCCGGCGTAGGGGTTGCGCAGCAGGTTGTTGAGCACCGCCCGGGCGGTCCTCGTCCCCGATATCTTGGGGAACACGGGCACCCTGAACCCGAAGGCCATGGACATGGCCTGGATCATCTTCGCCACGGACTCCTCGATGGAATACTTCGTCTGGTGTGTCGGGGGGGACGGCAGGTCCACGCCCTGCGGCACGCCCCGTATCTCCGATATGAGCTTCGTGACCTTCTCTGCCATGAGGAGCCCGCCATCCCCGGGTTTCGCCCCCTGGCCGTACTTGATCTCTATCGCGCAGGGGTCGTCGGCCATGTCCGGGATGGCCCGGATGATCTCGTCCCATCCGAAGTAACCCGAGGCTATCTGGAGGATGAAGTACTTGATGAACCTCGACTTGAGAAGCCTCGGCGGCATGCCGCCCTCACCGGATGCCATGACGACGGGCATGCGGTCGACCTCGTTGAGGTACGCGACCCCCATCGCCAGCCCTTCCCACATGGTCGGCGACAGGGCGCCGACGGACATGCTGCCAATCATGACGGGGTATATCTCGCGCACGGGCGGGACGAACCGGGAGTTCCCGCTCGCCATTTCCAGCTTACCCTCCTTTGCCCTGAAGGGCATCTCTTCGGGAGGCAGAATACGCCCGAGATAGGTGCGTATCCTGAACTCGTGGCGGCCGGCATCGAGCGCCGGGTCCGTGAGCATCGATATGCGGGTGAACTTCAGGTGGTCCAGCGTCGATTCCCGGGGGTCGTTCCGCCTGCCGCCCCTGCGGTACGGGTGCCCTCCCGGGTTCTTGTGGAAGAGAAACTTGTGCTGAGGATTGAAGACGGGTTCTATGGCATCGTTGGGACACACGAGGGTGCAGGTGCCGCACCCGGTGCAGTAGCGCTCGATGTCCGTGGTCTGCCTGACCACCACAACAGTCTTCCGCGTGACCTTCGGAAAAGGGGATGCGTCTTCGGAGCTTATCTCGCGCCTCACCATCACCGAGGGTTCGATGGCGTACATGGGGCATACGGCGGTACACCGTCCGCATCTCTTGCACCTGTCGTCGCGCCACGAGACGATATAGGGAAGGTCCTTTACCGTCAGTTCATGATTGTGGTCCAGCCGTACAGCTGATTCCATACCCGCACCTCCTGCGCTCCCGGCGAAACGATGACCATGTCATATTTCATGGGGAAGATATCACTGGCACTCACTCTTTCGGGAATCATGCTTTCGAGCCCGCACTCCTCCGAAACGAGTCCTACCCTGCCCCTGACACCGCCCACAACCCCGGGCCGCAGTTTCTTCGCGTCGTGGACCATGAAGCAGGAACCGTCGGGAGTGAACCCGATGATGACGTTGGGCCCGTCGATGCACAGGGGCCGAAGGGTCACCCGCATGAGGGAAAGCACCTCGCTGTCCTCGCGCCTTGCGAGGTCGTCCCTGCCGAGGGGAGTGATGACGTCCTTGTAGTAATGCAGGGGATAGCCGAGCCTCTTCACCGCGTAGTGGAGGATGTGCGTGAAGACCTCGCTGTCGCTGTCGTATCCCGAATACCCCGCAAACCCCCTGCTTGCGAGAAACTCCCTGATGGGCACGAAGGCCGTGTTCTCACCGTTGGTCATGGAACCGAAACCCTGAATGAAGAAGGGGTGGCATGCATAGAGGTTGATGTCGTAATTCGTGTTCTGCCGTCCCTGGGCGAAGATGATCTTCGCCTTCAGACGGGAATCGGTGAGGCCGAAGAACTCCCCGAGCTGCAGGGGGTCCCCCACCTCCTTGATGGTGACGATGTCCGGGTAGAAGGAGAAGACCGTTATGGAACCGTCCGCCTCCCCCATCCTGCGAAGGGTGAGCCGTGTCTCGAGAAGAAGCTCCTCCTTCTCTTCCCGGCTCCGGTCCTCATACTCCTCCGGGTAGTCGTAGACCTTTGCAAAGTAGTGGTCCTTGCGCTTTATGCCCTTTACGGGTCTCAGTGCGGGCCGCCACTGGTGCTTCAAACGGAACCCGGCATGAAAGAGATATTCGTCGAGGGTATAGAGTCCATCCCTGGAGCAGATCCCCGAAAGCACGGGGTAATCGGAGAACTCAGCAAGCTCTCCACCCAGGTTCTTGAGGATAAGCCCCATCCCCGAGCCGTCGTGGCCCTCATGCATCGTCTCCAGGGCCCCGATGCATTCCATGGGGTTCAGGTATTCATTGGATGTGATTGCAGCCAGGCGACACATGGCAGCCTCCTTTCCGGTCGTAACCCGTCGCGCAGTGGAGGGCGCATAACCGGGGAATCCCCTCGTTCAATGTTAACACCCTCACCTGCCAGATGACAACTCATGGCGATCTGTTTCGCGGTCACGTGTCAGACCGCCTCCCACCAGTTG
>MVQP01000127.1 GCA_002067235.1 Syntrophorhabdus sp. PtaB.Bin047
ACGCCGGTAACCTTACTTTCATTCTTCTTATCATGGACTGCCTGTGATATTCCATTGGGAGTAACATACAAGGTTTCAGGTCTCAGGTCTCAGGTTTCAGGCAAAGGCAAAAGAACATTTCTCGCGACCAGGGTCCTTGCCTCCGAAATGGCCCCCAGAGGGAGAGATTGTTTCCTTCATGTTGCGTCCGGAAATTCGACACCCGAGACCTGAAGCTTGAAACTTGAAACCTTCTTCCCGGTCTTTCCCTGAAACCTGGAACTTGAAACCTGGAACCGCCTCTAGTATTCCGAGAGCGCCCACTCCTCGTATTTTGCACCGTCGAGTTCGGCGAGGAAGCGGGAGGGGCGCATGATGATGTGGCCGGCCTGGCGGTCGAAGGCGAGGATGGGATAGCACAGGTACAGCTCGTCCATGGCGCGCGTCGACGCCACGTAGAAGAGGCGCCTCTCCTCTTCGATGGCCCCTTCCTCCACCGCCTTCGGGTTCGGGAACCTTCCTTCGGCGCACCAGATGATGAAGACGACCTGCCACTCGAGGCCCTTGGCCTGGTGGATAGTGCTCAGGATGACCCGTTCATCGTCCGTGTCGCCGGCGGCGACGATCTCTTCGCCGGAGATGCCGCTCATGAGGGAGAGTTCGCTGAGGAATGTCTCCAGGGAGTGGTACCTCGTCGAGAAGTTGATGAGCTGGCCCAGGTCTTCGAGGCGCGCCTCGTAGTTGGGATAGGTGAGCTTGAGGTACTCGATGTAGCCGTGTTTGAGGACGGCGGAGATCATGTCGCCCGGGGCCTCGTCGGCGAAGAGGTCCTTCAGCTCGCCGAAGAGCTCCGACCATACCTCGATGTTCTCCTTCCTGATTCCCTTGAAGGTGTTCGCGATCGCGCCCGAGATGAGAGGATCGAAGGGATCGCTCTGTTCCCTGAGGTAGGCATAGATGTGGTCGGCGGTCTTCTTGCCGATGCGGGGAAAGATCCTGAGCATCCGCTTCCATGAAACCTCGTCGTCGGGGTTCGACATGACGCGGAGGAAGGAGACCACATCTTTGATGTGGGCCTGTTCGAAGAACCTGAGCCCGCTTCGGATCTCGAAGGGAATGCCCCGGCGGGTGAGCTCCATCTGCACTTCCATGGAATGGTAATGGGCGCGGTAGAGGACCGATATCCTGTCGAGAGGGACGCCCTCGTCGGAGAGCTCCAGTATCCGCTGGGCAACGAACTCGGCCTGCTGTATCACGTCCCGCGATGGTGCGACGACGGGGACGACGCCGCTCTTCTTGACGCTGCGCAGGGTCTTTTCGAACTGGTTGAAGTTGAAGGAGATGGAGTTGTTCGCGAGGTCCAGGATCTCCGGGGTGCTGCGGTAGTTCGTCTCCAGCTTGTACACCTTCGCCTCGCCGTAGCGCTTCGGGAAGTCGAGGATGTTCTGGAAGTTCGCCCCCCGGAAGGAGTAGATGCTCTGGGCGTCGTCGCCGACGACCATGACGTTGCGGTTCAGGAGCCCCATGAAGTCGATGATCTCCGACTGGATGCGGTTGGTGTCCTGGTACTCATCGACGAGGATGTGGCGGAAGGTCATCGCGTAGAGCTTGCGCAGCTCCTCATCCTCGGCGAGGAGCCTGTGCCAGTATGTGAGCAGGTCGTCGAAGTCCATGGCGTTCGTCTCCCGCTTTTTTTCCATGTAGATCCTGTGCACCGCCATCATTTCGTCGGCGATGTCATAGAAGAAAGGGTTCCGTTCGCGGATGGCCTCGTCGACGGTCTGCATGGTATTGGCGGCGTAGCTGAAGAGCTCCTTCACGACGCCGCCTTTGGGAAACATCCTTGCTTTCGTGTCGATGCCCGATGCCTTGACGGCGAGTTCCACGACATCCTTCGCGTCCTCGTTGTCGAGAATGGTGAAGCTCTTGCGGTAGCCGACGCGCTCGGCGTGCTGGCGCAGGATGAGGTTGCCGATGTGGTGGAAGGTGCCGCCCCAGATGTAGCGGGTGTCCATCTTTACGAGATGCTCGACGCGGTGGAGCATCTCCCGGGCCGCCTTGTTCGTGAACGTGAGGAGCAGTATGCCCCCCGGTGGAACGCCCCGCTCGAGGAGCCGGGCCACACGGTAGGTGACGACCCTCGTCTTGCCGCTTCCGGCGCCGGCGATGACGAGGATGGGCCCGTCGTCGGAGAGGACCACGTCGAGCTGCTCTTCGTTGAGCTCCCGGGAATAGTCGATCACGGTCTTCACGGGGGAGACGTCGCGGTGAATGGTATATTTTTTCACAGGCCTACATTATGCCCCTGCCCCGTCCGGCATGTCAAGCCGGCACTTGGGGGCCGGTCAAGGGGGCAAAGAGAGTTTTTGTCGGTGATTTTCCCCAATTTTTTTGGTAAACTCAGGGAAATTTCGTGTCCGATCATTAATCACGCAAAGGAGGATCTACCATGCGTATCGTACTATTGGGAGCGCCGGGAGCCGGCAAGGGTACAGTTGCGAAGTCTTTGACGGAGTTTGACGGGTCCGTGCAGATCTCCACGGGGGACATTCTGCGCAACGCCGTGAAGGCGGGGTCCGAACTGGGCAAGAAGGCGAAGGGCTACATGGAACGGGGAGAGCTCGTGCCCGACGACCTCATCATGGACATTATGGAAGTCCGGATGAAGGAGCCCGATTGCCAGAAGGGTTTTCTTCTCGATGGTTTCCCGAGGACCATCCCCCAGGCGGAGGCATTGAAGAAGCTCCTCGACAAGATCGGCATGAAGCTCGACGCTGCCATCAACCTTGACGTCCCGACGGACGTCATCCTAGACAGGCTGACGACGAGACGGACCTGCTCCAACCCTGACTGCCAGGAGATCTACAACATAAAGAGCAAGCCGCCGAAACCGGACGGGACCTGCTTCAAGTGCGGCTCCCCCGCGGTGCAGCGCGCCGACGAGACGGAGGAGGCCATCAAGCAGAGGCTTGCCACATACAACGAAAAGACCGCCCCTCTCATCGACTTCTACAAGAAGGAAGGCCTTCTGAAGACCGTCAGCTCCCTGAACAGCTCGGAGATCGTGGAAGAGATCAAGAAGGCGGTGAAGAAGTAAGAGTACAAAGAATACAGGTTATGGGTGATGGGTTATGGGTGATGGGGAAAAGACCCCGGAGGCGTTGCGCGTGTTGTCGGACATCGCGTCTCTTGTTTCCTGGTAGTTCCCATAACCCATGACCTGTTACCCGTAACCCGCCTCTATCATGCACTTCGGCGTATCCACATATTTCCTCACCAACGACGGTCTCGACGGTGTGATCGATAGTATTCTCGCTGCCGGAATCGGGGTGGTCGAGCTTTCCTACGAGCCTCCCCACCTGTTCTCGCTTGGCGATGCGCTGACGGACAGGGTGCGGTGCCTGGCGGGAGAGGGCGTCGGGTTCTCCATGCACGGTCCTTTCCTTGAGATGAACCTGGGGAGCTATCTCGACGAGATACGGCAGATCTCCCGGGAGAGGATGCTTGCCGCCCTTCGGCTCTCCGCCCGGCTCGGCGCGGACCCGGTCGTGGTCCATCCCGGATACTCCTTCTTCCGCAAACTCAAGGATTATGACAGGGAGCTGAGGGCCCGGTTCATCGAGGACCTCGAGACCATTGCACAAGAGGCCCGGTCCCTCGGGGTCAGGATAGCGCTGGAGAACGTCTTCATGTCCTATTTCTACTTCCAGGAACTGGACGAGTTCGCCGCCATCAATGAGGCCGTTCCCGGGATAGGGGTCACCCTCGACATCGGCCACGCCTACATATCGAAATGCGCTGCGAAGCATCCCGACCCCGAAGGCGCGATCATCGACGATGTCCGCCGCATGGGCGTGGAAAACCTCTTCCATGTCCACCTTCACAACAACGGCGGCAGCCGCGACGACCACGACTTCGTGGAGGGTTCAATAGACATGGCAAGGGTCTTGAGGGGCCTCGCGGATCTCGGTTACGACGGCAAGGTTGTCATCGAGACCCTGGACATAGAACGCCTCGGTTTCCCCGCAGTGCTCCAAAAACTGAAAGAAATAGCACCCTGACTGTCACACACCAAGGACCGTCACAGGTCACAATTCCCTATCAGCCCTGCCCACAACTCCCTTGTTTCTTCTTCAACCATTCAAGCCGTCTTCAGGAGCCATATCCACCCCAGGTAGGTCAGCGGTGAGACGAGGGTTGTCAGCGTCACCGCACCGGAGGCGAGGTCCGTATCGCCTCCGAGTTCCCGTGCCATCACGTAGGCCGTGATGGCCGTCGGCGTCGCAAGGAGGATGATCGCCGGGAGGGCCTCCTTCAGGTCTATTGCAAAGATGCGGCAGAACAGGACCGCCAGCGCGGGAAGGACGACGACCTTGAGGGCCGCGGCCAGAGCGGCCGGCCGGAGGGTCTTCTTAAGCATCTCAAGGGAAATGGAGCAGCCGATGATGACAAGTGCCATCGGAAGGGCTATGTTGGCCACGATCGCGATGCTCTTCATGACGACGGCAGGTATGGTCACTTTCAGGAAAGCGAGGATGAGGGCCGCGAAGGTGGCGATGATGACCGGTGTTTTGAGGATCGAGAGCGCCGTCCTCATCACGTTGCGGTGTTTCCCGGAAGACAGGGAGAGTGCCAGCACGGCGCCAGCGTTGTTGAAGAGGATCAGTATCCCGACGAGGAGACTTCCCCTCTCGAGCCCTTCATCACCGAGAAGGTAGAAGATGACGGCAAGGCCGACATAGGTCACGTTGCCGTGGAAGGTCGCCTGGATGAAGCTTCCCCGTCTGCCGCCCCGGTAGCGGGCCGCTGCCGCGGAAAGGACGGCGAGGGCCATCACTATGGCCGTCGGGATGATGAGGGACAGGACCGACAACCATCCCATGCCCTTCATGTCCGCCTTGATGATTCCCGTGAAGATGAGGAAGGGAAGGGGAAAGAGGAACACGAAACGGTTCGCCTCCGAGATAAAGGCATCGGAAAGCATCTTCCTGTTTTTGAGGACATAGCCGAAGGCGATGATGATGAAGATCGGAGCTATGGTTTTAAGGATATCCACTTACACCCCCAGAAAACGTCGATTTGCAGGCGATTTGCAGTCTATTTGTTCACTATGGAAAACATACGATTCCATACCATTTTTTCCATTCTTCCGCAAGGCCTTAACTGTGGCCAATTGCTTGATATCAGAGCCTTTTTGGCCTTGTGATTTTTATTGACAAAGGAAAGGGGAAAAGGATATAAGAAAGTGAAATTAGTAACAATATCAAAATCAGGGGGTAGAAGGGATGTTAAAAGAGTCGTTGATAAGCGAATTTCAAAAGATCGTGGGCAAGGACAACGTCCTTACCTCGCCAGAGGCTCTGAAAGCGTATTCCTACGACGGAACGACAAGCTGGATCCATGAGCCGGATGTCGTTGTTTTCCCCACGTCTACGGATGAAGTGTCCCGGATCATGAAGCTGGCCAACGCTGAAAAAATACCCGTAACCCCTAGGGGAGGCGGCACAAACGTCAGTGGAGGGTCTGTCCCCTGGCATGGCGGCATTGTCATGGTCATGACGAAATTCAATCAGATACTCAAGATTGACAAGGAAAACCTGACCGCCACGGTCGAGCCGGGCGTTGTCCTCCAGGACCTCACCCTCCGGCTCGCGAAAGAAGGCCTGTTCTTCCCGCCCGATCCGCAGAGCTTCCTCGGCGCGACGATGGGCGGTATCATATCTGAGAATGCCGGCGGCCCTGCCGGCGTGAAATATGGCGTCACAAAACAGTATATTCTGGGTGTCGAGGTGGTCCTTCCGAGCGGCGAGGTCATTCATCTCGGCGGCAGAACGCTGAAGAATGTCGTTGGTTACGACCTGCTTCATATTTTCATCAGCTCCGAGGGAACACTCGGAGTTATCACCAAAGCCGAATTGAAATTGAACCCCCTGCCACAGGCAAGAAAGACGCTCTGCGTTGTCTATGACGATGTCTCGGTCGCCGGCGAAGGTGTTTTCCGCGTGCTCGAGAACGGCGTTATTCCCTGCAAGATCGAAATGGTCGATAACTGGGTCATCAACAGGATCGAAGAGATGATGCCGATCGGCCTTCCGAAGGATGCCGACGCATGCCTCTTCTTCGAGGTCGATGGGATCCCTGAGGTTGTCGAGAAAGAAGCGCAGAAGATCGCGGAGATCACAAAGCAGTACGGTGCGAAGGAAGCCCGCATCGCACCAAATATGGACGAGGCCAACAAGTACTGGCTGGCCCGGCGTGCCGGTTTCGCCGCTGTATTTGGAAAAGCCAAGCAGGTATTCGCGGAAGACGTCACGGTACCGCGTGGAAATATCCCCAAGTTCGTCAAGAAGATCAGGGAACTGGCCAAGAAATATGATGTCGAGATCGTCGTCCTCGGGCATGCCGGTGACGGAAACCTCCATCCGGCCGTTCTGACAGATCCTGCCAATAAGGAGCATTACGAGCGCGCCTTAAAGGCGGTGGATGAGATCATCGAAAGCGCCGCCGTTGAGTTTGGCGGAGTACTCTCCGGAGAACACGGTATTGGCCTGGAGAAACAGAAATTTATGAGGAAGGTCACCGAACCGGCCGTCATAAACATGATGAAAGGGATCAAGGCACTTATTGACCCGAACAACATCATGAATCCGGGCAAGATCTGGGAGTAGTCCATAAAGGGGGTTGCGAGTGAAAGACCTGAAAGAACTTAAAAAGATAGAACAATTCTCTGACCAGTGCATGAAGTGCGGTTTCTGCAGTTTCTTCTGCCCTGTCTACCAGGAAGAAAAGATGGAGACCTCTGTGGCGCGCGGGAAGAACTACCTCGTGAAACAGATACTGGCGGGAAAGCAGGAATTCACGCACGAGATGGCTGATATCATAGGCAAGTGCCTTCTCTGCAAGCGTTGCGCGGCGAACTGTCCCGCGAAGACGCAGATAGACCGAGTCGTCGTGGCTGCCCGCGCGCAGCTGGTGAAGGAGAAGGGGCTCGGGGCCATCAAGGAATTCGCATTCCGCAAGGTCATGGCGAATAGGAAGGCCTTCGGGAAGTATGCCAGGCTCATGCAGAAATTCCAGTGGATGATGCCCACGACGGAAGGCAAGATCAAGCACCTTCCCGATTTCGTAAAGGGCCTTGGGAAGAGGAACTTCCCCAGCCTGGCAAAGACGTTCCTGAGAGACCAGATCAAGCCGGTCTACAAACCCCAGAACGGGGAGAAGCCGAAGATGAGGGTCGGTTTCTTCATGGGGTGCGCAACGGACTTCGTCTACCCGGAACTGGGTCTCAAGCTCATCGATTTCCTGACCCGCCACGGAGTGGAAGTGGTTGTACCTGAGGACCAGAACTGCTGCGGCGCCGCGATATATTTCAGCGGCGACCTCGAAACGGGCCGGATGCTTGCGGACCTCAACATCAAGGCCTTCAAGGACCTCAACGTGGATTACATCGTCACCGCCTGCGGGACGTGCAGTTCCACGCTGAAGGATTACCAGAAATATCTCCCGGATACCGAGGAGCAGAAAGAGCGCTACACGGAATTCGAGAAGAAGATCAAGGATAGTACGGAATTTGTCATAGATATCCTCAAGATCCCTCCGGAAGATTTCAAGTTGAGAAAGGAGTTCGAAGGGAAGACAGTAACATGGCATGACCCCTGCCATCTTGTCAGGTACCAGAACATCAAAGATCAGCCGAGGGCGATCCTCAAGGCCCTCAAGGGTATTAAATACGTGGAAATGCCCAATGCCGATATGTGTTGTGGGATGGGTGGTTCATTCAGCGTGTACCATTACGATCTGACGAAGAAAATAGCGGGCAAGAAAATGGATGGCATCAAAGCGACCGGTGCGGATATCGTCGTGACCGCTTGCCCAGGCTGTATGATCAACCTTATCGATAACGTTTTGCTAAACAAAATGCCGCAGAAGGTGCATCATTTCCTGGAGCTGGTAGAGTAGCAGATCGATATCCCTAGGACAACCGTACATCTACATCTCAAACTCACAGGAGGAGTACACATGAAGAACGGCCACTGGATGACAGCGAAGGATGTTCTAAGGATTCAAGCATTTAAGTACCCCAACAAGATCGGGGCGAAAGACCTTTACAAGCAGTTCACCTTCAAAGAATGGAATGAGAGGACCTGCCGGCTTGCGAATGCCCTTGCCGATCTCGGTCTCAAGAAGGGCGACCGCTTTGCGGTTCTCGCCTACAACTGCGTCGAATGGATGGATTTCTACGGCGCGGCCGCGAAGGGCGGATTCCTTTGCGTGCCCCTTATGTTCCGGCTTGCGGCACCGGAGATGGAATACATCATTAATCACTGCGAAGCAAAGGCTTTCATCGTCCAGAGCGGAAAGGACCCGGCGGACGGCAAGGAATTTCCCTGGATCGAACAGGTCAACGGCATGAAGAAGAACCTCAAGACCGTTGAGCACTACATCAACTTTGCCGTCGATAGCCCCAGCTACGACGGCTTCATCAACTACGAGCAGATGCTGGCGAAGGCGAGCCCCGCGGAGCCGGATGTCGAAGTGACCCCCGATGACATCTGGGTCATCATGTACACCGGTGGAACGACAGGTCTGCCCAAGGGCGTCATGAAGAGCCACGCCAACCTGTTCTCCCAGTATTTCATCATGATCTACGACCACGAGTTTAATTTCGACGACACCGTTCTGCTCGTTATGCCCTGCTGCCACGTCAACTCGCTCTTCTACTCCTTCGTCGTGACGTGGGTCGGCGGCACCGTCATGTGCTACAACATGGTCTCCTTCAACCCCGAGAGCCTCATCAAGTGCTTTTCGGATCACGGTATCACGTTTACCTCCCTCGTCCCGACGCATTACATCATGATGCTGGCGCTCCCGGACGAGGTGAAGGCGAAATACAACCTCAACGCCATCAAGAAACTCCTGTGCTCCTCGGCACCGGCGCGGCGC
>MVQP01000128.1 GCA_002067235.1 Syntrophorhabdus sp. PtaB.Bin047
TGCTTGTGAAGGACTTCTACCCCCCGGTATTCTCTGGCAGGGGAAAAGACCGCTTGAGACAGGATCGGGCATGACAAGGCTCAATGCCATACTGGACAGCGCCATATCCGACGAGGAGTTCGCGGACAAAAAGCGCTCCTCAGGTGTTCGCTTTTACAACAAGGCCCATCTTCATTATTACGAGGTCTACAGGAAGACCGTAGGTGATATCCCTCCGCCCGGGCCCGACGAAAGAGCCTGTGAGGGATGTGGCGCGGGTATGAAAGAAGGCCGTGGTCACTGCAGGGTGTGTGGATGGGTCAGGGAGGCTGTTCAATGATGGACAATCGGAAAGATGCTTTCTGCTCCTGGAGCGGTGGAAAAGAGAGCGCCCTGGCGCTCTTCAGGGCGCGAAGGTCGGGGTTCGCCATATCCCGGCTCATCAACATGGTGACCGAGGACGGCACACACTCGCGCACCCACGGCCTCGGGGCGGACCTCCTGTCCCTTCAGGCGCGGGCACTCGGCATCCCCCTCACGCAGCGCAGGACCACGTGGAATGGTTATGAAGAGGAATTCAAGAAAGTGCTGTCCCTGCTCCACGCCGAAGGGATACTTCGGGGGGTCTTCGGGGACATCGACATGGAGGAGCACAGGGCCTGGGTGGAGAGGGTCTGCTCCGACTGCGATGTGCGCCCTTCCCTCCCCCTGTGGCTCGAAAAGAGGGAGGATATCCTCTCGGAATTCATAAACGAAGGCTTCAAGGCGGTCATCGTGGCCGTCGACAGGCATTATCTCGACGAAAGGTGGATCGGCAGGGAGATAGACCGGGCGTTCGTCGATGACATCCGGGCCCTTGGCGGCGACGTGGACATATGCGGCGAAAAAGGGGAATACCACACCTTCGTCTACGACGGTCCCATATTTCAAAGACCTGTCCCTTTCGAAAAGGGCGGCATCCGCTCGACGGATGAGTATTTCTTTCTCGACGTGAGGGCACTGCCCTTGAAGGACGGCGAATGACCCTCTCTTCCGCGACGAGAATGCGCCGGGCATGTCCGGTCGTGGCCGTGGCCCTCATCACCCTGTGCCTTGCCTTGCCAGCCCCGACGGCGGCGCAGAAGGCGACGAAGCCGCTTCGCATCGTCTCCTTAAGCCCTGCCATCACAGAATCCCTCTATCTTCTCGGACTGGGGGAGAACGTCATCGGCGTGACCACCTACTGCAACAAGCCAAGTCAGGTGCGGGCAAAGGAAAAGGTGGGCACCGTAATACAGCCGAACCTGGAGAGGATCCTGAAGCTCAGGCCAGACCTTGTCCTGACCATGACCCTCACGGACCCCAGGAGCATACAGAAGATGAGGGAACTTGGCCTCAACGTCGTCACCTTCACCATAGCCGACACCTTCTCCGATCTTTGCGATGTGTTTCTCCAGATAGGAAGGGCCACGGGCCGGTCCGAGGACGCGGCCCGACTCGTCAACACCGCACGGGCCCGCGTCGACGCCATCAGGCTGAGGACTGCCCGGCTGCCGAAGCCGGGAGTCCTCGTTCAGATAGGCTCCAAACCTTTCTTCGTTGCGACGAAAGACGTCTTCATGAATGATTTCATAGAATTCGCCGGAGCAGCGAACGTTTTCAGGGATGTGGCCTCGGGAAGCGTGAGCCGCGAGGAGGCGGTCCTTCGGGACCCCGACGTGATCCTCATCGTCACCATGGGTCTCTCGGGCGAGAACGAGCGCCTGGCGTGGAAGAGGTTCCCGACGGTGAAAGCGGTCAGGAATGAGCGGATTTACGTCGTGGACTCCGACGACGTCTGCAGCCCGACGCCGGTGAGTTTCGCCAGGTCCCTCAGCGATATAGCTGCGCTCCTCCATCCCCGTGAAGCAAAGGAGTTCAGATGAAGCGACGCTCCATGGGGGTCCTTTTGCCCGCGGCCTGCCTCTTCCTTGCGGCGGCGGCCGTCACCGCCATCGCCAGCGGGTCGGCGGGCATACCCTTGCTGAGGGTCATCACCACCATCCTCGAAGGGCAGGCGACACCGGAATTCGGGATCCTCATGGACATCCGGCTGCCAAGGATCATACTCGGTTTTGCCGTCGGCGGCGCCCTGTCCATCGCGGGGGTCATCCTCCAGGGGATGTTCCGGAATCCCCTCGTCGAGCCCTATACCCTGGGCATATCCGGGGGGGCGGCCCTTGGGGCGGCATTGTGCATCATCCTGAAGCTCCACTATGTTCTGCCCGTGACGGCACTGCCCCTCTCCGGATTCCTCGGGTCCTGCCTCGTCATCCTTCCCCTTTATTTCCTGAACATGCGCCGCACTGTCTTGAGGATGCAGGGCATCCTGCTCACCGGTGTCATGATGAGCTTCATCTCCTCCTCTCTCGTCTTTCTCATCTTCGCCATATCGAAGACGCAGGAGCTCCACAGCATCGTCTTCTGGATCATGGGGTCCCTGGAAGAGCCGAGCTGGACACTCATCCTTGTCCTCACGGCCATCGTGGTCGCCTGCCTCTTTGCCTCCTTCTTCTTCGCCCCCGTCCTCAATGCTCTGTCACTCGGGGAGGAAGAGGCGGTCCATCTCGGCATCGACACGGAAAGAGCCAAGAAACAGCTCTTCCTCATGGCATCCCTCCTCACGGGGATCAGCGTCTCGCTCACGGGGATCATAGGATTCGTGGGCCTCATCGTTCCCCACTTCGTCCGTATGTTGACCGGCTACGACCACAGAAGGCTCCTCGTCGTATCCTTCCTCGTCGGATCGGGATTCCTCATCTTCTGCGACACCATCGCCCGCACGGTGATCTCCCCAATCGAGCTTCCCGTCGGCGTCATCACGGGGATACTGGGGGGGAGCGTCTTCATCTACGTCCTGGCGAGAAGGCAGGGATTGGCCCGGCCGGGAGGTTCGCTGTGATCGAGGTCCGGGGGCTGACATGCGGTTACGGCGAAAAGACCGTCCTTCACGACATTAACCTCTCCGTTGGAAAGGGCGAGTTTTTCGGCATCATAGGTCCCAACGGCTCGGGCAAGACAACGATGCTCCGGGCGATGACGCGCCTCATCAGACCGGCGAAAGGGACGGTCCTCCTGGGCGGCATCGACATGAAGAGTCTTCATACAGCGGATGTGGCCAGGAAGATCGCTGTCGTTTCCCAGAGTATGCCCCTTATCGAGATGACGGTGAGGGAATTCGTCCTCCTGGGACGGATCCCCTACTACCGGAAGCTCCAGTTCTTCGAGAAGGATGAGGATACCGCCATAGCGGAAAGGGTGATGGAGATGACGGGCATCCGTCACCTCGCCGGGGCCTTCATGTCGGAGATGAGCGCCGGCGAGGTCCAGCTCGCCTTCATAGCACGCGGCCTGGCCCAGGAGCCTCAGGTCCTCCTCCTCGACGAACCGACGTCGCACCTCGACATCACCCACCAGGCGGCCATCCTGGACCTGGTGAAACGCCTCAACAGGCAGGAGGGGCTCACGGTCGTGATCATACTCCACGACCTCAATCTCGCCTCCGAGTACTGCGACCGCCTCGTCCTTATGGACGGGGGCAGGATACGAAAGGTCGGCACCCCTGCGGAGGTGCTAGAGTACGAGACCATCGAGGCCGTCTACAGGACGGTGGTCGTCGTCCGTCAGAACCCGCTGTCCCAAAAACCATTTGTAATGATCGTGTCAGGGGAGGTAAGAGAGAAATGCACAAAAGGGTCCTGATACTTGGCGGCGCCAGGAGCGGGAAAAGTTCCTTCGCCCTTCGCGAGGCATCCCTGCTTCCCGGCAAAAAGGCCTTCGTCGCCACCGCCGAGGCTCTCGACGATGAGATGGACGCCCGGATCGGGAACCACCGGAGGGAACGGGGACCGGAATGGAAAACATTCGAGGAACCGGTGGAGGTCCCCTCTCTCATCAGGAAGATCGGGCCGACCCACGGGGTCGTCCTCATCGACTGCCTGACGTTGTGGGTCTCGAACATCATGATGCGCGCCCTGCCAGTTGACCGGTACCAGATGGACCTTATCGACGCCCTTTCGGACCCAGGGAACGCACCCCTTATCTATGTAGTTTCCAATGAGGTGGGCCTCGGGCTCGTGCCGGAATCACCGATGGGGAGAGAATACCGGGACAACCTCGGGCGCTTGAATGCCGGGGTGGCCTCCGCCGCTACCGACGTTTACTTCCTCGCGGCGGGGATACCCATGAAGATAAAGGAGACATGACGGTGGAAGGAATAGACATCAGACGGGCAGACGGCGCCCTCTTCGGTCTTGCACAGGAACGCCTCGACAGCCTGACAAAGCCCCAGGGGAGTCTGGGAAGGCTCGAGGAGTTCGCGCGGCGGATCGTCGCCATAACGGGGAACCCGATGCCGCCCCTCTTCGGGAAGAAAGCGATATTCGTCTTTGCCGGCGACCACGGGGTCGTGGACGAAGGTGTCTCCCTCTTCCCGAAGGAAGTGACGGTGCAGATGGTCCACAACTTCCTCAGCGGCGGCGCGGGCATAAACGTCCTCGCCCGCCACGCCGGCGCCGATGTCGTGGTTGTAGATATGGGCGTGGACCACGACTTTTCGGATGACCCGGGCCTCATCTGCAGAAAGGTTGTGCGGGGGACGAGAAATATGAGAAAGGGCCCCGCCATGACGAACGACGAGGCCATTCAAGCCATACGGACAGGCATCGCCCTCGCGAGGGAGTACGCCGACAGGGGATATCGCCTCTTCGGCACCGGCGACATGGGCATCGGCAACACGACCCCTTCGAGCGCCATCGCCTCCGTCATGACGGGCGAGCCGCCGGCCGATGTCACGGGAAAGGGCACGGGTATCTCCGATGACTCCCTGGCGTTCAAGGTCACCGTCATCGAGGACGCGATAGCCCTGAACAGTCCCGACCCGAACGATCCCGTCGATGTCCTCGCGAAGGTAGGGGGCGCCGAGATCGGCGGGATCGCCGGTCTTGTCCTGGGTGCGGCATCGCTTGGAATACCCGTCGTCATCGATGGCCTCATATCGACGGCTGGCGCGATCATCGCCTGGGCATTGGAACCCGCGGCGGCGGACTACATGTTTGCCGCCCATAACTCCGTGGAAAAGGGACACCGGGTCATGCTGGAAAGGATGGGACTTGAGCCCATCCTCGATATGGGTCTTCGCCTGGGTGAGGGAACGGGGGCCGCCCTTGCCATCACTCTCATTGAGGCCGGCCTCAAGATCTACCGCGAGATGGCCACATTCGATGAAGCCGGGGTGTCGAAGGAGCTGGCCTGAACACATGAAGAGGATACTCATCGCCTTTCAGTTCCTCACCATCATCCCCATACGCATCGGGGGAAGACTGTCCGAGGACGACCTATCTCTGTCGGCCGTCTTCTTCCCTCTCGTCGGCTTTGTCCAGGGTGTGGTCCTCGCCACCGCCGCCTTCTTTTCCCTTAAGATCTTCTCCCCGGCCGTCACCTCTCTTCTTGTCATGGCGGTCTACCTCGTCAGCAACGGCGCCTTTCATCAGGACGGTCTTTCGGACACGGTGGATGCCCTTTCCGTCAAGTCCACGGGCGACACCGAAAGAGATAGGGAGAAGAGGCTCGCCGTCATGCGCGATCCGACGGCAGGCCCCGTCGGCGTTGTGGCCATCATGGCTGCTCTCCTTTTCAAATATGTTCTCATCTGTGAGGTCATCAGGACAGTGGAACACTCCTTATTGAATCCCGCGGTGCTCCTCATGCCCGCCGTCGCCGCCTGGTCCATGACGATGATGATGCCCGGTGCCAAAAGCGCCCGCAACGACGGACTCGGAAGGATCTTCCTCGGCAGGGTACATGCGAGACATGCCTGCCTGGCGACCATCTTCCTTATCTGCCTCGCCCTGATTGGTTGCCTCATAAGCGGTTATCCCCAGCATGACAGTTCCGGGCGGTATTTCCTCTTCTTCTTTGCCGCCTCCGTGGCCGCCCTTTGCGGGGCGTGGGTGGTGCGGCGTCTCTGCACGGTCCGGTTCGGCGGTCTCACGGGGGACAATCTCGGCGCCATGCACGAGGTTGCCGAGACCGTGCTATTGATAACGGCGGCACTATGCTTCTGACCAACGACTACCTGGCATTCCTCATCATCGTCGTGTCGGCGATGGTCCTTGACTCCCTCATCGGTGACCCGCGGATCCTTCCTCACCCCGTACGCCTCATGGGATGGGCTATCGAGGCCTTTGAGAACATCATCCGAAGGGGCGGCGGAGGCAGGAATTTCGAGCGTTCAGCCGGCATCGTCCTCGTCTTTGTCATTGTGGGCATGACCTTTACCCTGTCCTTTGCCGTGCAGTCCGGGGTGTTGCGGTCCCCGCCGGGACCCGTCCGTTCTGCCGGGATCCTCTTCCTCGTATATCTCGCGGCATCGACTCTTGCGCTCAAGGAACTCCTGAAGGCGGGGTTATCCGTGATCGCGGCGGTGAAGGTCGACAATCTTGCGCTGGCACGGCATCGCCTCAGCTTCATCGTTGGCCGTGACGTCAGAAGGCTCGGCAAGGACGGGATATTGAGGGCAACGATCGAGACCCTCTCGGAGAATCTGTCCGATGGTGTCATCGCGCCCCTTTTCTACCTCACACTCGGGGGGATCCCCTGCGCTCTCGCGTACAAGGCGGTCAATACCCTCGATTCCATGGTCGGGCACAGGAACGAGCGATACATCCACCTGGGATGGGCATCGGCCCGCCTCGACGACGCGGCAAATTACCTCCCCGCCAGGATTTCAGCCCTCCTTATCGCTTTCGCCGCCGCGATCGTCCTGCAATCCCCCGCCAGAGCACGCGCAGCCCTCGTCACCGTGCGCCGCGACGGGCGCAAGCATACGAGCCCCAACAGCGGCTACCCCGAAGCGTCCATAGCGGGTGCCCTGCGTGTGAGATTGGGAGGATTGCTGACGTATGGGGGGATCACGGTGCAGAAACCCTATATCGGCGTCCCCGGCGGAGCGGATTACCTGACGGCGTCCTTGAGGACGGTCAGCGTTGTTCGCGTCGCATCTTATATCGGCTTCTTATGCGCCATAGCCGCCATATCCCTCGGGGTGGTCCTGTGAGCCGCCACGGAGGTGACGTTCATGGATGGGCACTGACGACTGGGGTCCGCCGGGAGAACATCATCGACTTCAGCGCTTCCATCAACCCCCTGGGTACACCGCGCGAGGTCCTGCGAACGATCAGGGCCCGCCTTCATGACGTCGAACACTACCCGGACCCCGACTCTACGGAATTGAGGACCAGGCTCTCCGCAGCCTTCGACCTCGACCCGTCCGTCATCCTCTGCGGCAATGGATGTACGGAACTCATCTACCTCCTGCCCAGGGCCCTGCCTCTCAGGAAAGTGCTCATTGTCCGGCCCACTTTCAACGAGTATGAGCGGGCATGTGCCACGGCATCCCCAGGCTGCGCCGTCGCCTCCTACCCTTTGCGGGCACGGAACGATTTCGAACTGGATCCCGTCGCCGTCCTCCACGAGGCGGCCAGCGTGGGCGCGGACGCCGTCTTCCTGTGCAACCCCAACAATCCAACAGGCAGGGTCGTTGAAAGGGACATCATGGAGGAAGCGGCAACCCTCGCGGCGGACCGAAAGATCTATCTCGTCATAGACGAATCATTCATCGAGTTCACGACCACGGCGTCAGCCGTCGGCCTTACCCGGGGCAACCCATACCTTATTGTCCTGAGGTCGATGACGAAGTTCTATGCCCTGCCCGGCCTTCGACTCGGCTGGGGTGTCTTCCCGGCGAGAGTGGCGCGGGCCCTCAACGCGATACGGGAACCCTGGAGCGTGAACACCCTTGCTCAGGCCGCGGGCGTTGCGGCCCTCTCCCTCACCGCCCACAGGGAACGAACCCACGTGTTCCTTTCGAGAGAAAAGCAGCGTCTCGAAAGAGGACTCCAGACGCTCGGCATCGACTACACCATCTCCCGGACGAACTACTACCTGCTGCGGTCCCGCCACTGCCCTCAAATCCTGAGGGGCTTGCGGGACCAGAACATCCTCGTGCGCGACTGCTCGAACTTCAAGGGACTCGACAAGAACTACATAAGGGTGGCGGTGAGGAAAAAGAGGGACAACGACATCCTTCTCCAACGCATGGCCTCACTTCTCACGAACCCGTGATACCCCGGCGGTTGGCCCGCCTGGAGCCGGAGAAGGGACAAATTTGTATTGTGCGAAAACAGCAGGTTATGCTATATAAGAATCAACGCCGACGTAGCTCAGAGGCAGAGCAGCTCACTCGTAATGAGCAGGTCGCGGGTTCGATTCCCATCGTCGGCTCCATTATAAAATCAATAACTTACAAGACAAAGTTAAAGCACTCAAAATCAGATCATTCGTCATTTTATACAGCATCTGTACAACAAAAAGAGATTTCATAAAAAAAGCCCCCGGTTTCCCAGGGGCCTGATCTGTGAGAGCCGATCTTTATGCGGGACCGTCTATGATCTGTTCGAGGTCCCTAGCAATGTCATGTAGCATCCAATAACAGCCCGTCCGGCCTTCTGCCGTCAAATCCATTTTCCCGGACGCGAAACAATCAGCGAGGAATTGGATTTTGTCGATGTTTTTCTGGATGCGCTCCCCGGTATCAATATCAACGCCCTCAAACAACTTCGTTGCCTGTTTTTCCACCCCTTTGTTTTCCATGTTGCCCTCCTTAAAAGATTAATGCCCAGGAACGCTTAAGGCTCTATCAAAAGCCTCCCGGCCCTTACGGGTACCGGATTCCTGAGCAAGTCTAGTTCTCGGGTCGATACAAAAATAGCCACTTACGGGGGCCTCCGTCGATAGATTCTAAGCACATCCAGAATAACGAAGGTCAAAAACTTTGTCAAGCGCATTCAATACGCCATCCTCATTTTTATTGCCCCGTCATTC
>MVQP01000129.1 GCA_002067235.1 Syntrophorhabdus sp. PtaB.Bin047
CGTGAGGGGAAAGTTCGATGCCTACGGCGTCAAGCTCGACATACGCAGGGGCAATGTGTCCTTCGGGGGAGGCCCCGTCGAGGCGGCGAACCTCGATATCCTGGCCCTGCGAACCGTCGGCGATGTATCGGCGGGCGTCCTCGTCGCCGGGACGCCGGCATCACCTCTTGTCAACCTCTATTCGCAACCCGCGATGGCGGACAGGGACATCCTGAGCTATATCGTTCTCGGCAGGGCGTCGGGAGGGGCAGGCAAGAGCGACACCGCCCTTCTCGCGAGGGCGGCAAGCGGCCTGCTCACAGGCGGGAAGGCGTCCTCCGTTCAAAAACAGCTGGGACTCGACGTTCTGGACATTGAGTCAGAGGGCGGGGACGTCTCAAAATCCATAGTCAAACTCGGCAAGTACCTCTCGCCGAAGCTCTTCGTCAGTTACGGCCGTTCGATCTACACGGGCGAGAACATCTTCGGTATCCGGTACAGCCTCACGAAACGGGTGGACGTGGAAAGCACGATGGGCAACCAGAGCGGCGCCGCCATCTACTACCGGATAGAGTTCGATTGACGCCGCCGGCTGAAAATCTCCTCTAATCGTCTTACTCTGTTGCACTCTAGACACGAATATTGTATACTACGTCAGACATCCGCCACATCGATCCGGCACAACACAATGAGCGCGGACGAACTGTCACGTACCTACAGGAACCATGCAGACGCTATCACGACAGGATGCCGCCGACCGCAGTCGGGCCTTTCACATCGCAACGGGTAATTCTCTAGAAGAACTGCGCGAATTCATCGAAGCTGCCGGAGACATCAATGCGACCACTCATGATGACAACACCCTTCTGCACTGCGCGTGCTATAACCCGAATCCAGGCGCGGCCCGGTACCTCCTGGAACAGGGTGCCGGGGTAGATGCCCGGAACAGGTGGGGGGAGACACCACTGCACATCGCCTGCCGCCTCGGACATGAACGGGTCTCTTTCATACTTCTCAAGTATTCCGCAGATATCAATGCCCGGGACGGTTCCGGTCGTACTCCTCTCAACTGGGCATGCAGGAGCGGCTCCCTCAATGCGGTGAACCTTCTCCTGTCGAAGGGGGCGGATCCGGAGATATCCGATGATTATGGTTCGACCCCGGTTGAATATGCCGCCGCTCTCGGCCCCGACAAGACCCGCCGCGGCCAGATCGTCGGCAGCTTTTTCAGGTACGGGGTCGGCGTGAAAAGGGTCGTGATGGCACAGGAGCCCTCCGAATTCCCGGAAAGCGGGCCGAAGGACACCCCTGGCACCGGGTTACCGACCTTCTCCTAACCAGCAGCGGTGCCGGGGATACGTGGCGTGGCGTTGGTAATATTCCTCCGCGCGCCTCTCATCGAGAGGCCGCCACAAGGGTTCGATGGATGGATCCGGATTGATCCCGGGGGCCGGGGGATAAGGCTGCTTCAGCCCGTGGCTCCGGGCTCTTTCTTTTTTGCTGCCGTCTTTCTCGCGGGTTTTTTTGCGGCCATCGTTTCGACCTTTGCCGACAGCCCGGTGAGCTGCCTGGAGAGACGGTCGGCCACGATCACCTGCACATCGCTGGCGACCATGGACTTAAGCGTTTCCAGCTTCCGGTTCGCCTCTTCGAGGCGATCCTTGGAATCCTGGACAGCCTTGTTCTTGACGGACAGGGTGATCTGTCCCGCGAGCGCTTCTATGCTCTCTCTCAGTTCGATAAACTCTGCAACACTTGCCATTTTGATTACCTCTGTAATGGATCGCTGGTGTACTGGAGAAGATCACGGTGATCCTGTTTCCCGTTGGCTGATCCCGCGATCTCGTTGAACGTTACGAATTGAAGACCAGCCACGCCAATAGTATACAACTTTTCGGAAAACAATGAAAGATGCTAAGAAAGTGGGCTTCGATCGCAGTGGTCTACCGGTTGAAATCCCAGGTCAGGTTGTCAATGGCGTCCACGACCATCCTTGTCCCCGTCGCGAGCAGCAGAATGTCCTGGGCCACGCGAACATACTTGTGATTGGGGGGCGGCGGTCCCAGCTCCACAACAACCTTTCGTGGAAGGTCATAATAAACGACCCCTTCCGGCAGCGGCCTGCCCAGGGCCCACTTCTTCGCCTGACCCGGGGGCATACAGCCATTCTGCTTCTTCGCGAGCCCCGGAGGACATTTTTTTCCCTTCCGATACTGAGCGGCATAGTAATCATGAATGATACCCCGCTGACGGTCGGTGAAGTAAGGGTGTTTTAATCCGTCCTTATCGGCGGGCTGCATGTCAGATCTCACCGGTGGCGGATTGCCCTTTTCGCCGCCCGCCCAGGGCGGCTTCTCAGCGAACACTGAGCCCGACGCGACGATCACGATCAACGCCAGACCCAGCGCAAGACCCGTCTTCCAGGTGAAGTGTTTCATCATTCCCTCCCGACCCTCACGTGAAGGCCTTCATGTACCATAAAAGTTAGCAAAGATAGCGTCGGTCTGTCAAGGTAAGACAAGGAAATGCAGGATGTCTATGCGGGATGTCTTTTCCGTTGACATCTCCCGGGTTTGGACCTATAACTTGCAAATTGTACAGGTGCCCCGCCCATGAAGGTCATTCTCAACTGCCTGCCGCCCGCCCGGACCGATACTCCGTCAGCCGCCCTGTCCATCCTCAAGGCCCATTTAACGACTAACGGCGTCGAGACCCTCGTGATCTACTGGAACATCCTCCTTGACGGGATCCTGCCCTCATTCGAGAGGAACACGGACACGATACATTTCGACCTTCTGCCCTACCTCTACCTCATCGCCGAAGAACACGGGGATGACATCGCCCGAAGCAGGGCCAACGCTTACGTAAAAGCCGAGCTTCCCGAACGCGATGTCCTCAACGACAGCAGCGATTACCTGGGGGGAACAAGAAGGGTCCTTGATAAGAGGATTGCAAGGGAACTCTCCCGCTATTCCCCGGACGAACCGCTGCTTTTCGGGATATCCTGCAGGTACGAGCAGTGGATCCCCGGGATGGTGCTCGCGGGATACGTGAAACGCCTCTTCACCGACGCCAGGATCGTCATCGGTGGCCTTGGCAGCCGCGACAGGGCCGCGGCCGTCATGAAAATGTGCGGCCTCTTCGACTATGCCATCTGGGGAGAGGGCGAATATCCTCTCCTCGAGCTCGTCCGTGCCCTTGACGGGGGAAACGCCGGGCTTGCGGCCGTTCCCCGCCTCCTCTTTCGCGAGGGCGGCACCCTCAGGAATTCCGACACGGAGACGGGAAGATTCTTTGACATGAACTCGGGGGTCTTCGCCGACCATGACGACTATTTCTCCTGTCTCGAGGCACTGGGAAAAGATACCAGCGCCGTCATCCTGCCCCTGGAATCGACACGGGGATGCACCTGGAACGCCTGCAGGTTCTGTGTCTATTCCGACGGCATGAGGACGCGGAAAAGAGAACCCTCCCGGGTTACGGAAGAGGTCCGTCGTCTCCTCGACAGGCACCACACACCCTATTTCGCCTTCATGGACAATGACATCGTGGCCAACGACCCCGAGCGACTCGAAAGCGTGCTCGATGATCTCATATCCCTGCGGGAACAGAGGGAGATCAATTTCATCGCCGAGGTAATCCACAAGGGTTTCACCAAAAGGATCATGGAGAAGCTTCCCCGGGCCGGTTTCGGAAGGATACACTTCGGCTACGAATCGCTGTCGGACAGTCTGCTGGCGAAGATGGGAAAGAAAACGAACTTCTCGGACAACATATTCTTCGTCAAGTTCGCCCGGAAATCGGGTATAAAACTTCCCTCAGCGAACATCATACGCGGAATCCCTTCGGAGGAGGACGTCGACATCCTCGCGTGCATGGACAACCTCCACTTCCTCAGGTTCTACTACGACAACGAGTTCTTCCGCCACACCATCATCCCCTTGAGACTGGCCGGGCATTCCCGGTTCCACGACATGGTCCCTGCCGATGAGCTGGGCAGATTCAACGAGAACGAGATTTTTCGCCTCCTCCCGGGGGTCATGACTGAAGGCATCGACCGTTTCGCTCTCTTCGACTTCAGCGCGCCGCACAACACGCTCTGGAACGCCTTCGCGAAGATAAACGATTTCTATTACAATCACACATACAGTTACACGGTCCGCCGTGAGGAAGGGGACGTCATCTACAGGGAGTTCTTCGATGGGGCACCTGTCCTGGAGCTCGTCCTGGGAGATGTTGCTTCGGCGATCCTTCGGGAAACCAACGAGCGCATCCTCGACCTTCGCGATCTCCTGACATCTCTGAGGGAAAGGGACCCACAGACGGACGAGACGTCCGTCCGTGCCGCCCTGGATGCCCTCAAGGCAAGGCACCTCGTCTACTTCGGCGAAACCTACGGATCGATCATCTCAGTGATCGACGCCGACATCTGAGCTCAGATAGAAACGCCTGATGGTTCCGCTGACCACGAAGACGACGGCCAGGACCGTGTACACCGCAAAGATCGTGAAGAAGAGTATGAACAGGTTCTTGTTCAGAAGATCGATGACAACGCCGCCGATGGCGAAGGAAAGAGGGGCAAGGGCGCCGTTGATGGAATCGAGCGTCCCGAAGACCCTGCCCCTGAGCTTGTCAGGTACCACCTTCTGCTTGAGCGAGGTGTTGATGAGCCGCGAGATGGCCATGCAACCGGAAAGGACCGAGAAGAGCGCGAAGACGATCACGGTATTCCTGGCAAAAGAGATGAAGAGGAACACGGCGGCCTCGATGAAGAAGAGCGCGCATATCACCGTGTAGTTCTGCCGGCTGCTGGTCTTCAGGCAACCGAAGACGAAATAGGCGACGATGGAGCTCAAGGTGAGCACGCTCATAAGGTACCCGTAATACGAGCCTTTCAGTTTCATCACGTCCTCCACGAGAAAGGGCAGAGCGAGCATCACCATGGGAAAGCACAGGTTCGACACGGTATAGACGATGGTCTGGTCCCTGAGGCCCCTGTTGCCCCAGATAAAGAGGAAACCTTCCTTCATCTCGGCGGCAAATCCAGCTCCGGAAAAAGATCCCTTCTCCCGGGGCCCCGCGTCTCTCAGCGACATGAATCCCGTCGCCAGAGCCGCGCAAAGGTAAGAGACCCCGTTCACCAGAAAGGCCAGCGCTCCTCCCAAAACCGTGAAGAATATTCCGCCCAGAGCGTTGCCGGCCATGGCAACCACCCCGCCTGCCCCCTGGAAGAGCGAGTTGCCCTTCTGGACCTTCTCCTTCGGCAGGACCACGGGGATCACCGAATTCAGGGCTGCATTGAAGGCCGAATCGATGATGCCCATGCAGGCAGTCACCAGAAAGATCGCATAAACAGAGGCAGGGAAGGGACCAGGAACCCTCAGAGCAGCCGCCCCGCTGAAACTGACGAGGAACAGTACCAGCATGAGCGCCGAGCGTACGAGGTAGCTCCAGAGAATGACCGACTTCCTGTTCGCCCTGTCGACAAAGGTCCCGGCAAGAGGCCCGATAACGACCCATGGCAGGAAACCGAGAAGCTCAACGACCCCGAGGACCGTCGCCGACCCCGTCAACTGCTTGAGGTACAGGACGAGTACGACGGAATAGAGAGCGCTCCCGAGGAGCGCGACGCATTGACCGCCGATCATGACGGTGAAGTTCCTGTTGAGCAGTCTCTCGGAAGGCGGCGTCATCTCTGTCTGAAAGGTTGAGCCCGTGTCTGGCTGGATGGCGACCTGTCTTTCGATCCCGGATCCGGAGAATGAAGGGTGGGGGCTGGGGGCGTCACGTTGTCCGTGTCCCGCAGGACCTGGGAACATCCCCGGGATAGGATCGCTTGTGCTCGATGAACCGCCCCGCAACAAGCTCCGATAGATCCCTGTTCCTGTCCATCATCCGGCGAAGTGTCACCTGAGCGCTGCAGAATGATTCCATGAAATTGGTGTCCGTAACCGGTGACAGAGGACAATACTCCCCGCAGATAGGCAGCGCCTGGCAGGACGGGCACCTTTCATCATAGTACGCATTCGACCTCTTGCACATTGCGACGGCTGCCGCTGCCTCTTCCATGTTGCCCGACGGCAGGTCCTTTGCTCTTACCATGGGACCCGTTATGCCGGGGAAAAAGCTGCAGGGATAGATGAGCCCGTCCGCTGCTACGTATGCGGAGCGAACTCCAGCCATGCAGTCTTGCGGGCGCGGCGCGGTACTGTAAGGGCTGCCGCATATGACGTTGTTGTAATAATGGAGAAATTTGTTCATGACAACGTTGTCCCGGGTGTTGAAATCGAACTGCGAAGCGAGAAACGCAGCCTCAAATTCCGCCTCAGCCCTGAGCTCCGGAGGGATCAGCGACACCCTGCCGCCCCTTCCCTGGCTGGAAACATAATTGACGCGATAGAAACGAATCCCCTGGCTGTTGAAGAATTCGATGCTGGCCGGAAGGGCCTTCAGGGACTCCACGGTGCCCACGACAAGCACCGTCACGGCAAGCCCGTTCTCGCGCAGCGCAATGATGTTTTCCTTCCTCTTTTTCGACAGCAGTTTAGGGTCGTCCAACTCCCCGTCATAATGGACGGAAAAATGGACTTCGTGCTTCCTGAAAAGGTCAATGATCTCCGGCTTCAAAATGGAAATGTTGGTCTGAACGGAATACTCCACTTTCCTGTCCGAACCCTCCAGGCATCGGTCCATCTCGCGGAAAAAGGTCTCGTACCAGTCGACGGGAACAAGCATCGGCTCGCCCCCGGAGAACACCATTATCAGGTCTTCTCTCGATAACCTGACCAGGTTCATCAGAATCCCGGCTGTATCAAGGGGGTTGACGATCCTCTGTTGCCCCCCCTGCGGCGATGACGAGACATTGCAGGCGTCCTGGAAACAATAGTCACAAGAAAGGTTACATGTGGTGATCAGTTGAAAGGTCACATTGGTGAGCCCCGCGAAAGGAGAAAGACTTGGTGTCATGATCGAATGTCCTTATATGGCGGCACACAGCAAGCAACGGCCCGTGACGCCGACAACATACCGCCCGTTCAGATCCGGTCTTTGATGGTTTGATTCCAGGTAAGGATACGGGGCCGCCCCTGCCGCGATCCTGCCGGGCAACATCGCGGCAGAACGGCCGTCAGCCAGCGCTAGGTGTTGGGGCAATAATTGGCGTAGACGTTGCAGCAGCCCGCCACCGCTGATTCCGGGGAGGTCTCTGCCGGCCGCCGCAGTGTGCTCAGCATATCGCCGATCGACTCCTTTGATCCGCTCAGATCCCTGGCTACGTAATTCTCCGCCACATGCTCAGGAACATCGTAAATGCGCCCGCTCTTGTTGATCAGTAACATCGCAACCTCCTCTAGTTGTCTTCACACCAAACTTAAGCCAATACCTGTTTCAAGTCAACAATATTTTACAATGTATTTACCTCTTTGTGCAAAGAGAAATTGGCCTGGACATTATCCTTTCATGGTCAGGGATATCCGCCTGCGGGCAAGGTCGACGGAAAGGACCGTCACCATCACCTGTTGATGGACCTTCACTACGTCGGCGGCGTTCTTCACGAACCGGTTCGCGAGCTGACTTATGTGGACAAGGCCGTCCTGGTGGACGCCTATGTCCACAAAGGCACCGAAGGCCGTCACGTTGGTGACGATGCCGGGAAGCTTCATGCCCGGCCTTAAGTCCTCCATCCTGTCTATACCCTCGGCAAAGGCAAAGGCGTGGAATTCCTCCCTCGGGTCCCTGCCCGGCCGCGCCAGTTCCGCCATGATGTCCGTGAGGGTCGGCAGGCCGGCCTTTTCCGTAACGTACCGGTGAAGGTCGATGCTCTTCCGGAGGCCCTCATCGCCCATGAGGTCCGCGACGGAGCATCGGGCATCGCGCGCCATGGCCTCGACGACGGGGTAGCTCTCGGGATGGACGGCGCTCCCGTCGAGCGGGTTCGACGCGCCCCGTATCCGCAGGAATCCCGCCGACTGTTCAAAGGCCTTCGGCCCCAGTCTCGGCACCTTCTTCAGGTCTTTTCTGGCCTGAAAGGGACCGTTCTCGTCCCGGTACGATACGATGGCCTTCGCGAGGGCCGGACCCAGACCGGACACGTACCCCAGAAGCTGCGCGCTTGCCGTGTTGACCTCCACCCCGACGGCATTCACACAGCTCATCACCACGTCATCGAGGGCCCTTTTGAGGGCCGGCTGGTCCACGTCGTGTTGATACTGGCCGACACCGATGGACTTTGGGTCGATCTTGACGAGTTCGGCGAGGGGATCCATGAGGCGTCTCCCTATGGACACGGCCCCCCTGACCGTTACGTCCTCGTTGGGGAATTCCTCCCGCGCGGCCTCGGATGCGGAATAAATTGACGCCCCGCTCTCGTTGACGCTGATGATCTGTATCCGGTGAGGCAACTCAAGGGCCCCCAAGAAAGACTCCGTTTCCCTGCCTGCCGTGCCGTTTCCGACGGCTATGGCCTCGACCTCAAAGCGCGCGCAAAGATCGACCACCGCGCGCCCAGCCTCGTCCGCCTGCCTCTGCGATGTGTGGGGATAGATCGTGCCCCGGTGGAGGAGCTTGCCCTGCCTGTCGAGACAGACCACCTTGCATCCTGTCCTGAACCCCGGGTCGATGGCGAGAACGCTCTTCTGCCCCAGAGGCGCGGCAAGCAGGAGCTCGCGCAGGTTCTCCGAGAATACCCTGATCGCCTCCGCGTCGGCCCGTTCCTTCATGGCCACGCGCGCCTCCGTCTCCATGGATGGAAAGAGGAGTCTCGCCGCGCCGTCTTCAATGGCCGCCGCGACCTCATCGGGTGCCGGCGTCGCCGCGCTGATGAAGCGATGCTTCAGGAACCTC
>MVQP01000130.1 GCA_002067235.1 Syntrophorhabdus sp. PtaB.Bin047
AACCGGACAAGGAAACTCCGCAGAACACTGCTGTCCCCGCAGCCCCGGCCGCGAACCCCATGACTCCTTCGGAGGGAAAGTGACATGATACGAAACGCGATCATTCTCATCGCCGTGATCGGATGCCTCTCGGGTTGCACGATGATACCCGAATACAAGCGGCCCGAGGCCCCTGTGCCCGCCTCCTGGCCCGCCGGCCCCGCATACAAAGGGAACGCCGGCGGCTTATCCACCGTGCCCGACATGGATTGGCACGACTTTTACACCGACGGGAAGCTCCGCCAGGTCATTGAGCTCTCCCTTGCCAACAACCGGGACCTGAGAGTGGCGGCGCTGAACATCGAGAGGTCGCGTGCCGTGTACCGCGTCCAGCGCATCGTGCTTCTCCCTCTGCCCAACGCCGCGGGAAGTCTCAACGAATACAGGACCCCCGCTGACATCGGCGAGAACCGTGAGGCCGCCACCACGCATCTGTACAATGCCAACGTGGGGATCTCCTCCTGGGAAGTGGATTTCTTCGGACGCATTCGCAGCCTCACCCAGAGCGCCCTCGAACAATTCTTCGCCACGGAGCATGCAAGAAGGAGCGTGCAGATCGCGCTCATCTCCGAAGTCGCCAATGCGTACATAACCTATGCGGCCGACGAGGAGAACCTGAGGCTCGCCCAATCGACACTCAAGGCCCAGGAATCCACATACGAGATGATCAAGCGCCGCGCCGAACTCGGGTCTTCTTCGGACCTCGACCTCAACCAGGCCCGGACCAGGGTCGAAGCGGCACGTGCGGACGTAGCCCGCTACACCGCTTTCACGGCTGCCGACGAGAACGCCCTGAACCTCCTCGTCGGGACCGTCGTGGCGCCGGAATTACTTTCAGGCAGCCTTGATTCCATTGCGCCGCTAAAGGACATCTCTCCGGGCCTGTCCTCCGAGGTGCTCCTGAGACGACCCGACATTCTCCAGGCGGAGAGCCTGCTCAAGGCCGCCAATGCGAACATAGGGGCCGCGCGAGCCGCCTTCTTTCCCTCCATCACGCTCACCACCAGCATAGGGACAACGAGCAATGAGCTTGCGGGATTGTTCAAGGCCGGTGCCGCAACGTGGAGCTTCGTTCCCCAGGTGAACGTCCCCGTCTTCAACTCGCTCTACCTCTGGGCCAACCTCCAGGCGGCAAAGGCGACGCGTGAAATGTACGTGGCGCAATACGAAAAGACCATTCAGTCGGCCTTCAGAGAGGTCTCCGACGCCCTCGCGAGGCGCGGGACCATCGACGACCAGCTCACGGCGCAGACATCGCTCGTCGATGCATCGGCCAACACTTACCGTCTGGCCGATGCGCGTTATGTCAACGGGATCAGCAGCTACCTCGAGGTCCTCGACGCACAGCGCAGCCTCTATTCCGCCCAGCAGGGCCTGATAAACACCCGCCTCGCAAAGCTCTCCAACCTCGTCAACCTGTACAAGGTATTGGGGGGAGGTTCGTCGTGACTGGTTGATGGCGTGCTCCACTATGACTGCAGGGGGTCAGAAGGATAGCTCAAATGAACGATCTGAAAAATCTCGAACAAACTGCTAGAAAAACTCAACTCTACCTACCGGCGAGTGGGATATTGCCACGTCGATCGGGACACCGCAAACCACTGATCGGGTCTCCAAGAACTCTGAGGTCGTCAAGCGAGCGAGTTCTCCCGTCTTCCGGAGGTTTTCGCTGCGAAGAACCACCACAAAGGCCGTTCGCGTGGAAAAATGTGTCGGTGGTGCATACAAATACCAGCTTCGAACACTATTGCGGTACTCGTAATCATAGGAACGGATCTTTTCCGCGACATCACGTCCAGCAGAGGGATTCCGTGGGTCTCTATAGCCCAGGATTCAGACTGGTTGTTTCGCAATCAGTGACGGAGCACAAGAGATGACCGATCCACTAGAAGAGAAAATTAGCAGACATTCTCTGAAGGGAATCGCTGTTTCTCCGGGAATCGCCATCGCGACGGTCTTCATCCTTCAAGACAGTCTTCTTCTTGTCGAAAGGCGGAATGTCCATCAGGGGAACGTAGAGAAGGAGGTTTCACGCTTCACTCGTGCGATTCGCGAGTTAATTGACGAGCTGAGGAACGATAGCTTCGAGGTCTCTAAGAGTGCACGAAAGCAAGAGGCAGAGATCATCCTGGCTCACATCGCGATACTCAAAGACCCCTATTTTGTTGGCCGGATTGTTCAAGATATCCGTAAGAATGAGGTTAACGCCGAGTCAGCGGTAGTGAAACAGGTCGATGAGTTTAGAAAAGTCGTCGCTGCAATTGTCGACCCTCATTTGCGGGACTACGGCGGAGACCTCCTAGATATTGAGAGAAGACTGATTGAGAAGCTAATACCGCGCCTCCAACAACTACGTAATCTAGAAACAGGCACTGGCAGTCATTGGTCGAGGTTGTTATGGGGCTCACATCGGCAGAAGAAATCAGCGAGTTCATTGGCATGCAATCGTGATTCGCTCGGCATCCGTTTCGGACTGGCGGGTCCACTATGACATATTGAGAACAACAACGGCGGTGAAAGAGGGAGGAACGCAAACGAATAGGGAGGAAAATATGAAATTGGAAGAAGTCAAGATCGTCGCAAAGGAGATGGGGATTAATCCGGGGTGGATGAGAAAATCTGAGCTTATCAGGGCCATTCAACGGCTTGAGGGGAACGATGCGTGTTTCGGAATAGCAGATCCAAGAGCGTGCGGCCAATCCAGCTGCCTCTGGAGGGAAGATTGTCTGAAAAAACCCCGGTAGAGACTAGTAATGAGGTAACCTTGCGGGTCAGACACACTCCGTCATTTGGAGTGCCGGGTTGCTGGCTCCGAGGAAGTGGGGGGTTGGCAACAGGACGACGGAAACCGCCGTAGGATGTGCAATGGGGATGAGCAATACGAGTACGGCTTCGCATTCAGCGTGTCGACGGGGATACGCCCTGCGCATTACCGCGTACACCGTGGAAAGTCCTGTGGACCAAGTGTTGCCCCCTATGGGAGGCAGAAGTCTGCAGAAGATGGCTCCACAAGAAACACTATGGGGAGGTCCATAATGGGACACCGAGAATTATCTGCGCCGGATAAGGTCGTTTTCGTGAGAAACTACAAATGTATGAGGTGCGGCAGAATCTGGTCCGTGCAGGGTACCTGCGGGATAGAGAGCAGGTGCCCTGGTTGCGATGCTTTTGCCTGCCCGTTGTTGAGCCAGGGGATGAAAGCTGTCCCAGCGCACGATGCTGAAAATGAGATCACCAGCAACACCTCATTAGGTAGGTCCCCAGACGTCGATGAGGAGCAAAGGCGTATTTCTCACCTGCGGCAGATTATCGTGAACAAGACGAAGAGTTGCCTGGATATCGGATTGGCGCTGATGTGTTTTTGTTTTTGGTCCCTCCTCGTTGTCTCAGTCGTCAGTATTTCGGTCCTTCGCAGCCGGCGCGGAAGGAAACGGGATAGAGGATTGTCGCCTCCCTAACAACGACAATCGGATTGAAATCTTCGGATGGGGACGCAAGAAACTTCTTTCGGAGACAACAGGAAGATGCCCGGAAACTTTAGATCAATGCTCGGTAGAAATTAGGAGGAGATCCATGGCACGGTCAGAACAAAATCGTCTCACTGGCAACGATTTGGAACGGAAAGATAAACTAACAGCCACCGTTCGCCGCAAGCAATCGCACCCAGACATCCCTAAGGCCGGCAAACCGATAACCCCTCATGGGTCGTATGCGGCCGGGGACTTTCTTGAAAGCGTTATGAATAACGTTGCCGATGGCATTGTAATATCGTCCAAGAAAAGAATCATGTTCGTAAACAAGGGTTTTCTTAATGTTTACGGCCTCGATGATGGGTCCAACATTTCCAGGCAATCTCTTGAAAAGTACATTCATCCCGAGGAAGAAGAGCGGGTGAAGACGAACTTGGCTCGGTGGTTTAAAGAAGAAAACGAGGTCAGTACTTATTTTGAATATCGAATCATCCGGCCCGATGGATTGATTCGAGTGTTGGTGGTCTCTATGCAGCGGATAGATTGTGGGGGCCAGAGGGTTAGCTTGGCACTTATTCGCGACATAACTGAGATGAAAGCCGCTCGGGAGAAGATCAAGCGCCTCAATAACGAGATTGGAATAATGCGGTTCAGATATAACGATGTCATTAAATCACTGGAGGCTATTACCGAAAGCGTTTGCCATGATCTTCGGCTGCCGCTCGTGGTAATCGAACGGCTCACACAAAAACTTCAAGGAGAATACGCTCCCTTTCTCGATCAGAAGTTCGAGGAACTCACAGATGTCATCGGAGGGCAGATAACCTCGATGAATAAGCTGATTGACAGCGCCCTTGCGTACAAGCAACTTCTCGGAAAGGATATCAACCGCGTAATGGTGTCGGTGAAAGACGTCGTGCAGTCTGTAATGGATGCAACCTTCGCCGCGTATGGGGATAACAGAACGGTAATTCTCAGTTTCGGCAGGCTTCCCCCTATCTATGGCGATGAGACGATGCTTAGGCAGGTCTTTGCAAACCTTATATCGAATGCATTCAAGTTCACGAAATACAAGGAAACGGCACTAATTGAAGTGGGCGCCCTGGATAAACCGCATGAGGTCATTTATTACGTTAGAGACAATGGCGAGGGTTTCGACATGCAGTCCAAGCACAGACTTTTTAATGCATTTCAGCGCCTCCATAACGCTGAGAGGTTTGAGGGCACGGGCATTGGACTCGCGATAGTCAAACGTATCATCAAGCAGCACGGTGGGCGTGTGTGGGCGGAAAGCAAGGTTGGCCACGGAGCCTCTTTCTATTTTGCGCTGCCAAAAACCTTATAAAGGCTCAACAGAATGTGGTGATGGTGTTCCGTTTCCAGTTCGTGATGCGCAGTTCTAGTTTGACAATATGACCTTATCTGCCCGGTTCTCTATTGTGACATGAAGGAATACTACGAGATAACCGAACCCATGAATATCCTTGCCTCTTTTTTCTCGGCGATAGGCCGGTGGACCATCCGCGCCGTCGGGAATTTCGGCGCCATGGCCGTCTTCTTTTTCCTCGCCTTCATCAACATCTTCAGGGCGAGACAGATCCGTGAGATCACGAACCAGACCTATTACATCGGCGCTAAATCGTCCCTCATCGTGATGCTCGTGGCCCTCTTCACGGGCATGGTGCTGGGCCTTCAGCTCTTCTACACCCTCGTGAAGTTCGGTTCCGTGGGCGCGCTCGGATCGGCCATCTCCCTTTCCCTCGTTCGGGAGCTAGGGCCGGTCCTGACGGCCATCATGATAACGGCGCGTGCCGGTTCGGCGATGGCCGCCGAGATCGGGATACTCCGCAACTCCGAGCAGATCGACGCGCTCTACACGATGGGCGTGGACCCCATCCGCTACCTGATCAGCCCGAAGATAGCGGCTTCCATCATCAGCTTTCCCCTGCTCACGGCATTTTTCGACCTCATAGGCATCATCGGCGGGTATATCACGGGCGTGGTCCTTCTGGGGACCAACGCGGGGACCTATTTCTACCGCGTCCAGTCTTCCATTGACATCGTGGATATCCGGGGAGGTTTCATAAAGGCTCTCGTGTTCGGCGCCATCGTTTCCTGCATCTGCTGCTTCCAGGGCTATTTCTGCCACATGAGGAGTGACGGGTTCGGCGCGAAATCAGTAGGTTTGGCCACGGTATCGGCGGTTGTGATCTCCTGCGTGATGATCCTTGTCTCCGACTATGTGGTGACATCATTTCTGATGTAAGGATGACTATGGAAACCCCTCTCATAGAGTTCAGGAACGTTACGAAGCGGTTCAACGGCAGGACGGTGCTCGACAACGTCAATCTGAGCATCTATGAGAACCAGGTCACCACGATCATCGGCAAGAGCGGCACGGGCAAGAGCGTGCTTCTCAAACACATCATCGGCCTTCTCAAGCCCGACGAAGGCAGCATCCTTTTCCAGGGCACCCCCATCAACAAGATGAAAAAGGCCGAATGGGAAGGCCACAGGCACAGGATAGCCTACCTGTTCCAGAACAATGCCCTTCTGGACTCCATGACCGTTCTCGAGAACGTCGCCTTCCCCCTGCGTCAGACGACAAATCTGCCAAAGGCCGAGATAGAGAAGCGGGCGATGAAGAGGATAGAGGACCTGGAGCTTCTGGAGGCGGTGGGGAAATTCCCGTCGGAGCTCTCGGGAGGCATGCAGAAACGGGTGGCCCTGGCGCGGGCGCTTGTCACCGATCCTCAGATCGTCCTCTTCGACGAGCCGACGACGGGCCAGGACCCCATCAGGAAGAACATGATCCTGAGCATGATCATACATTACAGGAAGAAATTCGGCTTTACGGCCATCATGATAAGCCACGACATCCCCGACGTGTTCTTCATCTCCGACCGGGTCATCATCCTCTGGGAAGGAGGCGTGGGCTTCGAGGGGCCTTACGAGGATGCCCTCAAGCAGAACGTCCCCATGATCGATGAGTTCCTTCGAAGCCTCGACGGTTTCGAGGACCAGCTGACGGGACTTCTCTCGCGGGAGGCCTTCAAGATGCACTATTCCGCGATGCTGGGGAGCGCGGCCAGGGAGGCGACCTCTTCCGCGGCGCTTTTCGGTGTTCGCCTCAACATCCTCTCCGAGGCCCTGGGGGCGCAGGCCGCGCTGGAGGCGCTCAAGGCGCTGGGGGAATACACCAACCGCTACTTCAACGCCGTCGGCGGTTTTTCGGCACGCCGCAGCAGGGACGAGATTCTCACGATCTTTCCCCACAAGAACCTGGAGGAGGCCCGTAAGCTGGTCGAGGACTATTCCCGCGACCTGGAGCACGGTGTCATAGACCACATACGGGACATCGCGTCCGGGAACAGCGGCGAGGCCACCTGTTTCGATATCCACATCCATGCCGGGGTCACGGAGATCTCCCCCGAGGACACGATCGACGAGATAATCGAGAAGGGCCGGGCGAAGCAGGAGATCATATCGACATACCGGTGTGATTTTGGAGGTAATGATCAATGAAAAAGTATTCCATAGAGACGACGGTGGGCGTCTTCATAGTGGCCGGCCTCATCTGCGTCGGCTACATGACCGTGAAACTCGGGAACGTATCGTTGTTCGGAGAGACGAGCTATCCCCTCAAGGCCCGCTTCACCTCCGTCGCGGGACTGCGGGTGGGAAGCGCCGTCGAGGTATACGGCATCCAGGTGGGCGCGGTGACGAGCCTTACCATCGATCAGGAGAAACAAATGGGTGTTGTAGAGATGAAGATCGACAAGGGGACGGTCATCTATGACGACGCGTCGGCCATCATTAAGACCGCGGGTCTGATAGGCGATAGATATGTGAAAGTAGATCCGGGGGGATCGGGAGAGGTCCTGAAGTCCGGAGGGACGATTACCCAGACCTCAGTGCCGGCGGACATCGAAGACCTTATCGGCAAATACGCCTTCGGGGATGTCAAGAAGCCGTCCGCCGAGGGCGAGGGACAACAACCCGCCAAATGACCTAAGGAGGAGGAAGTGAGAAAAGTACTGGCCGGTCTGATGGTATTCATCATATCGATGATACCTTTCCATGTCTTTGCAGCATCGGCCCTGGACATGGTGAAAACCAACGCGAACAGCGTTCTTGACGTGCTCAGGGACCCCAAGCTCAAGGGGGAGGCGGGCAAGAAGGTCAAGGAGCAGAAGATAGAGGCCGCGGCGGAAAAGCTTTTCGATTACGTCGAGCTTTCGAAACGGACACTGGGACTTAACTGGAACAAACTGAGCATGGACCAGCGCAAGGAGTTCGTCGAGCTTTTCAAGACACTCCTCAGGAACACTTATATAGACAGGATAACGGCCTACACCAATGAGAAGGTGGAGTTCACGAAGGAAGTGCAGCTTACCGAGACCACGACGGAGGTGCAGAGCGCGGTCACGAGGGGCAACACCAGGGTGCCCATCAATTACAGGGTCATAAAGAAGGGCAACGACTGGATGGTGTACGACGTCGTCATTGAGGGGGTAAGTCTCATCAGTAATTACCGCACCCAGTTCAGAGAGATCCTCGGAAACAATCCTCCGCAGGTGCTGATAGACACCCTGCGGAAAAGGGTAGGGAAATGACGTCGAGGTGCCGCTCTGCCGCCGGGCAGGCCCGGAGGCTAATGTCCTTGAAGGTTATGGGCGGGTTCTGTCTGGCCATTGCCTTCCTCTTCTGTTGTCCGTTGCTCCACGCGGAGGAGGACATTCCGGAGCTCGGCAAGATCACGATACGGGACCTTCAGGATACCGGGGACAGGTCGGCCCGACCTGTCGCTTACACCATGGCGGCCGGCAGCACATCCTGGAGAGGCCTTCAGGCGGCCGAAGGCGGACCCGAAAATTTCTCCACTTACGCCGCCGCCAAACAAACGCCGTCCGATGAGTACGGAGATGTGAAGGCGGAGGATGTGGGTGAGGCGGTTCCTCGCGCCGCCGGAAAGGGGCCGTCCGATGAGTACGGTGATGTGGCGGCCGATAGCGGGACCGCGGCCAAACCGCAGGTCCAGATAGCCGATCCCCTCCGGCCATTCAACGTGGCGATGTATCACTTCAACGACAAACTCTATTTCTGGTTGTGGAAACCCGCCGCGACGGGCTACAAGTTCGTCATGCCCCAGCCTTTCAGGCAACTCTTCAGCAACTTCTACCGGAACCTGACGGCCCCCGTCCGCATCCTGAACAATCTCTTTCAGGGCAAACCGGGCTATGCCGGGGAAGAGCTGGCGAAGTTGCTCATCAACTCCACGGTCGGCGTGGGAGGGCTTCGGAACTGCGCC
>MVQP01000131.1 GCA_002067235.1 Syntrophorhabdus sp. PtaB.Bin047
CGGAATAGTGCATCTTGAAGGCCTCCCGCGAGAGAAGCCCCGTCAGCTGGTCCTCGAAACCGTCGAGGCTCCGCAGGAACTCATCGATCATGGGAACGTTCTGCTTGAGGGCGTCCTCGTACGGCCCCTCGAAACCAACGCTTCCCTCCCAGAGGATGATGACCCGGTCGGAGATGAAGAACACATCGGGGATGTCGTGGCTTATCATGATGGCCGTAAAGCCGTATTTCTTCCTGTAATGGATGATCATGCTCAGGATCATGTTCTTCCGGATGGGGTCCTGCCCTGTTGTCGGTTCGTCGAAGAGGACGATCTGGGGATCGGTGACAAGCGCCCGCGCCAGGGCCACCCGTTTCTGCATGCCTCCCGAGAGCTCCGACGGGAATTTCCCGACCGCCTCCAGGAGTTCCAGGTCCTCTATCCTCCTCATTGCCCGCTTCTCTATCTCGGCCTTCGGCAGATCCGTCGTCTGACGCAGGGGAAAGGCGACGTTCTCGAGGACCGTCATCGAATCGAGGAGGGCGTTGTTCTGAAACAGGTAGGCTATCTTGCGCCTGTGTCCTTCCCATTCGGCCTTCTTCATTTTGTTGATGGGGACACCCTGAAAGAGGATGGTCCCTTCGTCGGGCTTGAGAAGGCCAATGATGTGCTTGAGGAGTACGCTCTTCCCGGTGCCGCTCTTGCCGATGATCGTGGTGACCTGATTCTCGTAGATGCTGAGGTTGACATTGTCGAGCACCGTCTTCCCGTTGAAGCCTTTGGTAACGTTCCTGAACTCTATGAGAGGGGCGTCCATATTCATCCTTACATCAGGAATGATGTCACCACGTAGTCGGAGACAAGGATCATCACGCAGGAGATCACAACCGCCGACACCGTGGCCAAACCTACCGATTTCGCGCCGAACCCGTCACTCCTCATGTGGCAGAAATAGCCCTGAAAACAACAGATACAGGAGACGATGGCGCCGAACACGAGGGCCTTTATGAACCCCCCCCGGATATCCACGATGTCAATGGAGGACTGGACGCGGTAGAAATATGTCCCCGCGTTGGTCCCCAGAAGGACGACGCCCGTGATGTACCCGCCGATGATGCCTATGAGGTCGAAGAACGCCGTGAGCAGGGGAAAGCTGATGATGGAAGCCGCTATCTTCGGACTGATCAGGTAGCGGATGGGGTCAACGCCCATCGTGTACAGAGCGTCGATCTGCTCCGAATTGCGCAGTATCCCGATCTCGGCGGCCATCGCCGAACCTGCACGCGCCGTTATCATGATGGCCGTGAGGACCGGCCCCAACTCGCGAACGAGAGAAAGGGAGATAGCCGACCCCAGGGCGCCCACGGAACCGAACTTCACGAGGGTGTAGAAGAGCTGAAGGCCCAGCACCATCCCCGTGAAGAGGGCGACGAGCATCACGATGAGAGACGATTTCGCGCCGATGTAATAGGTCTGGTTCGTGATCTCACGAATCTGCCTCGCCCTGAAGATGTTGATGAAGCCGAGAAAGAAGAAGACGGCCATGGCGCCGAAATTGCCGACGGCGCGGATGGTCCACCGGCCTATCACCCGGAAAAAAGAGACAGGGATATTCACAGATTTCTTTGTCTCTTCGCGTTCCTTCATATCGTCCCCAACAACCCAAGCCGAAAATGCCTGCTCTCTCCCGGTCCCATGACAACCGGGCATACATTAGGACAGGCCGACGCTTCTTGTCTCCGTTCAGCCATTATAAGCAACGGGACTCGTACTGTCAACTAATGCGCAAACATTTCAAGACCATGTCCAACGCCCTTTTGTCAAGGTTTTCATCACACCCATCCTTCTTTCCCGATGCGGCAAGCTGGTGCCTCCGGACAAGGCCGCGCACGTCGGCTAATGGCATTCACGGGAAATGACGTTTGGTGGAGGATGGTCGTGGACGGCGCTATCCTGATCCGCTCCTGGCAGCCTTCGGACGGGGTCAGGCTTTCCCTATGTTCTTCTCCATGGTCTTCCAGAAGATCTCTTCCATGTCGGAGCCGAGCTGGAGGATGCCCTCCTTCTCCATCGCCTTCACCCGCATGTCGTAGGTGTTCTCGAGCTGGGAGAGGACGTCCGCCACCTCCGGAGAAGCCTTGAGCCTCTCCGTGATGACCTCTCGCTGGCGCAGCGCCTTCTCGAACTCCTCCTTGTCGATGGGAATGTTGTAGAGCATATTGAGGACTTCCATGAGCCTGACCTTCCCCAGGTGGTCCTCCTCCATCACGACGTACTGGGGCAGGGAAACGATGAAGACCACCGCGTCAATGCCCGACTCCGCGGCCTTTTTCGTTATGAGGTTGGCGAAGGTGGAAGGTCCCCTGTACGTGATGGGCATGGCGCCCGCCATCCTCACATCCTGAAGGGCCTTCTCGCCCATTCCGTATCCGCTCACGAGCAGCGGTCTCGTATGGGGCACCACGTCGTACATGCTCCCCAGAAGGACATACTTGCTCGTCCTGAGGGTCGTAAGAACCTTCACGACGGAATCAACGTAGACATCGGCATTGGTGTGAGGCTCCAGGAGATCAAGGAACACAAGGTCGTTCTGCCCCTGCCGCCGGGCATAGTGGACCGTCGTGTTCGGCACGGTGAGATCGTTTATGGCCCCCTCGATATCTATCGTGGGCCTGTACCGGGTGAAATCGTAGAACCGTCCCGGCCTCGCCAGCTGGCCCAGCTCGAAGGCCCCGAACTGATCGATCATCTCCTTGAGGACAAGGCTTCCAACATTATTAACATCTATCCACGGCCGAAGCGTCGCCAGCACGTAAGGCGCGTTCAACTCCGGAACAGGGTCGATAAGCTCAAAGCCGCCTATTCTCACGATAACCTCCGATTTCCTAAAAACTAATGCCGCCCGCGGGGTTATGTCAAGCTGGAAAAGAATTCGAGGGAAAGATTAGAAGATTCTGCCTCTGCCTTCCTGAGAGAGGAACGCAGGCGGCGAACGGGTGAGGAAAGGTGTCTTTTCTTTCCTTACCTTCCGCCCGGAGCCAGCAGTTTGCTGGCTATGGATGCTATCTCCGTGGCGAAGGCGCTCCTGGGGTAGCGGGTTATCGCGGGGACGAGGTCTATGGCGCTTCGCTCGACGTCGGGGTGGCGGCCGATGCTGCCGAGGAGCTTTACCTCCCGCGCCAGCCAGCGCCTGGCCACGTTCTGTATCTTGCCGGCGACCTCTTCCGGACCCACCCCGATGGGAAGCCTGTTGACGACGAGGTAGGGGTTGAAGCCCCATACGGCCTTCATCACCGTCGACAGATACTGGGGGTGTTCTTCCCTTATAGAGGCGACGAGCTCGTTGATGGTCTTCGAGCTCTGCCCGTCGCCGGTCATGGTGGACTCGCGGATGTACCTCTCCAGCTCCGAGTTCTTCTCCTCGCCGGAGCGCGACTCCATGCCCGTGAGCCTGTTCAGCTTGCGGTACATGGCCGCCTTGAGGAAGTGATAGGCTCCGATATAGGAAGCCGAATCCCGGGTGGTCACCACGATGCCGTGGTCGGCCTGGAGGAAGAAGTCGAGAATGTTGTAGGAGGTGTCCCCTCCGAGGTCAAGGACGACGCAGTCCGCCTCGATGGAGTTGATGGCCTTGATGAGCTTCATCTTCTTCATGAAATCGATGTTCGCCGAGCCCAGTTCCGAGCTGTCTCCTCCGATGAGGAGAGGCCCGTGGGGACTCTGGATCATGACCTCGTCGAGGGACGCGACCCTTTTTTTCAGGAAATCGTTGATGGAGCGCTGGAGGATCGAGCGGTACCCGAGGTACAGGTGGAGGTTGGATCCCCCGAGGTCGAGATCCACGAGAACCGTCTTGAGTCCCAGTGAAGCCAGGTATATGCCCAGGTTCGCAGTGATGACACTCTTGCCTATTCCGCCCTTCGCACCCCCCACGGCGATGATCTTGCCATGGGAAAGGACGGCATCCGTCCCTGCGTTCATCCCCTCCAAATAGTTGACAAGCACCTCGTAGGATTGCTGTATCGCGACAAAGCGGTCCGATGTCACATCATTGACGGCGGTGTTCGTCTTCATGTCAGGATGGTGCACCCTGGCGTTCCGCCGGTAGGCCCTTTTCACCATGTCAACACTGAGGGTATCCAGAAACCGGTCGCTCTTCGCGGCCGCCTCAGAGAACAAACAGGCGCAAGCCGCCTTTATTTCCCGCATCTTATCCGTTTCCAGCCTGTTCACCGTCATCTATCGCTATCCTCGATCAGGTATTCGACAACGGGAATGTTAGTGCAATAAGCGTACCAGAAAGAGACCGTTCCAGATTCCAGGTCTCAAGTTTCAAGCAGAGAGGCAAAGATATACGGTGCGGGTGTATTCTATGTTTTTGTCTTTAGCCTGAAACTTTGAACCTGGAACCTGGAACGGTCTTACTTGAACCACCGCGGTTCGTCGAAGCGTTCCGTGCTTTTCATTACCCTGCTTGTGTAGTTCATGGCGAATTCGGTGCGGAGTTTTTGGGTTATACGCCGGTAGTCTTCGTTCATCAGGAGCCTGCCGACGTCCATGGCGTCCTTGAATGTGAATTCGGCGATGATCTCGCTGATGCCGCCGATCAGGACGTTCCAGCCCCCCGTCACCTCCACGTAGTTGATCCTCTGCATCGTGGGGATGTGTTCGTTTATGACGAAATCGGCGTAGGCCTTCTTGACGCCCGGCTTCAGATCGTAGTACTGGTTGAGCTTCCAGACGCCCTTCTGGATGGTGTACTTGCCCCGCTTGACCGCGCCCGTGGGCTCCAGAATGGAGCCGCGGTAGTTCATGATGATGGTCTTGAGTCGACGGAGGAGGTCCTTGAACCTCTTTCCTGCGATGGTCTTCAGGACCTCCTCCGTTTCGTTCACACTGAACACGGCGACTATGCGGGGACCGAAGCCCACCTCGACATAGTAGCCGCCGACGGGCACAAGACCCATCTCGGCCATTTCCGGCAAATAGGTGTCGACTATGAACTGTGCATATTCAACATCCTTACCCTGGATTATATCCCAGCTCTGCGTGAACAGCACAGACATGCAGTCCTCCTATTTCTTTTGCTTCTCCTTCATGGCCGCGAACAAACGCTCGGAGGTGATGGGAAGTTCGTTGATCCTCACCCCCACCGCGTCGTAGATGGCATTGAGGATGGCGGGAATGGTGGGCATTATGGCGCCTTCCCCCACCTCTTTGGCCCCGAAGGGTCCGTTCGGTTCATCACTCTCGATTATGATGGTCTTGACATTCGGCATGTCCAGCATCGTGGGTATCCGGTATTCCCCCAGTGAGGCGTTGAGGATCCGGCCCTTCGCGTCGAACCTCACCTCCTCAAAGAGCGCCTCGCCGAGACCCATCGAAAGCGATCCCTGCATCTGACCTTCCACGTTCGTGCGGTTGATCGCAAACCCGCAGTCATGGGCGTCGGTCATGGCATCAATGGTGACCTTGCCCGTCTCCTCGTCCACCGTCACCTCCACGACCTGGGCGGAGCACCCGTATGCCGGCGACGTCCCCACCGCGGCACCCTTGTACTTGCCTCCCAGCTCGCCGGGTTTGTACGCGCCATTCCCGATTATAACACCCCTGGTAATAAAAGCAACACGCGCCGCCTCCCTGAAGGTAAGCTCCGCCCCCGAAGGCTGGTCTTCCCATCCGCGGTGCTCTTTGATGTACATCGTCCGCAACCGGGAAAAATCGGGCTTGTCCTTCTTGAAAACAACAACACCGCCCGCGATGTCCATGTCCTCGACCGGCACCTTGAGCTGTTCCGAAAGCGCCTCGAGCACCTTCCGCTTGGCGTCTTCCGCGGCCATCTTGACGGCATGGCCGGACATGAGGGTCTGCCGTGACGAATAAGCTCCCAGGTCGACGCCGAAATCGGTGTCCCCCGAATGCACCCTCACGTCGTCGAGAGAAACACCGAGCGCCTCCGCTGCGATCTGCCCGAGGATGGTGTCAGACCCCTGCCCTATCTCCGCCGCCGCGGTGTAAAGGTTCACCGCGCCGCCGTCCTCGGTGAGCCTGATCGTTGCCGTGGAATGGAATGTCTCCGACCGGTAGATGGGATACCCGGCCCCGGACACAAAGAACCCGCAGGCCACACCTATCCCCTTACCCTTTGGCAGTTTCCCTTTCTTGGCACCCCAGTTCGAACCGTCGCGCACCCCCTCGAGACACTCCTTCATGCCGAGGCTCGACATGTTGAAGTCGTTGCAGGTCACGTCGCCGGTCCTCATCATGTTCTTGAGCCTGAACTCCACCGGGTCCATGTTAAGCTCGGCGGCGATAGCGTCGAGCTGCTGTTCCCATCCCGCCCGTGCGGCAACGCCTCCGTGCCCGCGCTGGGCGCCGCAGGTGGGCTTGTTCGTATAGATGCGGTAACCATCGTATTTCATGTTCGGCAGCTTGTAGGGCGCGCCGAGGAGGGAGCCGGCATAGTAGATCGTCGCGATGCCGAAGCTCGAATATGCTCCGCCGTCAAGATGACAGACGTTCCTCAAGGCGAAGATCGTACCGTCCTTTTTCACGCCCGTCGTCAATTCATGGGTGAACTGGTGCCGCGCCCGGGAATGCAGGAAGACCTGTTCCCGGGAGAAGACCATCTTCACCGGCTTGCCCGTGCGCCTCGACATCAGGCACGCCGCGATCTCCATGGCGTTCACCGCCGCCTTGGGGCCGAAACCACCCCCCACGTAGGGCTTCACGACGCGAACCTTGCCGACGGGGATGCCGAGCACCATGGCGACGCTCCTCTGGACATAGTGGACGGATTGTGTCGACGACCAGAGCGTGAGGTTCCCGTTGAGATCGTATTGCGCGAGACACGCCTGGGGTTCCAGAAACCCGCCGTCCTGCCTCTTGTTCGTAAACGTATCGGTCCTGACTATGGCGCACTCCTTCAACGCCTCCTCAAAGTTCCCGAACTCCTGGTGGACCTCTGCGCTCACGTTTCCGGGAAAGTCCTCATGTATGGCGATCGCCCCTTCCGCCGTGGCCGATTGGATATCCAGGAACGCCGGAAGCTCCTCATAATCAACCTTGATGAGGGAAACCGCCTCCATCGCCGTCTCCAGGTCGATAGCCGCGACGGAGGCCACCTCGTCGCCGACATAGCGGACCTTGTCGGAACAGAAGACCTGCTCGTCATACCGGGCCGGGCTGACACCGTACCTGACGAGCCCGGCTTCCTTCCATGTGACCACGTCCCTGACCCCGGGAAGCCTCTTCGCCGCGGACGTGTCGATATTCAGTATCTTCGCGTGCGCCAGGGGACTCTGCAGCATCGCCCCGCAGAGCATGCCGGGCATGGAAAGGTCCGCCGCATAGCGGGCGTCACCCGTGGCCTTCGCCCTGGCATCCACCCTGGGCAGCCGCGTATTTATCACGTTGTATGCCTTCATAGTCCTTGCCTCCTCCTCATCATCCCTTCATTCTTCTGGAAGCTTCCTGCACGGCCTCCACGATCTTCTGATACCCCGTGCAACGGCAGAGGTTGCCCGAAAGGGCCTGTCTCACCTCCTGCTCTGTCGGGTGGGGATTCTTCTCGAGAAGGCTCGTGGCGGAAAGGATCATTCCGGGGGTGCAGAAACCGCACTGGATGGCACCCATTTCCACGAATGTCTCCTGGACAGGATGAAGGGAATCGCCGCTTGCCACCCCTTCTATCGTCTTTATGGTGGAACCGCCGGCCTGAACGGCGAGAACCAGGCAGGAATTCACCGGCTTGCCATCCATGATAACGGTACAGGCGCCGCAGTCTCCCACCCCGCATCCCTCTTTCGTTCCCAGAAGGTTCAGGTCGTCACGCAACACCTGGGTCAGGGTCCTGTTGGGGGCAACGGCCACCTCGTATTCAATGTCGTTCACTGTGAAAGTGATCAGCTTTTTCATCACGCATTCCCCCCTTTCATGTCCCGGGCATCACTGAGTGCCTTGAGCAGCGTCCTCTTTACAAGGGTGTTCACCATATCCCTGCGGTATTCGGCCCCGCCGCGTATGTCGGTGATGGGAGAACAATCGCCAACGGCGAGAGAAGCGGCCTTCGCAAAGAGCTCTTCTGACGGGCGCTGGCCCATCAGGGTCTTTTCAGCCGAAACGGCATGTATCGCGGTGGGCGCCACGGCGCTCAGGACGATACGCGCGTCGACGATCACCCCGTCAGGCTTGTCGAGTGTCAGCCTTGAGGCCACTGCAACGATGGCGATCTCAAGCGCCGCCCTGTGGCCGAGCTTGATATAATCGCCGCCAGTAAATGGCGGCGCGGAGGGGAGGATTATCTGTGTCAGCACCTCGCCGTTTTCGATCACCGAGCTTCCCGGCCCCCTGAAGAAACCGTCCAGCGGCACTGTTCTGGCCTTGTCCTTCCCCTTCAGTTCCACTTCGGCCCCCAGGATAATGAGGGCGGGCGGCAGGTCCGCCGCCGGGCGGGCTGTCACGATATTTCCCCCGATGGTGGCGCGGTTCCTGATGAGCGGAGAGCCGAGACAGGACGCGGACCGGGCCAGTACCGGGAAGCTGGAGATAACACGGTCCGAGCCGGCGATCTCCGACACCGTCACGTGGGACCCGACAGAGAGCCCGCCGTTCTTCCCGGCGATCTCCCGAAGGCCTTCCACCTTCTTCAGGCTCACGAGGAATGCCGGCTTGACGGTCCCCTTCTTCATGTTCACGAGAAGGTCCGTGCCTCCCGCGATCACCTTTCCATTTCCCTTCAACTCCGAAAGCATCGCCAGGGCCTCCGGCAGGCTCTTCGGCTCCTCATAGTCGAACTTAGGCAGCAATAACATCGAAACCTCCTTTAATCACCGTTCCAG
>MVQP01000132.1 GCA_002067235.1 Syntrophorhabdus sp. PtaB.Bin047
TGATGAAGAACAAAGCAACATGGGCGGAGGCCCGTTCATGAAAAAGAAATCAATTGACATTCAACACAGTTGCTGGAACGTGAAACGGTCTCTAGATTCTCTTGTCTTCGAGTCTTAAGGCCATTTCGTCGAGGAGTTTTTGTTCGCGGCGGTTTTCGGTTTTCCTGAACGCCCTCATTATCTTGTCCTGAAGCTTGCCGAGCATCTTGAGTTCCCGGGCGTATTCGTAGAGTTCGTGCTGCAGGAGGTCGAGGGTCTCCTGCATGGATGCCCTCTCGCCCAGGAGGCTCGACTTCTGGACGTCGAGGTAGTCGAGGTAGTCCTTTATGACGGCGAAATCGTTGCCGGAGATCGAACGGGCGGAGAGCTTGGCGTAGTTGTCATCGATCTGCCCGTCGACGGCGTTGATCTCGGCACAGATGGCGGCCACCTTCGCCGACGCCTCTTCCACCTCGCGCTCCTTGTCCTTCCTGAGCTTCTCCTTGATCTCGATGATCCGGTCTATGCGCTTGCGGTCCATGGGGCGGGTTATGGGTTATGGGTTATGGGTGATGGGGAGAAGATCTTCTCCAGGACCGACCATCCATTACTCATTACCTCTCTCCTTTCCTTTCTTCTCCCATTACCCATGACCTATTACCCATAACCCTTCTTTTACACATAGAACAATATCTTCATGCTGTTGAGGGTCTCTTCCAGGGGGACGCGTTCGTCGACGCCCTGCTGGAGGAAGGTCCTGACCTTGTCTATCATGGAGATGGCGTGGTCCACCTTCTGGTTGTTCCCCGGCGTATAGGCCCCGATGTTGATGAGGTCCTCCGCCCGCTCGAACTCGGCCAGTATCTCGACTATCCGGCTCGCGTACTCCGTCTGGTCCTTTGGGCTTATGTCCTTCATGAGCCTCGAGATGCTGCGCAGGACATCGATGGGCGGGTAGTGGTTGGCATCGGCAAGTTTCCTTGAGAGAACCACGTGACCGTCCAGGATGGACCGCGCCGAGTCCGCAATCGGATCGTCGAGGTCATCGCCCTCCACGAGAACCGTGTATATGGCGGTCATGGTCCCGTTTCCCTCTCCGTTGCCGGCCCTCTCGAGAACCTTGGCCAGAAGAGAGAACACGCTCGGTGTATAACCCTTCGATGTCGGCGGCTCTCCGATCGCAAGGCCTATCTCGCGCTGCGCCATGCTGAAGCGCGTCAGCGAATCCATGAGGAGGAGGACATCGTTCCCTCTGTCCCGGAAGTACTCGGCCAGGGCTATGGTGAGAAAGGCGCCCCTCACCCGTATGAGGGGAGGCTGGTCCGACGTGGCGACGACGACGACGGAGTTTTTGATGCCGTCGCCCAGGTCGCGCTCGATGAACTCCCTGACCTCGCGGCCTCGCTCGCCGATGAGACCGATGACATTCACTTTCGCCTCAGTATGGCGCGCGATCATCCCCAGAAGGACGCTCTTGCCCACGCCGGAACCGGCAAAGATGCCTATCCTCTGTCCCTTGCCGCAGGTCAGCAGTCCGTTGATGCTGCGTATGCCGAGATCGAGAGGCTCGGTGATGCGCTTCTTGCGCATGGGATTCACTGTTTCTCGATAGATGGGAACGGACTCCGTGCACTTGAGGGGTCCCTTTCCATCCATGGGGTTGCCGAGGCCATCGATCACCCGGCCGAGGAGTCCCTCTCCGGCGGCAACGTCGACGGTCTTCTTCCTGGATAGTATCCTCGAACCTATGCCCACACCCCGGAGGTCTCCGAGGGGCATGAGGAGGGTCTTGCCTTCCTTGAACCCGACTACCTCGGCATCGATGGGGACAGTGCTGTCGACGGGATAGATGAGGGCCGAGTCACCCACTGAGGAAATGGGCCCCTTTCCCTCGATGACAAGGCCCACCACCTGGTTCACCTTTCCGTAGACGCGGTACGGGTAAAGGTTCGACAACATGTCCCTCGTCAGGGAAATGGTCCGGTCAATCGAATTTTCCATTGAGATACTCTTTCTTGAGCTCTTCCATCTGGACGGAGATCCGGCCGTCTATATCGCCGAAGTTCGTCTCGATGACAAAGCCGGGCTCGCGCATCGCATCGTCCCTGACGATCTTGAACTGTTTGAGGTCGGCCTCCGGGACGAGGTCGGCGTCCTCGCCTCTTAAGCGGATCGTCGTCGCCCCGCTGTGCTCCTGGCAGAGGGAAAGGGCCTTCCGGACCATCCTGAGAACGGCCTCGCGGTGCTCCGAGCATTCCCTGAGGACGATGGCCTCCGCAAACACCAGGGCCAGTTCCGTGGAAAGGCTCTCGGCCCTCTTCACGAGTTCCTCCCTGAAAAGGGAAAGCTCCGCCATGAAACCGCCCAGTCTCTTTATTATGGGCTCCACCTTCTTCATGCCCATTTCGTGTCCGGCCTTTTCACCCTGCGCAAAGGCCTCCTCGAAGATCCTGCGGGCCTCTTCCTCGATGTTGACCTTCGGTGCGGCCTCGGGGGCCGCCGGATGTTCAGGGACCTGACTTTCCTCTTCGTCGAAGAGCCTGATGAAATCGGAGGTTCTTTCCTCCGGCATCTCACCGCCGAGATCGTAGAGGGTAAAGGTTTCCATATCCTGGTCTTTCAAATGAACTCTTCATTTCCCCGGGACAGAAAGATCTTGCCCTCGCTTTCGAGCTTCTTGGCGATCATGGCGATCTTCACCTGGGCCTTCTCGACGTCCGAGAGGCGCACGGGGCCCATTGCCTCGAGGTCTTCCTTGAGCATTGCCGCAGCACGTTCGGACATGTTGGAGTATATCTTCTCCTTCATGCTCTCTGAGGCACCCTTCAGGGCGATGCCGATGTCCTCGGATGAGACCTCTTTCAGGAGCACCTGGATACTGCGGTCATCGAGGTGTGCAAGGTCTTCGAAGGTGAACATGAGCTGCCGGATCCGCTCCGCCAGGTCGGGATTGGTCTCCTCGAGCTTGCCGAGAAGCTCCGACTCCAGGGTCCTGTCCATCTGGTTCAGTATGCTGGCCACCACCTCGACGCCGCCGAGCTGCTTGCCTTCGGCCCCGCCCATGGTGCTCTCGAGCTGTTCCCGTATGACGCTCTCAACCTCGGCAAGCGTCTTCAAGTCCACCTTTTCCAGGTTGGCCATGCGCACTACGACGTCCGCCTGCACCCTATCGGGCAGGCAGCTTATCGCGTCTCCCGCTTTCTTCGTCCCGAGAACCGACAGGACGAGGGCCATCGTCTGGGGATGTTCCTCCCGTATCACGTTCGCGAGGACCCTGGGATCACAGCGTTTCAGGAACTCTCCGGGGACACCCTTTTTCGTGTCCAGATTGCCAAGAAGCATCTCAGCCTTATCCTCGTCGAAGCTCTTCTTGACGAGAAGGCGGAACTTGCTTTCACCTCCGACGACGTTCTTGCTCCTCTTCGAAACCTTCGTCATGAACTCTTCCTGGACCTTGTGGACCACGTGGTCGGGGATGAGCTTGAGGTTCGTGATCTCCTTGCCGATGGCCTCGATCTCTTCCTCATCGAGGCCCTTCATGACATCCTTCGTCACCTCGTCATCCATGGTGAGAAGAAGAATGGCGGCTTTTCTGACTCCTGACAGGTCTTCGGGGTTCATCGATTAGGTCCCTTCCTTCACCCATTCCTTGATCACGGACCCGACAACGGTCTTGTCCCTCATGACATCATTGATCGCTGCTTGCTGCTTGTTCTCTATGGCCGCCGGCTGGTCTCCCGCCACCGCCGTGGGGCCGCCACTGCTCTTCATGTACACGTCCTTGACCTTGTACAGAGGGGCACGGTCGGCCCGTGATTTCAAGAAACCAAGAATGGGCTTGATCACGAAGAAGAAGAGCGCCGCGATGATGAGGGCGTAGAAACCGTACTTGCTGAAACTGAATATCATCTCCTTCCGTTCCGCCGCGTCGAGAAGACCCTTTTCGTCAGCGAGGCCTTCGGTCTCAAAGGGGACATTGAGAACCTCGATCTTGTCGCCCCGCGCCTCGTCGATCCCTACCGCCCTCGCCACGATCCCCTTGATGTCGGTAAGCTCTTTCTGGGATCGCGGAGAATACTTGAGCTCCTCACCGTTTTGGCCTTTCACCTTTTCATACTTCCCGTCGAGGACGATGGCCACGGAGAGGCGCTTGATATCCCCGAAAGGCTCAACTATCTTCTTGACGGTCTTGCTGACCTCATAGGTCACCTGGGTCTCTTCACGCTCCGATTCGCTTCCGCGCGCAACCGATGTCTGGGAAACGGCCGCTGCCGCAGTGTTCCGGTCCCTGCCCGTGGCGTTGGGAACGTTGGATGCCACACCCGGGACGCCTGACGGCCCGGCCGTGCGGTTGAGCGACTTCTCCCTGCTCTTGCGCTCGCTGGTGGGGACCCTCTTGTTGGGGTCGAACTCCTCTTCCACCTTCTCCACCTTGCGAAGATTGAGCTCGACGTTCGCCCGTATGATCGACTTGTTGGCGGGTATGAACCTGTCGAGCATGGACTGCACTGATTCCTCGATGGTCTTTTCAACGCTCTTCTGCAGTTCGAACTGCTGGCCCGAAAGGGCGACCGCCGTGCCGGAGCTCCCGGCCTTGTAGAGTATCTTCCCGAAGGAATCGACAATGGTCACGTTGTCGGCCTTGAGTCCCTCTATGCTGCCCGAGACCAGGTGGACAATGCCCGCCACCTGCTCCTTGGAGAGTGTCTTCCCACCCCTCAGCTTCAGGAAGACCGATGCCGTGACATCCTTCTCCCTGTCGGTGAAGAGGGTCTTTTCCGGGATGGCGATGTGCACCCGGGACGATTTGACCTCGGGCATCTGGTTGATGGTGCGGGACAGCTCTCCCTGTATGGCGCGCTTGTAATTGATGTTCTGCATGAATTCCGTCATGCCGTAGTTTGTCTTGTCGAAGAGCTCGAAACCGACGCCCCCGCCACCGGGGAGGGCGTTCTGACCGGCGAGCATGAGCCGCACGTCATAGACCTTGTCCTTGGGAACCGAGATCGAGGTGCCGCCGAGATTCAGCTTGTAGGGCACCTTGAGCTCCTTGAGCTTCGCCACGACCACCGAGGCATCTTCCGTGGAGAGGCCGGCGAACAGCGTCTGGTAGGTCTCCTTCTGGAGAAAGGAAAGGCCGATGATGGAGCCGCCCACGAGCGCGATGAAGAGAAAGAGGTACATGTAGAGCTTGCTCTTCGGCGTCGTCCTGAGATAGTTTTTCGTGGTGTTGAGAAGTTCATCCATCGGAGGCATGGGCTACACCTGCATTCTCATTATCTCTTCATAGGCGGAGATGATCTTGTTCCGTATCTGCATCATCATCTGGAAGGACAGGTCCGCTTTCTCGATGGCGATCATCGTGGTCTGAACATCGGTGTTCTCCATCTTGACCAGCTTTTCCACTTCCTTGTCCGCCTCCTTCTCGAGTTCCACGACCTTGTTGATGGAATCCTTCAGGACATCGCCGAAGGAGGTCCTGGTCTTTTCGTTGGCCGGTCTTACGACCTCGCCGAAACTGGGAAGAGTGAAATTTTCTACCTTCATAGGTCCGCCCCCTATTTAATAAGCTCGAGAGTCTTCAGGAACATGTCCTTTGTCGTATTGAGAACGTTGACGTTCGCCTCGTAGGCACGGGCGGCCGCCGTCATGTCCGTCATCTCTTCCATCAGGTTCACGTTGGGGAACGTGACATACCCTTCGGAATTGGCGTCGGGATGGCTCGGGTTATAGACCATCTGGAAAGGCTTGTCGCTCTCCTTGACGTCTTCGACCTCGACCCCTTCGACCTTCTTCGAAAGGGTTCCCGAGAAGGTCTTGTCGTCGGAGACATCCACCGCCTTGAAGACAACGTCTTTCTTCCTGTATGCCCCGCCCTCTTCCGTGCTCGTCGTCTGAACGTTGGCAAGGTTCGAGGCCACGATGTCCATGCGTTTCCTCTGGGCCTTCATCCCCGAAGCGCTGATCTTGAAAATATCGAATGCTCCCATGTTCTTATCTCTTCCCCTCGCCTATGAGATACCTCATCATGGCAAAACGTTTTGAGGCCATCTGGACCAATGCCTGGTACATGATCTGGTTCTCCGTGAGCTTCACCGTCTGGTCTTCCAGGTCGACGGTATTCCCGTCGAGCCGCGCAAGGCCGTCGTGGCCCAGGTTCTCCGTGACGGTGTAACCCGCGTCGCCTGAAGGGGCGAGCCCCGCCTCGGGACCGGTGCGCCTGTCGAGCTCCCGCCGGAAATCGATCTCCTTGCCCTTGTATCCGGGGGTCTGGGAGTTCGCGATATTGCCGGAGACCACCTTGTGATAGAAGGCCCTGATGGAGAGCGCCTTTCCGATGAGATCCACTATCTGCATATCAATACTCCCTTGCGGGCACCTCGATGCCCATAGCCCTGTACTCGTTGATCTTGTTGCGCAGCGTGCGGACGGTGATACCCAGTATGCCCGCAGCCTTGGATCTGTTGCCTTTGACGGACTTCAAGGCGTCGATGATGAGCCTCGTCTCCATGTCCCGGACGGAGCCCACCGCCATGTCCTGGGCGGGCCTGCCCTCATCAAGATGGCTCATGGTGATGACGGAGCCGTTGGAGAGTATGCACGCCCTTGCTATGACGTTCTCCAGTTCCCGGACGTTTCCTTTCCAGTGCCTGCTTGTGAGATGCTCCATCGCCTCGTCGGCGACCCCGATGTCCATTCCACGTGAGTGCTTCTTCAGAAGATGGTTCACGAGGGGCGCTATATCCTCGCGGCGCTCCCGCAAGGCCGGGATGGTGATGGGAAAGACACTGAGACGATAGTAGAGGTCCTCGCGAAAGCTCCCGTCGCTCACCGTCTTCACGATATCCCGGTTCGTCGTCGCGATGACACGGACATCGATCTTCCGGGGGGACCGGGAACCGAGGGCTTCCACCTCCTTTTCCTGGAGCACGCGCAGGAGTTTTGCCTGGAGCTTGAGGTCCATCTCGGTGATCTCATCGAGGAGGATCGTGCCCTTGTCAGCGAGTTCGAACTTCCCCGGCTTGCGGGTCATGGCGCCCGTGAAGGCCCCTTTTTCATAGCCGAAGAGCTCGCTCTCGAGGAGGTTCTCGGGCAGTGCGGCGCAGTTGACGGCAACAAAGGGCATGTGGGCGCGGCCGGAGTTCTCGTGGATGAATTTCGATATCACCTCTTTGCCCACACCGCTCTCACCGAGGACAAGGACTGTAGCGTCAGACCCGGCAACCCTCTGGGCCTTCTGGAGCACCTCTTTCATCGCCCGCGAGGCAAAGACGATCTTCCCGTTGTTCACACCGAGGGCGCGCCTCACCACGCTGTACAGAGTATCCGTGTTGAAGGGCTTCTGGATGTAGTCGTAGGCGCCTTCCTTTATGACCTGCACCGCGTCCTTGACCGTCCCGTAACCTGTCATGAGGATGACGGGCACAAGCGGTGACGTTTCCTTTATGGCCTTGAGAAGATCGATGCCGCCGAGATGGGGCATTTTCACGTCAGTGATGACGAGGTCGAAGATGTTCCTGTCGATCTCGACCATGGCCTTCTTGCCGTCCTCAGCGAGGGCGACGCTGTAACCGGCCCGCACCAGGGATTCCTTCAGCGCTATGCGCATGTGGTTATCGTCATCGACTACAAGGACATTCGTTTTCATATGACCGTCAGCCTCTCCCTGGGGATGTAAATAAGGAAGGATGAACCCGATCCCTCTTCGGACTCAACCTCGATCGAGCCGCCGTGGGCCTTCACGATGTTGTAGACGATGAAGAGTCCCAGGCCCACGCCTTTGTCCTTCGTTGTGAAGAAGGGATTGAAGATGTTCCTGCGCAATTCCTCCGTCATGCCCGGTCCGTTGTCGCTGACGACGAGGACCCCGTAGCGCTCGTTCTCGCGGATGTCCACCTTGATCCTGCCGCCGGGACCCGCGGCGTCCATGGCGTTGCTCACAAGGTTCATGATGACGAGCTTCAGCATGTCGGGATCGAACAATGCCCGTCCTTCCGAGGCAGGGGCAAATTCAAGGTTTATGTCCCTCACCGACGTGGACACGCTCATGAACTCCAGCGTTTCGCCGACGACGGACCTTAATTCTCCCTCTTTCAGGGACAGTTCCCGGGGCCGCGTATAGGAGAGTATGTTGTTGATGATCCTGTCAATGGTCTTGACGCCGAACAGGATGTACTCGAGGTACTTGCGGTCGCGCACCCGCCTCTTGCCCGCCATCAGCATCGACAGGAAGAGCTCCATGCTTCCCAGCGGGTTCTTGATCTCGTGGGATATCCGGGCCGCCATCTCTCCCATGGCCATGAGACGCTCGTCGCGCTCCATGTGCTCCTTCATCCTTTCGATCTCGGTGACGTCCTCGATGGCAACGACATACCTGCCTTCGAACCCGTTGGCCAGCGCCTGGGTCTTCCACCGGTACCGGCCGAGACCGCACTTTATCTCTCCCGTCCTCCGGGCCGTGCCGCTGAGACTGCCGATGATACCTTCCGGGATGAGGTCCTCCGCGTTCTTGTTGGCAAACATGACGGATTTGCCGTCAACAACGACGACGCCTACGGGCAGGGAATCAAGTATCGTGCAGAGATACTCGCTTGCCCGCTCCAGCGCCCTGTTCTTTTCCTCGAGCTCTCTCTTGAGCTCTCTGATCTGGCTTTCCAGCACCCCGTAA
>MVQP01000133.1 GCA_002067235.1 Syntrophorhabdus sp. PtaB.Bin047
CGAAGGTATCGGGGGCAAGGGCGTCGGAGGTGAAGGAGAACTTTCTGTCGGTGAGGTAGTTCATGGGTTCATTTCTTCGCTGGCGACTCCTTGTACTCGAGGATCTTCGGCATATTGCCCCAGCTCGTATCGACAAGGGTCATGTCGACCTGGTACCGCTCCGTGCTCGTTTTGCCCTTTACGGTCTTCGTCGTCGACGAGACGGTCGTGCTCGCCCGGTAGCGCCCGGTGCCGGTATCGAAGGAGACCGCGATCTTCTCCACGGTGCTGGAATAGGCGCTCACCACCGACGACCAGAGGCCGTACCAGTCCTGAAAGCCCTGCCAGGAGGTTATCTTCTTCTTGTCCGCCATCTCCATGGACAGGCCCGTGTCGGCAAGATAGGAGAGGAATTCTCCCGCAGAGGCCTTCTCGTCGAAAAGGGCGAACCATCCGTAGACGATGCTTTTTATCTCATTGTCGGGGAAACGGCGCACTTTGGGGGCCGTGGGCCTCAAGTCCTCCCGGGGAGGCGTGTAGACATAGAGGATGGTTGTCTTGTCCGCCGCCGGGATAACACCGTAGGGGGTGTTGGAGGGGACGACGAAGGCGCCGCCTCCGGCGATCTGCCTCGTGTTCTTGCCGACCGTGACCATGGCGGCGCCGGTGATGACGTAACCCATCACGTCATTGGAGCGGTGGGTGGTGGTGACGTTCCCCGTCAGCCCTGACCTCGATGTTTCCACAAGCTCAAGGGTCAGGCGGTCGTTGAAGAAGACCTTGCGCCGCGTCGTGTCGTCAACCTTCACCCACGAGGAATCATCGGGGGGGAATATGGCGGGATCGACCTTCGTGATGCTGCCGCGGAAATCGTAGTCCCGCTTGAGGTTCTGCGTCTGCGGCGCCGTCTTCGCCCCGCCGCCGCAGCCGGAAAGGATGAGGGCGATGACGAGGAGCGGGACCGCCGTGGATAAGATCTTCCATTTCATCGTGGACCACCTATTATAAAACAAAGCCCCTCTTGTTTTGAAGCGCTTTTCTACCATGCGAAGGTGAAGGCTATCCCCCTTCCGCCGGGGATGACGGCCGCGGGCGGCGTGAAGGCGATTACGAAGGAAGGCCGCTCGCCCTCGACCTCCTTCACGGAGAGGTCGCCGGGCACGTGGCCGCCAGAGAGGCGAAAGAAGGTCTGAAGGGCCTCCTCGAGCCAGGGGGCGGCGTCGTCGGGAAGCGACGACCCATGCTCTTCCCTCAGGCGGATGAGAAAACCGGTCAACCGCGAGAAGAAGAGCTGGAAAGCAAGGGGCTCCCCCGACACGGTCCGGGCCGCGGGCAGGAAGGCTACATCTTTCATCGCCACCCCGGCGATGGGGCTAAGGCCGATCTCTCCGAACTGCCTCAGGCGGTCGACGGAAAAGACGGCCTCGGTTGATGCCGGCGCGCCTTCCCGCGACGGATGAAGGGCAAGGCCTTCGAGGCGTGCGGCATCGCCGTCGGTCAAGCGTGTCGGCCAGCCGACACGAACGGTGCATTGCGCCGCGAGGGTGCCGACGGCCCAGACGGGGCTTACCCACAGGGGCGAGGGCTCCTCGAAGAGGACATCCCGGGCCGCGGATTCCCCGGCGTAGCGCGGCCTCGCGAGGAAGCCATTGCAGGCCGCGACGAGCCAGTTCGCCTCAGGAAGAGAACGCAGCCTGTTCCATTTGGCGTAGACGGGATTGTCTTCGATGTGGTGGGCGAGATAGGCAAGGCGGTCGATCTCGCTCCACTCGCCGAGGTCAAGAAAATGGGGGCCGACAGAAACGACCGTCGGGGCGAGGACGGTGTCGGCAAAGGCCGAGACCGCCTCGAGAAGCTCGACGCTCGCGGGGGAGCTGTCGAAGGCCATGTCGATGAGGACAAGCTCCGGCGGGTCCGTGGCGAGGTCTCCGGCAAGGGCGTCGAAGGCCTCGGCAAGCTTCTCGCGGGAGGCGCTGACGAGGGAAAGGCGGGTGTCCTTCGCGGCGCCCGCCGGTCCCTCTTTCGCGAGGAACTCGATACCCCGCCAGGCAGCCTCGAAGGTCCGGAAGTTCGCGTCGGAGAAGACAGCCCTCATGATCGCCGCGAGAAGGCCGTCGATCGCCGCGACCCAGCCCGCCGGGCCCTCCTGCCGCACCGGTTCGGGGGCCGCGGCCCCGGCGCCCGTCGCCACCATGGAGAGTATGTCGTCGACGCGGCTTCGCGCGGGCGCCTTCGGCACCTCGGCCGGGACGGAAAAGTCGACGGGGATGGCGGGCCACCTTACGCGCACCTCGTCGGCAAGCTGATAGGGGGACATCCCCCCGGAGGCATTCTTCCTGATAAAGGCGCGGGCGTCGGCGAGGTCCCTGACATAGGGCACCGTCGTCAGCATCCCGTCGGGCGTGAGGTCCTTTAACCTCTCGGGGCTTATCGTCACACCGCCCTCGGGGCATATCTCCTTGGGGAGGGACACCCACAGGGCGGGGCGAAGAAGGGAAAGGGCGTCATTGGGCGTGTCGACGGAGATCGTTCTTGCCTGGTATCCGTCCCGCGGAACGGGGGAAAAGGGCCCTATAGCGAGTATGGTGAAAGGTTTGAAAGGTATGTCCATCGGGCCTCCCTTTTCCCGGACCTATTCCTCGAACTTAAAGGCGAAGGTGCCGTCGTCCTGGACATCAAGGTTCACTGCCGTCGGCATGCCCCCTTCCGTCATGTGGGTTAGTATCGTCTGGGAGAGCCTGGGCAGGATGTTGCCGCTCAGGATGTACTCGATGTTGCGAGCGCCCGTCTCCACCTCGGTGCACCGCGCGGTGATCTGGTCCGCCACGGCGGGGGTGTAGGTAAGGCGCATCTTGTTGTTCGTCATGAGCATGTCGGCCACCTTGCGGAGCTTGAGCTTGACGATCATTCGCATGGCCTCGCTGCCGAGGTCGAAGTAGGGGACGATGGTCATCCTGGCGAGGAGCGCCGGCTTGAAATGGGCCGAAAGGATGGGCCTTATGGCGCCGGTCAGCACCTCGGCGGAGGGGGTCTCCTCCCCGGAGCTCATCTCATGGATCACGTCGGAGGCGAGATTGCTCGTCAATATAATAATGGTATTGCGGAAGCTGATCTCCTTGCCCTCGCCGTCGGTGAGCATGCCTTTGTCGAAGACCTGGTAGAAAAGATTCATGACGTCTGTGTGGGCCTTCTCCACCTCGTCGAGGAGGACGACGGAATATGGTTTCTGACGCACCGCCTCGGTGAGCATCCCTCCTTCGCCATAGCCGACGTAGCCGGGAGGGGAGCCGATGAGGCGGCTCACGGTATGACTCTCCTGGAATTCGCTCATGTTGATGGTGACCACGTTGCGCTCGCTGCCGAAGAGAAGGTCGGCAAGGACGAGGCCGGTCTCCGTCTTGCCCGTGCCGCTGGGACCGACGAAGAGGAAGACGCCCATGGGTTGATTGGGGTTCTTGATGCCCGCCTTCGAGGCGCGTATGGATTCCGCCAGGGTCGATATGGCCGCGTTCTGGCCCTTTATCCTCTCCTTCAGGCGGTCTTCGAGGTCGATGATGTTCTTTGCTTCGTCTTTGAGTACCTTGCCGAGAGGTATGCCCGTCCAGTCGGAGACGACCTGGGCCACCACATCGGGGTCCACCTCGATCTGGATCATGGGCGATGCCCCCTGTATGTCCTTGAGCGCCTGCGTGGCCTCGTCGAGTTCCTTCTCGAGGGCCTCGCGCTCCGCGCCGCCATTGTCCTTCGCAGTGGCGTTCAACTTCTCCCGTGCCTCCACCACCTTCGCTGCGGCCTCCTTTTCCCTAAGCCACAGGGCCCTTAAGTCTTCCGCCGCCTTCACGAGGACTTCCTTTTTGGCGACCTCTTCCCGGTACGCCTCTTCGTCGATGGCCACCCTGTTCTCCCTGTCACGGTCGAGGGCCCCTATGACACGGTCGCAGGCCTCGATGGACCTTTCCAGGTCTTCAAGGCGCGCGGGCTTCGCGGTGAGATTGATCTTCACCCGGGCGCAGCTCGTGTCGAGGAGGTCGATGGCCTTGTCGGGCAGGAACCTTCCCGTGATGTAGCGGTCGGAGAGCTCCGCCGCCGCGACGGCGGCATCGTCCCTGACGATGACCTTGTGGGCCTTCTCGTAGTTTGCCTTGAGGCCCCTGACCATGAGGGCCGTCGCCTCCACGGTGGGCTCGTCGAGCTTGACCGCCTGGAAGCGGCGTGCCAGGGCGGGGTCCTTTTCGAAGTATTTCTTGTATTCCGTCCACGTGGTGGCGGCGATGGTGCGCAGCTCGCCGCGCGCAAGCGCCGGCTTGAGGAGGTTCGCGGCGTCGGAGCCTCCGGCGGAGCCGCCGGCCCCGATGAGGGTGTGGGCCTCGTCTATGAAGAGGATGATGGGTTTCTCCGAGGCCTTTATGTCACTGATGACGCCCCTCAGGCGGTTCTCGAACTCGCCCTTGACCCCGGCACCTGCTTCGAGAAGCCCCATATCAAGGCACAGAAGGGTCACGTTCCTGAGCATGTCGGGGACGTCGCCCTGGCTGATCCTCAGCGCCATGCCCTCCACGACGGCGGTCTTGCCGACGCCGGGCTCGCCGACGCAGATGGGATTGTTCTTTCTGCGGCGGCCCAGGATGTCAATCATCTGGCGTATCTCCGAATCCCTGCCGAAGACGGGGTCGATCTCGCCGCGGGCGGCCTTTTCGGTAAAGTCGGTGCAGAAGCGGTCGAGGAACGTCCCGCCCCGGGGACCGCCCTCCGCTTCCTCGCCTGAGGGTTCCTTCGCCTGGGTCCTGTCCATCTCCACGGAGCCCTTTGTCACATTCCAGAAGTCGCCCGCCAGGGCATCGCGGCCGATGGATTTGATGAGATCCGCATAGCGGCCGGAGGCAAAGAAGGTCGGTTTCGAGAGAAAGGCGAGAAGTATGGCACCGGAGCGGACCTTCCTCTCCTCGAGATCGATGGAGGATATGAGCCAGGCGTCCTGGATAAGTTCGAGGAGAAGGGGCGAGAAGACAGGCTTGCCCGCGTTGCCCGTCCTGAACTCCTCGAGTGTCGCCTCGACAGCCCTTAGAACCTTCGCCGTGTCGGCGCCGAGGCGCGAGAAGGCGAGCGGCCAGTCACTTGTGGGGTTGTCGAAGAGCTTCGCGATGAGATGCTCTATCGTTATCTCGTAGTGGGTCCGCGAAACGCAGAGCCCCGCGGCCGATTGCATGGCGGCGGCGCTGTAATCGTTGAGTCTCATCAGGAGCGATTTAATGTCTACTGTCAGCATGGTCCCGATCTCCTTTGTTTAGATTGCCTTTTGCAGCCTGACATGGTTCTCCGCGTATCCCCTGTCGCTTGCGAGCCAGGTGTTCCATCCCAGGCGCGAACACGTTTCCTCTCCCAGACTGACGGGGCGTATGTCCGATGACAGGACCGCTATCTCCAGGTCCCAGTCGAGGGGCTGGTCGAGATAAAAATGCGCGAGCCTCCCGATGAAACCGAAGGAATGCCCGTCGGGAAGAAGCTTCTGAAAGGACTCTCCCGAAAGAGGCCCCGCGTGGACCCTGAATTTCCCCGTGCAGTCGAGGACGAAAGCGCCCAGCGTGGCATCTTCTCCCAGGCAATGGCCGCCGACACCGAGGTGCAGCCGCTGGTCCGCTGGGATGGCCGTCATGACAGGGATACACTGTTCGATGTCGATGGAGGGTTCTCCTATGCAGTCGCTGATGAGCGCCCTGAGGCCCTCCGCCGACCGCGGTATCTGGGTGGCGAGCCCGATGTACCTCAAGAACCGGCCGGGTTTTTCAAAGGTCTCACGTACCTTCTCCGTTCCGAAGCCGAGAAGGCAATAGAGCCTCTCCAGCGCATCGGCCCGGCGGCTTTCCGCGAGGCCGAAGGCCAGGTTATACTTGGTCCAGCACTTGTAGAACAGGTGATAGACGGGCGAATTGATGATGTCAATGAAATCCCGGGAGATGCTTCTGTCGTCGGAGGCCTCCTCAAGGAGGTCTTCGGTGTAGAAGGTGGGCAGGGGCGAGGAGGCGCCGTAGAGCCCGAGGAACGTCGCGGTGATGAAGTACTTGTCGGGTTCGCTGCCGCGCCGGTAGATGGACACGATGTCGGTACCCGGGAAATCCAGGGAGAGTTCGGGCCGCACCCGGATCTTCCGGCGCATGACGTCTTCGCCCTCGTACCCTTCCGCGTGGATATAATGGGAGAGCAGTCGTATCGCCTGGACAAAGGAGTATGACGAACCCCTCGCGAGGAGATCTTCCTTTACACCAGGCATCGTGCCCCCATCCGCTGCGGCCAGGTCGACACCTCACCCGTGATGCTCTCCTTGAGCTGGGTTTGCGTGAATGTGTGCATGGCGCTGTAGGCGCCGAAAAAACGGTCGAGGACGGAGCAGAAGAGGAGAAGGTTCCCCATGCCCGCGTAGTATTCCTTGTTTGCCGTCAGTTCGACGCGTTGCCCCTGGAGCATGTTTCCTCGGACCAGACGTCTCACGGGCGAGACGGAAACGTTCGTTATGCCCTGTATCTCCCTCAGACTCGCCGTTATCCTCGTCCGGTCCCGTCCTTCCTCCAGGGCGTAAAGCATGAGGAGCTCCCTCAGATTGTCCGTTGTTGCCACGGAGAGGAAGTTGATGGACAGGTGGGAAAGGAACTTCCACAGCACGTTGCGGCCCTGCGGCGGTTCGGAGTAGAAGGTCGGGGGTATGACGTTCCGGAAGGCAAGCAGCGCCGGCGAATCCGACGTTTCAACACAGATATCCCCGAACTGGAGCTTTTCAGGGAGCTGTCCGTTGGTGCATGTCAGTGATATGGAGAGCGTCTCCACCCGCGGGTCAGGTCCCCCTCTGTGGTAGGGGAAAGTGAGGTACGCGTCGACGGTGTCGTCCACCGGCGACCGGTACCGCACCATCTGGTACACCGGGTCGCCCTGGTCGATATTGCCGAAGAGGTCGAGAGGGGAGTAGGTCGTTTTTTCGACGCTGCCCCGGCTGTAGCCGACGACCTCCGTGACGTCGTACACGTGGTAATGCCTGTGCTCCTTGGCCGAAGGCCGGATCCTCACCCTTTCCCTGCGGTGGTCGAGAAGGACCGGCTCCGCTTCCATCTTGAAAAGATTGATGACGGGCGTGCAGAACAGGACGATGTTGTCCGGTGTCACCTGGGGAAAATGGAGTGACGAGGCCGAAAACTCGAAGATCACCTCGAAACGTGTCCCGTCGCCGCGGTCCCGCCAGCTTTCCCAGCCCCCGAGGTTGAGGAAGAGGAACTTCGTCGGCATGATGAAGTACTCCTGCAGGAGCCTGTAGCCCGAGAAGGACTGCGACGGAAAAGAGAAAAGCGAGTTCGCGGGGTCGAAACCGGGCGCCGTGACGCAATCCGCCGGCAGGACACAGGGGCTGCCGCCCTCAAGGGGGCGGATGGTCACCTGCCTCAGGTGCCGGGTCATGAGGGCGAAAAGGTCCGCGCCCTGGGAAAAGGTGCCTCCCGGAAAAAAAGAAAGCCCCTTCACGTCCCATCTGTCAAGGGTTATGCCTTTAAGCTCCATGACGAGCCTCAGCATCTCCGGCTCGCCGGTGGGACGCGCCCGCGCCTCCAGCGAGACGATGCTTGCGGGATGCGCCTCCACATCGAAGCAGGTGCGGAACGTGCATGATGTTCCATCGACGGGCACGGAGGCAAGGGATGTCCCCGCGGGAACGATGACGGCCTCCGTCAGGCCGGGTTTCGCCTTGAAACTGACGATCGATATCGACGGCATGGGCCTCATGTAGTGGGGGAACACGACATCCATGAGACTGTGAACGAGTTCGGGGAACTCGTCATCGAGCTTCTGCTGCAGAAGGCCGTTCAGGAAAGCGACACCCTCGAGGAGGCGCTCAACGTCCGGGTCCGGCTTGGGACCGCTGAGCATGGGCGCCGCGACGGGATGCGTCCTCGAGAACTCCACCGCGAGTTCCCGAAGGTTCTGCAGTTCCTGCTGGTAGTACCTGTTGAACACGAGTTACCCTCTGCCTCTTATTGCGTTACCCGTACCTTGCCTTCGGAACTGATGACGGTCTCGAGCTCCACCACGATGCGCTCGTCCCTGACGTGGACGATCTCCGTCTGCAGCTTGAAGCGCAGTGAGAGAAGATCGTCCTTGTCGGGCTCGTAGGTGACCTGGGCGCCGCCGAGACGCGGTTCGTACTTGAGGATCATGTTCTTGATGATGTCCGCAATGTCCTTCGCCTCTTCCGTCAGGCCGAGGCCCTGGTAGTTGGTGAAGTCGGGCATCCCATAATCCTCGGCGATGGGCACGCTCCCCTGTCTCGTGTTGAGCACCCGCTGGAGATGGTTTATGATGGAGTTGACGACCTGCGCGACGTCACCGGTTCCCTTCCGGCCGTTCCTGCGCTCGAGGTTTCGGATCCTTTGGGTCAATCGCTCTTCGTACATGGGTTCACACCGGGGTTACGGTACAACTATGCCGCGGGGCCGGTCTGACCCGGCCCCGCCCGCTTGAAGGCCTTATCCTTCCCATCGCCCTGTCCGGGCCGTGAGCCGGCCGCCGGTTATCAGGAGCTGACCGGTTTCTTCCAGGAGTCTTCCGCCTCTATGCCGTCAGGCACGTACGTCCAGATGATCGTCTCATAGGTGAAGAGGATGTCCTCCATGTGCTTGAAG